>DASYGT010000036.1:0-3763 GCA_035999365.1 Jatrophihabitantaceae bacterium
GGTCAGGCCCTCCTCGATCTTGACGTAGTTGCCGAGGCCGACAACTTCTTCGACGGTCCGTTCGGGCATCACGGCACGAGGGAGGTGTGTGCGTTCACCGGCCACGACGTGCAGGGGAGGCACGTCGGCTCGGCGCACGGCCGTGCCCGTGGTGTTGCCCATGGGCTGTCCGCGCAGCAAGGCGTCGATCGCGTTCGCGGCGATCTTCCCGGAGCGGATCGCCTCGACGACCGTCCGCGGGCCGTGCTCGACGTCACCGCCGGCGAAGACGCCTGGCACCTTGGTCATCAGGCTCTTGGGGTCGGTGAAGATGAAACCGTGGGTGGTCTCGACCCCGCTGCCGTCGAGGATCGTCAGGTCGGTGCCCTGACCGGTGGCGAGGATGACGTGGTCGCCCTCGAGCGTCAGCAGGCGGGCGTCATCGAATTTCGGATCAAACTTTCCGGTCTCGTCGTGGACCTGCTCGCAGAACTGGAAGGTGGTCTCACCATCCTCCCCGATCCGGAGCGGGCCCCAGCCGGGGTGCAGCTGCACGCCTTCCCCGACGGCGTTCTCGATCTCGTGGGCGCTGGCCGGCATCTCACGGCGTTTCTCGAGGGAGACCATGTCGACGTGGTTTGCGCCTTGGCGCAGCGCCGACAAGGCGACGTCGATCGCGACGTTGCCACCGCCGACGACGATCACCCGCGGCCCCACTCGGACCGGCTCGCCGCTGCGCACGTTCCGTAGGAAATCGATGCCTCCGAGCACGAAGGGCTGGTGGACACCTTCGATCGGGATCAGGCGCGAGCGCTGGGTGCCGAGGCCGAGGAAGACGGCGTCGTAGTTCTTGCGAAAGGCATCAAGGCTGCCGACCTCGGCGCCGGTGCGGATCGCGATGCCGAGGGCCCGGATCTGGTCGAGCTCCTGGTCGAGGAGGTCGGGCGGCAGGCGGTAGGCCGGAATGCCGTACCGCAGCATTCCGCCGGCCTTCTCCTGCTCCTCCACGATCTCAACCTCGTGACCGAAGGTGCGCAGGTAGTAGGCGGCGGTGAGACCGGCTGGACCGGAGCCGACGATGCCGATCCGCTTGCCGCTGTCCGGTGCGATCTCGGGTTTCGGGTAGCCGCCCTCGGCGAGGCAGTGCTCGGCCGCCTTGGCTTTCATCGGCCGGATGAACACGGCGCCGTTGCTGCCGCCGCGAACGCAGGCCGATTCGCACGGCGCGGGGCAGACCAGGCCGCAGGTCAGCGGCAGTGGGTTGTCCCGCCGGATGACCTCGATCGCCGCTCGGTAGTCGCCATGGCCGATGTGAGCGACGAAGCTCGGGATGTCGATGTTGGCGGGACACGTGCCGTGACACGGCGCGGCCTGGTGCTCGAAGCACAGCCCTTCCGGGCAGTACTCGCGCCGCGCATGACGCTCCCACTGTTCGCGGTAGTAGCGCAACGAGCTGCCCAGCGGCCATGCGGCCGCCAGCCCC
This sequence comes from Jatrophihabitantaceae bacterium, assembly GCA_035999365.1. Lineage (GTDB taxonomy): Bacteria > Actinomycetota > Actinomycetes > Mycobacteriales > Jatrophihabitantaceae > DASYGT01. The sequence continues at coordinate 1,463 of DASYGT010000036.1, forward strand.
TGCGCGCCCAGCTCAAGCGCGACTTCGTCGAGCGCTCGGAGATGGGCGCCGTCACCGCGGCCGAGCGTCAGCTCGGCCACCAGGCGGCCGGCACGGGCGAGCAGGGGACGCACCGGATCGCCTTCGGCGTTGTCGGCGAGCTGCCAATGCCGGTAGAGCGCGCGGCGCGTCTGGCGCAGAAGGCATGCCCCCTCGGCCATCACCATCAGCGTGGACGGCACGGGCACGACGCCGGCGGAGGCGAGCGACAGCGGTCGGCACGACACGTCGGCCGCGGAGAGCGGGAGGAAGCCGCCCAGGCCGTCGTCGAAGACGAGCACCGGGTCCTGGCCTGCCACCTCAACGCCACCACCCCAGGCTTCGATCTGCCGGCGGAGGCTTTGAGAGTGCGCGAGCTCGACGACGCCGCGCTGCTTGATGCCGCGCCGCAACGTCAGCAACGATGCCTCGGGGCCTGACGCGCCGGCGAACAGGAGGGCGATCCGACACCAGGTCTCAGGCGTGTGGATGAGCCGTGAGACCTCGACCGGCGAGCGCTCCGCCCACGGACCCGGGTGGCTGTCGCGCTGCACGTGCAGCTGCATGCGGGGCGTGACGACGTGCGCGAGGGAACGGATCGCGTCGACGGCGTTCATAAGGGCGGCTTCGTGACCGTTGAGCTCGGCCGGGAGAAGCAGCTGGACCTCGCGGCTGTCACGGAGGCCGGCCGCGATCAGCACACCCTCGGCCAACAGCCGCGGAGCGCCGTCGAGGACCGCAGCGGTGCCGCGGGCGCGCACGTCAAGGCCGGTCGCGTCGATCACCAGCACCGAAGGGCCGACGCCGCGCAGGAACCGGCGCCACGCCAGAGAGATCGGTTCACCGGCACCGCTACTCTCCGCGAGACCCGACTCCTGCACGCGTTGCAACCGCTGCAACGGCGTCAGCTCCCGCGCCTGGGCGAGGCCCGGCAACGCGCCGGCGAGCGTAGCCGTCGGCGGGACCGCACCGACCAGGGCGGCGGCGCCCTGGTCGAGCCAACTCGGCAGCGTGTGAACTTCGCTCACGGCGAGGTGTCCTCGCCGCTCGACGGCTCGGCCAGAAGACTGCGGGCATAGCGCTCGCGGCGCTGGTCCGGCACCTCATTGGCCTCGCCGAAGGACAGGCAACCGGTCACGCACTTCGTGACGCAGGCAGGCTGCAGCCCAGCGTCGATCCGGTCCATGCAGTAATCGCACTTGACCACCTTGTTCGTGGCGGGGTCCCACTGCGGAGTGCCCCACGGACAGGCAGCGATGCAGCTCTTGCAGCCGATGCAGAGGCTGTCTTCGACAAAGACGATGCCGTCCTTCTCCCGCTTCTGCATCGCGCCGGTCGGACACGCCCGGACACACCACGGGTCCTCGCAGTGGAAGCACGGCATGAACACGAAGCGGTTGCGAGGCAGTCCGTCGATCTCGACCGGATCCAGCGCGATAACCCGACACGGATCTGGACCCGGACCAAGCTGCTTGTTGGTCTTGCAATGGACTTCGCAGGCCAGGCAGCCGATACAGTTGGGCTCGTCGTGGCGCAGCTCGTACTTGCTCATCCTGCATCTCCCTGCGGGGTCCGACGCTTCACGTGCACGACCGTCTCGGTCAGCGCGTTACCACCGCCGGCGGGATCGAAGTCGTACAGCTTGCCGTGCTGCAGGCGCTGGTCGGCAACGCCGAGGCCGACGGCGCGCGTGGCGAGCGGGACGGTGGCGCCGTAGCCGTGCAACATGAACACCGCGTCGGGATGGATCCAGCGCGTGACCTTCGCCGGCAGGCAACCTGTGTAGCGGCCACCGCCGTTGACCTCCACCTCGTCGCCGTCGGCGATCCCGAGCGCGGCGGCGCGGTCGGGGTGGATCCAGAGCACTTGTTTGGGTGCTCTCTCGTTCAGCAGAGGGTTGTTGAGCGACTGGCCCTGCGCGAGCGTCGCCGTCTTCGCGAACAGCAGCGTGAATTCCTCGCCCGTCGGCGCCTCCTTCGGGACGTACGCCGGCAGACTCTCAAGCCCGGCCCGTTTGAGGACCTCGCTCTCGATCTCGATCTTCCCCGACGGTGTCGGGAACGTGAGCTCGTCTCGGGGGATCAATTTCGGCACCGCCGCGAGGCCGACCACGCCGGCCTCGCGCATCTCCGAAACGGTGACGCCGGTGCCATCGAGCTGGTAGTTCCACAGCTCCTCGATGGTCTCGAAGTCGAGTGCCTGCTTGATGCCCATCCGGTGCAGGATCTCGCGGAAGATCCACCACGCCGGGCGGCTGTCGAAGCGCGGTGCGATCGCCTGATC
>DASYGT010000008.1:0-1687 GCA_035999365.1 Jatrophihabitantaceae bacterium
CAAACACCCGCTTCCGCCCGGTGGCGAGGCCACGCTCGACGTCGAAGTGCTCGACGCTGCCGCACCCGGCCTCAAGGGCATCGACGTCTACGAGACCAAGCCCAGCGCCTCGGCCACGCTGCGAGCGCTGACCGCGCCGCTGCAGAACAAGGGCTTCAGGCCGCAGGTCATCTCGGCCTCGCTGGGATTGTGCGAGCCCGACGTATTCCTCGCGATCGGCTTGAAGGGAGTCCGCTCGGTCGAGGGGTCGCTCGCAATGGCCGCCGGCAGCGGTATCTCCTTCCTGGCATCGAGCGGTGACTCGGGCTCGGCCGATTGCGTCGACCTGACCGGCGAGCCCGTCGCGCGCCTGTCGGTCAACTACCCGTCGTCATCGCCGTGGGTCACGGGCGTCGGTGGCACCAACTTCGCGCTGACGCCCGCCAATACGATCGGCGCCCAGATCGTCTGGAACGACACGTCGCTGCAGCCTGGCGCGGCGGGCGGCGGCGGCACCAGCCAGCTGTTCAAGCGGCCCTCGTATCAGAAGGGGACGGTCAACAAGAACCGCCGATTCCTGCCTGACGTGTCGATGCTCGCCGACATTGCGCCCGGCTACACCGTGTTCTGCTCGGCCACGCCCGACTGCGTCAACTCGCAGAGCACCAACCCGTGGCAGACGGTCGGCGGCACGAGCGCCGCGACGCCGCTGCTCGCCGGCGGGCTCGCCCTGGTCGACCAGAGCCAGCGGCTCAACGGACGCCACGACGTCGGCTTCGTCAACCCGCTGCTGTACAAGATCGGCCGCAACCGGGCGCTGCGCGGCAACGTCTTCTCCGACGTGCAGGAGTTCAGCAACGACATCGGGCCGTTCATCACTCGCAACCACCGCTCGCTCGGGTGCTGCAGCGCCGGCCCCGGCTTTGACCGCGCCTCCGGCTGGGGCAGCGTGAATCTCACCGGCCTGGCCGGGACCGCGTTCACGCTGACCCACCCGCACGTCGGCCTGTCGCTGCCGCGCCACCAGCATCCCGCCAAGCTCGGGGCTCTGTTCGCGACCTTGTCGTGCTCGGCGGCCTGTCGTGTGGGGGCGTTCGCCGACGTCCGGATCGGCGGCGGCAGGCCATTCAAGATCGTCTCCGGGATCGCCACGCTGGGTGCAGCCGGCAAGACCACGGTCCTGATGGGATTCGGGCGCAAGCACCTGACCAAGATCCGCTCGGGGTTACGTCACCACCGAGGCATCGCGATCGAGGTCTTCGGGCGGCTGTACGGCGGCAGCGGGACGCACATCGTCGCGCGCACCGGGTCAAAGACGCTGCGCATTCACGGCTGAGCTGCCGGTTTCCGTCTGGCTCGGGGGACGGAGCCGCGGGCGGGCCGGAGGGTGCATAACACGACATTCGATCGTCCGGACCCGAGGCATGCCGTGTTAAGCACCGTATAGGGCGCGTTTCACGACACGCTTCGGCGGAATCGTGGCCATTGTCGTGTTATGCACCCTTCGAGGTCCCGAGTTAGCCCTCGTCCCTCCCTCACTGGGCCGTCAAGAACCCGACGCCGGCGAAATGCCCCTGGTTTTCTCGCGCGAACCTGCCATAATCTAAGTCACCAAGACTTAGATTTCTCTGAAACCCAGGCCGAGGCACAACGAAACCATGCAACCAGACCGACTTACGATCAAGACACAGGAGGCGATTGCGGCCGC
>DASYGT010000016.1:0-1570 GCA_035999365.1 Jatrophihabitantaceae bacterium
GATGACGGTCAACCTCGGCCGGGTCGTAGCCCTTGCGAACCAGCCGGAAGTGACGCTGGATCACATACGCCGCGCGGGTTTCGCCTTCCTGGCTGGGCATTGCTCTGCCGTTCGCTACCGGGTCTGTGACTCCTCTCGCGAACAGGGAAGGTCTGCCGTCGGTGATGCGTCAATGGTTCGTGATTTCGGCAACCACGATCCTCCCGACGCCGCTTGACCGCCGCGTCAAGGTCGTCGAGCGCGGCGCCGGAGCACCCGTGGTGTTCCTGCACAGCGGCGTGGGCAGCGCCGGCGAGTGGAAGCAGGTGTTCTCGCTGTGGCCCGAGGGCTACCGGCTCGTCGCGATCGACGCGTATCGAGAGGGCACCGGCCCGGGCGGGGTCGGGCGCTGGAGCCTCGACGACTACGCAGATCAGGTCTATGCCGTCGCCGAGCACGTCGGAGATCCGGTCTGTCTGGTCGGGTTCTCGTGGGGCGGCGCGACTGCGCTGCGCGTGACCGTCGCGGCGCCTGAGGTCGTGGACTCGCTCGCCGTCGTCGAGCCCGAGGCGTACGCGTTGCTGCGCACGCAGGACGCCGGCGCCTACGCGGAGATCTGTGGCCTGCGCGATCGCTGGCGCGCACATGTTCGTGCGGGCCGGTGGTACGCGGCCTTCGAGGAGTTCGTGGACTTCTACAACGGGCCGGGCGCGTTCGCCCGGTGGCCGCCCGCACGCCGCGAGGCGTTTCTCGCCGATCAGCGGTCTCGGGGAGACCTCTGGCACGTCCTGTTTGACGACGACCTGCTCACGCTCGACGCACTTGCCGGCGTGACAGCGCCCGTCCATGTCGTCGAGGGCTCGCTCACGTCATCCGTCGATCACGCGATCTGCGACGTGATCCGAGGGCACATACCGCACGCACGGCACACGCTGATCGAAGGGGCCGGCCACATGATGCCGCTCACACACCCCGAGCCGCTCGCGCGTGCCCTGTTGGCCGGGTTGACTCAGGGCTATTCTTGAGCTCTGTGATTCGGATTACGCGCAGCCTGTGGTGGTGGTCGCTCAGCTAAGGGCGGCCTGTGCTACGCGTGTTCAACGGGCCGCCTCCGGGCGGTCCATCTCGTCGTAGAGGGTGTCGCCGCCTGGAGGCCTGAATGCCAGGAGGTTGATTTCACGATGTCTACGGTGAGTGCTTCGCACGAGGCTTCGCAGGCGCGACGCCGTGAGCTCGAGGCCCAGTTGCGCCGCGATCCCGGCCGCTTCCGGGTGCTCACCGGCGATCGCCCCACGGGTCCGCTTCATGTCGGCCATCTGTTCGGAACGCTGGCCAATCGCGTCCGGCTGCAGGACCTCGGCGTCGACGTCATGGTGCTCGTCGCCGACTACCAGACGATCACCGACCGTGAGTCGCCCGCGAGCCTGCCCGCTGACGTCCTCGGACTCATCGCCGACTACCTGGCGGCGGGGATCGACCCGGAGCGGGCAACGATCTTCGCCCACAGCCAGGTCGAGCACCTTAACCAGTTGATGCTGCCGTTCCTCAGCCTCGTGAGCGTGGCGGAGGTCTCGCGCAATCCGACCGTCAA
>DASYGT010000029.1:0-55331 GCA_035999365.1 Jatrophihabitantaceae bacterium
GACGAGGCCCGACCATGACAGCTGCTGCCTACGATGCACGTCCAGTCGATGGTGCCCGCGTCGAAAACACCGGCGCCACTGCGCGCCACGTAGTACGTCACGTCGGCATGGGACGGGCTGTTGTGCGGACACTGCGTCGGCGAGTGCATGAGCACCTCGATCGGCCTCGGCGTCGGATACCCGAGTTGGACTGCGTCGGTCTCCGGGCCGACCAGCCCGGTCAGGTGCTCGCCCATCGTCACGTGCGTGCCCGCGAACAACCAGTTCGCCGGATCGGCGATCACCCCGTCAACCCGGGTTCGGCCTGGGAAGCAGCCGTACTGGGCACCGAGCAAGGATGATTCCGGCGCAGCGCCGGGCGCCGCGGGCCAGTCGGCCGTGACGGCCGAGTTGTCGTGCCCGTAGAGGGGATCCTCCGACGCGATCTTGTAGTCGATCTCCAATCGATCCGGACCGACCGAGGTGCTTGCGAAACGAATCCGTCGGAAGACCGAGTTGGCACCGAGAAATGCCAGGTTCGTGCCGGCGTCGCGGGCTGCGGTGACGACCGCGCGCATCGTCGGCGACCAGTACTCGTCGTGCCCCATCGAAATGACGCCGCGTGCACCGTCGAGCACGTGCGGATCAGCTTCGAGGTCGACATCAGTGATGAAGTCGAGTGGCAGATGTAGTCGCTCGGCCTCGGCGAGCACCGGCAATTCCCGATCGATGAACTCCGAGCTGCCGTCGTTCGAGGCATACGGACGGTCGAACGACACCGCGCGCGAACGGCTTGCGAAGGCTCCGTCGCCGCCCTCATAAAGGTTGCAGCAACCCCAGAGGTTGTACGCCTGCCACGTAGTCACCGGGCTGATGAGGACGACAGTCCCGGCGGCGGAGGCGGCGCGGACCGTCAACGGAACGAAGGACGCGTGATGACTGCTCGTGTCTAGCCGGAGCAGATAGTGGCCCGGCTCCCAACCCGTGGTCGCGATCGTCAGAGAGGGCGTCCACGGCGCAGTCATCGTCCGGGTCGCCTTGGCGGACTCGACGGCGGCGGGCTGTTGCTTGCCCGCGACGGGGTTCGACGTCCACGTGAGCCGGCCCTCGACACCCCGGTACCAACCCATCCGAAACGCGTGGACCACGAAGGTGGCCGCCGTCGTCGACACGAAGATCCGGACGCTCTGTCCCGGAAGAACGCTGGTGCGATCAGCGAAACCTGCCACGCCACCGCTGGCGGTGGCGCTGATTTGCCACGGCGAACCGGCCTGATCGGCAGGCGCGACCACGGGCGGGTGCGACGACGATCCCGTGGAACCCGAAACTTTGGACGTGCTGTGCGTGGCCCTTCTCGCAGGGTGCGGCCCGCTGCTGTTGCCCGTGCAGCCGCTGACCAGGAACACCCCAGCAATCGCGGCGAACAAGACGTGGCGGCGCGTGAGCATCTGCAAGTCCTACACGATCGCGCTGTACGCGCCTGCGCGGCCGAGTCGGGATTCTCGGCGTTTCTGCACCCGTCGGGCGTCAGAAACGCGCAGACTACTGTGGCGTGGCGGCCTCGATGTGGTACTCGGCCGGTCGGTGGAGCCGATCCCACCCGTCCACGCCCCTTGACCTCGACGCCACCCACTACCGAATCGAATCGGCAGGAATTTGATGATGATGTCTTCTCGCGCCCTTGCCGTCGGTTGCGTGACGGTCGCGGTCATACCGCTGGCCGCATGTGGCGGGGGGCATCACGCCAAGAAACCAGTCGTATCTCCCACGCCGTCGACGTCGGCCGTCTCGACCACAGCGACACCGCCACCCGCGCCGGCCATCAACCCCTTCACGGGGGGAAAGCCGAGCGCAAATCGGGTTGTCGCCGTCAAGATCGAGGACACCGCTGCAGGTCGGCCCCAACTCGGCATCGACAAGGCTGACATCGTCTATATCGAGCAGGTCGAGGGCGGCCTCACTCGGCTGGTGGCGGTGTTCAACACCACCCTGCCGGTGGTCGAACCGGTCCGGAGCACACGCGCGAACGATCCCGAACTGCTCGCCCAGTTCGGTGCCATCGACTACGCCGCATCCGGCGGCTCCCACGCCGAACTCAAACCGATGGATCATTCGAACCTGCGCACGACGATCAACGACCGGGGCGGGCCTGGCTTCCAGCGGGACGACAACCGACCCATCCCGAACAACCTGCGGGCAAATCTCAGTGTCATCGGCCAGGTGTTGAAGGGCGCATTCGCGAAGAGCATCGGTCTGGTCTTTTCATCGGCCATCGCGAACAGTGCGACACTCCCGGGCACGACTGTCCGCACTGCCGTCGGTGGCACGCCGGTTGCGTTCAACTGGATCGCCAGCTCGAAGCGATACGCGCGGCTCATCGACGGCGCATATCAGCACACGGCAACGGGTGCGCTGATCTCGACGCCGAACGTGATCGTCCAGTTCTGCAAGAGCACGGTGTACACCGCTGACCTCGACGTCCTGGGCAACCCGGCTCAGTACACGCATACGATCGGATCCGGAAAGGTCGTCGTGTTCCGCAACGGCCGGCGCATCGTCGGAACCTGGTCACGCCCTTCCGCAACCTCGGGCACAACATTGAAGGATGCGGCCGGTAAGCCGATTGCCTTGTCCCCCGGAGGCGAATGGTTCGTGCTCGTGGCCACCGGATCGCAGCTCAGCTAGGTCGGTTACGTGGGCACCGGGTAGTACCTGTCCAGCGCGAGATTCAGCTCCAGGACGTTCACCCGGGCCTCGCCCAGGAAGCCGAGATCGCGCCCCCTCTCAAACCTGGCGACCAGAGCAGCGACCTGCGCGACGCTGACGTCACGCGCGTGCGCCACCACCGCTTCCTGCAGCCGGGCGTACGCCGGGCTGATCTCCGGATCCAGGCCTGAACCGGATCCAGTCACTGCGTCAGCAGGGACGGCCGGGCCGGCCGGCGCATCACCGCGGATCGGGACGATCTGGCCCCTCGAGTAGTCCTCGCCGAACCTCGCCAACTCGACGTGAATCCCCTTGTAGGTGCTGATGAATGGCGTCGCCGGGCTCACCTGGTTGACGCTCACGACCCGCGTGATCGCGCCGTGGTACCCGGGCCCCGCGTAGAACACGGCAACGACAGCCCCTACACCGTCCGGCGTGCAGAACGGGCGGGAACCGTCGACTCCGTACAGCTTTCCGATCGCGAGACTGCGCGTGCACACCTGCGTCAGCAGGCTCGGCGTGCCGGTGTCCCCCTTCACGGCGGGATCCGGCAGCGTGTCGACGATCGACTCCGGCCCCAGGTTGCTCGCGCTCGACGCGGTTGGGTCGTACCCACTGCCCGCCGACGAGGGCCGGCTCTGGAAGTACTGCGGCAACGGATTGCCGTCGTTGCCCGTGAACGACTGCCCGATCAGCTTCGACCCCACGACGTGACCGTTGACCTTCACGAGCGAACCGTTCGCACGAGCCTTCAAGCCCGGCACCTGCGAGACAAGGGCGATCAAGAGCGGGTAGGCGACGCCGAGGATCACCGTGAAAATCAGCAGCATCCGCAGTGCCGCGGAGAACTGCCGGAAGGAGTTGACGAAGGAACGCATGTCAGGTCACCGAATCCCCGGAAGGAACTGAATGGCGAGGTCGATGGCCTTGATCCCGATGAAGGGCAACACAATGCCTCCGACGCCGTAGATATAGATGTTGCGACGCAACATCGCGCTCGCACTTGCGGGCTTGTAGCGAATACCCCGCAGCGCAAGAGGGATCAGCGCGACGATGATGATCGCGTTGAAGATCACCGCGGAGAGGATCGCCGATTGCGGCGAGTGCAACCGCATGATGTTCAGCTTGTCCAGGCCCGGGTACACGGCGGCGAACATCGCCGGGATGATGGCGAAGTACTTCGCGACGTCGTTCGCAATTGAGAAGGTCGTGAGCGCGCCCCTCGTGATCAGCAGTTGCTTGCCGATCTCGACGATCTCGATGAGCTTGGTCGGGTCGGAATCCAGATCGACCATGTTGCCGGCCTCTTTGGCTGCCGACGTTCCGCTGTTCATCGCGACGCCGACGTCAGCCTGAGCGAGCGCGGGAGCGTCATTCGTGCCGTCGCCGGTCATCGCGACGAGCTTGCCGCCCTCCTGTTCGCGCTTGATCAGGGCCATCTTGTCCTCGGGCTTCGCCTCGGCGAGGAAATCGTCGACACCGGCTTCGTCGGCGATCGCTTTGGCCGTGAGCGGATTGTCGCCCGTGATCATGACCGTGCGGATCCCCATCCTGCGGAGCTCGTCGAACCGTTCCGACATGCCTTGCTTGACGATGTCCTTCAGATGGACGACACCGAGCACGCGCGGTGCTGATCCCACGACGCGTTCGGCCACGACCAGCGGCGTGCCGCCACCGGCGCTGATGCCGTCGACCACCTCGCCGGTCTCCGGGACGACAGTCCCGCCGGCGTCACGCACCCAGGCCATGACCGCACCGGCAGCCCCCTTTCGAACCTGCCGTGCCGGCGAACCAGCGATCGCCGTGAGATCAACACCGCTCATCCGAGTCTGAGCAGTGAACGCCACCCAGCTCGCGTGGGACAGCTCTCCGGCAGCACGCTCCCGCAGGCCGTACCGCGACTTCGCGAGGACGACGATCGAGCGGCCCTCAGGTGTCTCGTCCGCCAGCGAGGACAGCTGCGCGGCGTCGGCCAGTCGCTCGATCGGCACGTCGCCGATCGGGATCAGATCGGTGGCTTGGCGATTGCCCAGCGTTATCGTGCCCGTCTTGTCGAGCAGCAGGGTGTCGACGTCTCCGGCGGCTTCCACCGCACGTCCACTCATCGCGAGAACGTTGCGCTGCACCAGCCGGTCCATTCCGGCGATGCCGATGGCAGACAGCAACGCACCGATCGTCGTCGGTATGAGGCAGACGAGCAGCGACACCAGCACGATGCCGGTCATGCCGTTGTTGTCCAGCGCTGACGTGGCGGGCAGCCCGGGCTGATTCACCTTGGAGAAGATCGCCAGTGGCTGCAACGTGACCGTGGCCAGCAGGAAGATGATGGTCAGGGAGGCGAGCAGGATGTTGAGCGCGATCTCGTTCGGCGTCTTCTGCCGGCTGGCACCCTCGACGAGTGCGATCATGCGGTCGATGAAACTCTCGCCCGGCTTCTGAGTGATCTCGACGACGATGCGGTCGGACAACACGCGTGTGCCGCCCGTGACCGAGCTGCGGTCGCCACCGCTCTCCCTGATCACCGGCGCGCTCTCCCCGGTGATCGCCGACTCGTCGACGCTGGCGATGCCGTCAATGACGTCTCCGTCGCCGGGAATGAGGTCTCCGGCCTCACAGACGACGCGATCACCCTGTCGCAATAGCGGAGCAGGAACCGGCTCGACGTCACCCTGGACGTTCTCGCGGTCGACGAGTCGGCGCGCGACCGTGTCGGTCTTCGCCCTGCGCAGGGCATCGGCCTGCGCCTTGCCGCGCCCCTCGGCCACCGCTTCAGCCAAGTTGGCGAAGACCACCGTCAGCCACAGGAACGCGACGATCAACCAGGCGAATGCGGACGGATTCGCGATCGCGATCACGGTCGTGAACACGGCGCCGATCTCGACGATGAACATCACCGGGTTCTTCCACAGCGTCTCCGGATTCAGTTTGCGCAACGCGTCCGGTGTCGACGTCCACAACATGCGTGGGTCGAGGATGCCGGCCTGCACCCGGTGCGGTCCCGCTTCGCCAGAGGGCGGAGGCACCGGCCCATCGGCCGGGTTTGTCATTGTTGTCGTGACCGTCATCAGTGCAGACCCTCCGCGAGGGGTCCCAGCGCGAGCGCGGGGAAATAGGTGAGGGCGACCACGATGAGCGTGACGCCGGTGAGCATTCCGACGAAGAGCAGTTGATGCGTCGGAAGGGTGCCCTCGGATGCGGGCACGGGTTTCTGCCGCGCGAGCGATCCGGCCAGGCCCAGGACGAACACCATCGGCAGGAATCGCCCGAGCAGCATCACGAGGCCGAGCACGGTGTTGTAGAAGACCGTGTTCACCGAGATACCCGCGAAGGCGCTGCCGTTGTTGTTCGCGGCAGAAGTGAACGCGTAGAGCACCTCGGACAACCCGTGCGGGCCGGTGTTCAGCATGCTCGCGCGTTCCCCAGGCAATGCCATCGCCACAGCGGTGCCTATCAGGACGAGCGCGGGGGTCGTCAGCAGGTACAGGGACGCGAACTTCACCTCCCTGCCGCCGAGTTTCTTGCCGAGATACTCAGGCGTTCGTCCGACCATCAAGCCGGCAACGAAGACGGCGAGGACGGCCAAGATCAATATCCCGTACAACCCAGATCCGGTGCCGCCTGGTGCGACCTCGCCCAACATCATGTTGAACAGCGTCATCGCCCCGCCGAGGCTCGTGTACGAGTCGTGGAAGCTGTTGACCGCGCCCGTTGACGTCAGGGTCGTACCGGTGGCGAAGATCGCCGAATCCGGCACACCGAATCGCTGTTCAGTGCCTTCCGTCGCCGAACCGACCGCCGTCGGCACCGTGCCGTGATGCATGGTCTGGACGGTGATCATCAGAACGACCGACAGGATGGCCAGGGCCGCCATGACGGCCACGATGGCGCGTCCCTGACGCTTGTCGCCCACCATCACGCCGAAGGTGCGGGGCAGCGAGAAGGAGATGCACAGGAGCAGGAAGATCTCGATCCAGTTCGTCCAGACCGTCGGGTTCTCCCACGGGTGGGCCGAGTTGGCGTTGAAAGGTCCCCCACCGTTGGTGCCCAGCTCCTTGATGACCTCTTGGCTCGCGTACGGGCCACCGGGCAGCGTCTGCGTCCCCCCGCTGATCGTGTGGATCGTCTGGTAGTGATGGAGGTTCTCGATCATGCCGGCGCCCACGAACACGATCGCGAAGACGATCGAGATGGGCAGCAGGATGCGCAGGCAGATGCGCGTCAGATCGACCCAGAAGTTTCCCAGCCGATCGGTGCGACTGCGGGTGAAGCCGCGCACGAGCGCGATCGCCACGGCAATACCCACGGCGGCCGACACGAAGTTCTGCACCGCGAGTCCTGCCATCTGCACGACGTAGCCGAGTGCGTTCTCACCGGAATATGACTGCCAGTCGGTGTTGGTCACGAAGCTGGCCGCGGTGTTCCACGACTGGTCTGCCGTCATCTTGGGCACGCCGTAGGGCGTCCAGAGGTGATGCTGGATACGCAGGAAGGCGTACAGGAAGGCGACCGACACCCCGCTGAACCAGAGGACGGAGCGCAGGTAGGTGCCCCAGGTCTGATCCGCGTCTGGGTCGATCCCACCGACCTTGTAGACGCCGCGCTCGACACGAAGATACTTCTTGCCGGTGAGCACCCGTGCGATGTAGTCGCCGAGCGGCTTGTGCACCAGCGCGAGCGCGATGATCAGCGTGCCCAGGAAGACGATTCCGGCCCAGGTGTCTGACATCAGAACTTCTCCGGGAAGACGAGCGCGACCACGAGGAACACCGTCACGAGGATCGCCAGGATCAGCCCCACCACATTCGTAGCGCTCACAGCTTCTCTGCCCCCTTGGTGCACAAGGCCAGGAACGCGAAGACGCCGATGGTCAGCAGGACGAACAGCACGTCATGCACTGCGACTCCAACCAGATGGGTCATACGGCAACCCGCACCGGCCCGACGGATCTTCATCGGGCGATCGAAGTGAACGCCGCAGACATGCGCGGTGTCGCCCTCGAACGGCCGTTTTCACGCGGTCGTCACGGCACTTTCACGGTCCTCGCGCGGCTCTGCGAGGCCATCGGACAGACTGGCGACCATGCGCCGACCGGGGATGGTGTCCGCCGCTCTCGCTCCGGTCGTGTTGATCGGCGGCTGGTCACTTGCGCAGGCCCGGCAGCCGGCCGGTTACAACTCCGTTCGTGACACGATCAGCGCGCTTGCGGCGGTGCACGCGCACGACCGCTGGATCATGACCGCGGGGCTCGCCTTGCTCGGCGCCTGTCACCTGGTGACCGCAGCGAGCATGACGGAGGCACGAACGGCCGGCCGGGTCCTTCTCGGCTCGGGTGGTATTGCCACGCTTGTGGTCGCAGCCGCTCGTCAGCCCGCGACAGCACACGCGCCGGCTGCTGCCGTCGCGTTCGCCGCGTTGGCGCTCTGGCCAATCTGGTCCGGCGTCCCGTCGCGCCGCTCGGCGCTGACAGCGGCGGCCGTACTGGCAGCACTGCTCGCCTGGTTCTCTCTCGAACTCGGCGACGGTGCCACGCTCGGGCTGAGCGAACGCTCCGTCGCGGCCGCCGAGGCGTTGTGGCCCCTCACTGTCGTCGCCGTGCTCACTCGCCGAGCCATGACGCGACGCGACTGACCGGGCTGACCCCAAGTAGCGGCTGAGCGAGCCGGGTCTCCCGCCTGCAACCAAGTCGACGGACCCTGCTGTCTTCTCCTTGTGGAACGACATACGCAGACCGCCCGGAACTGAGCGCTGCCTGTTTGCCGTTACGCGGCATCACAGCCCTCGCGACGGATCATCGGAGCGCCGACCGCGAAAGACAAGGACCATCAACGTTGGGACTGCTCGGAACGCCTGTGCTGATCGTCCTCGCCGCCGCAGCAGCGCTCGCGCCCATCGCGGTATGCCTGTCGTGGCCGCGGGTTCGTGGCCCCGTCCTCGTGCGCGGCGCGGTCCGCCTGGCAATGCTCGCCACCGCTCAGATCCTCGCCATCTGCCTGGTTGCCGGCCTCATCAACGACTATGGCCTGTTCTACAACTCGTGGTCCGAACTCGCCGCCGGAGCCTCGCAGTTCGCCGGCCTCGGCTCCCAGCCGGCGCAGCACCCGGAGCTGGTCGCGAACAGCAGGCCGTCTGACACCGGCGTCACGGTTCGGCCCGAACCCGGCTACACAGACCCGGGAGAGTGGAGTCGGCGCGGCCGCCTGGAGTCTGTGACGATTCGCGGAGCGGTGTCGGGCTTGCGCTCGCACGCATTCGTCTACCTGCCTCCGCAGTACTTTCAGCCGGCTTACGCCTCGCGTTACTTCCCAGCTGTAGAGGTTTTCACCGGCTATCCCGGCATCGATCAGTACCTCGTGTCACGGCTGAAGTATCCGGACGTCCTGAGACGCCTGATCGAGCGGCACCACGCATCTGCAGCCGTGCTCGTCATGATGCGGCCGTCTGTGACATTCCCACGGGACACCGAATGCACCGACGTTCCCGACGGACCGCAGGCCGAGACCTTCTTCGCAACGGACGTGCCGAGCCAGATCGGCAAGTCCTACCGTGTTCTGCCTTCGTCGTGGGGAGCGATAGGCGATTCCACCGGCGGGTACTGCGCCGCAAAACTGGCGATGCTCAATCCCGGCACGTTTCGAGCAGCCGCCGAGATGTCGGGCTACTTCTTCGCGTTGCACGACCGGACGACCGGCAGCCTGTGGGGCGGATCGGCGATCGTTCGTCAGCTGAACGACCTTGCCTGGCGCTTGCGTCATCTTCCGGCGCCGCCCGTCTCACTGCTTGAGGGGACATCACCGGCCGAACAGGGCTCGGACGGCTATGTCCAGGCAATGCGGTTCGCACAGCTGGTCAAGGCTCCGATGCGGGTCAGCGTGATGACCGTCCCGCACGGCGGCCACAACATCGCCACATGGGCGGCTGAACTTCCAGCGGCCCTCCACTGGCTGATCGCGCACCTGGCTCCCCCGTGCAGCTCGTCGGTACCCGTCCAGCCGGGTCAAGTTGACCTCGGCATGACAGTTGCCGGCACCGCGCTGGCCACACCGTGAGATGACATGACCCTGCTCGGAACGCCGCTGCTCATCACCATGGTCGTGCTCGCAGTGTCATTTCCTGTCGTCACGACCGCTGTATGGTCACGGCTGCGCGGCGGCCGGGGTGCGCGGTTCACCCAACGCCTCGCGCTGGTGATCGGATGCCAGCTCGCTGCCACCGCATTGGTCGCCGTGGCGCTGAACGACTACGGCGACTTCTACGGCTCGTGGTCGAGCCTGCTGCGCAGCCAACAATCGGCAGCGGGAATCAAGGCGCTCGGTAACCCGCCGAGCGGCGCGGCAGCGACGGCCGCGAACGCCGGCGCCATCACGCTGCTGGCCGATCCGCCGTACGCCACGCGCACGCAATGGGCGACGCGGGGCCGACTCGAGTCGGTCGACCTCGTCGGTGCCACTTCCCAGCTGCGTGAGCACGCGTTCGTCTACCTGCCGCCGCAGTACTTCCAGCCCGCTTACGCACACGCGCGGTTCCCGGCTCTCATGGTCATGTCCGGCTACCCTGGCGCCGAGCCGGACATGATCCACGGGATGGACTACCCCGGCACCGTCTTGCGGTTGATCGACGCGCACCGGGCTCAGCCCGTCGTCCTGGTGATGCTGCTGCCCTCGGTCAGCTACCCGCGCGACACCGAATGCACCGACGTGCCGGCCGGTCCGCAGGCCGCCACCTTCTACTTCAGCGACCTGCCCGGACAGATCGCGCAGTCCTATCGGGTGCTGCCACGGGGCTGGGGCGCGATCGGTGGATCGACGGGCGGGTATTGCGCCGTGAAGTTCGCGATGCTGCATCCGGACGTGTGCGCTGCAGCTGTGTCGATCCAGGGCTACTTCTACGCCCTGCGCGACGCGACGACGGGCGATCTGTGGGGTGGGTCGACAGTGGTGCGCAACCTGAACGACCTCGAATGGCGCCTGCGCACCATGGTGCCGCCGCCGATATCTCTGCTGCTGGTCTCGTCCTTCGATCAGCTCGGCGACGACGGGTACCGGGACACCCAGCGATTCGCTGCCTTGGTGCGGTCGCCGATGACCGTCCGAACGGTGATCTACCCGCACGGCGGCCATAACATCGCGACGTGGCGCGTCGGCCTCCCCGACGAACTGGCGTGGCTCATCGGTCGGCTTCCCCAACCGAGTCAGTGACCTACGCCGCCGAAGGCATCCGGGCCCTACGCCTCTGGTGGCGTTACCAAGGTCCCCGACATCATCGAAGGAGTGCGAGGAGGCACCACCATGAGATCCGGACGGCCGGTCAGAGGCTGGCGCAAGTTGGCATCGGCGTCGTGGCGGGCGCCGAACGACCCCCAGTTCTTCGGCCAGCTCGACCTCGACGCCGAAGCGCTGCTCGAATATGCGCGGACGATTCGCGACGAGTCCGGCGTGCACGTGACGATGACCCACCTCATCAGCCGAGCCGTCGCTCACGGGCTGAGTGCGACACCATCGTTGAATCAGCGCCGCGTTCGGTCTCGCGAGTACGACCGCGAGAGTGTCGACGTGTTCGTCATCGCCAGCGCCGGCGGGGGCACCGAACTCAGCGGCGTGAAGGTCGTCGATGCGGACAAGAAGTCGGCCGTCGAACTCGCCCGCGAGGTCGAGCGCCGAGTCGATGCCATCCGCACGGGCACGGATCCTGAGTTCGGCAGGACGAAGCGCATGCTCGAGGTACTCCCGATCCCGTTGTTACGCATCGGCATCAGGCTCTCGGCGTGGCTGACGTCCGACCTGAATCTCGACCTCCCGGCCCTCGGCCTTCCCCGTCAAGCATTCGGCGGGGCGATGGTCACGTCCGTCGGCATGTGGGGCGTCTCCAACGCGTACTCGCCCCTGGCGTCGTTCTACAAGGTGCCGGTCCTCGTGCTGATCGGCGCGGTCGAGCAACGGCCTGCCGTCGTTTCCGGCGAGCTCGCGATCCGGCCGATGCTGACGTTGACGGCGTCGTTCGATCATCGCGCGGTCGACGGGTTCCAGGCTGCTCAGTTCGCCGACGCGATCCGCGACTACGCGACTGATCCGGCCGCATTCGAGAAGTTCGAGCGGGTCTGACTGACCGGATCAGTCGACTGGGGCGTGCTCCGGGCGAAGTTGCGCCGTCCACCGCTCCTCGACCCGTCCGACCCTCCAGACGATCATCGCGGCGATCCACGTCGCGGCGAACAGGCCGACGATCACGAAGCCGAGCACGTTGAGATCGAGCCCGGTGACCCAGTCCCAGAAGGTGCCGTTCCACCTCAACTGCGCGGCGAGGACGCTCAGCAGTTCGACCGTGCCGATCAGGAACGCGACCGCGACCGACAACCCGGTGATGGTGAGGTTGTAGAACACCTTGCGCACCGGCTTGGAGAATGCCCAGCCATAGGCGAAGTTCATGAACGTGCCGTCGATCGTGTCGAGCAGGCACATGCCCGCGGCGAACAGCACGGGCAGGCAGAGCACCGCGTACCACGGCAACCCCACGACAGCCGTCGATCCCGCGAGGACGAGGAGCGCGACCTCGGTCGCGGTGTCGAACCCGAGGCCGAACAGCACTCCGACCGGGTAGATCTGCCACGGTTTGGTGATGGACTTGGTCAGGCCGCCGAAGATGCGCGTCATGAAGCCGCGGTTGTTGAGGTGCTGCTCGAGCTCTGCCTCGTCGTAGCCGCCGGAGCGCATTTGGCGGAAGACCTTGAGGATGCCGGCGAGCACCACGGTGTTGATCAGCGCGATCACGTAGAGGAACGTTCCGGAAACGCTCGTTCCGATGATTGCCGTGTAGTGGTGTAACGACGAGCCGTTGCCGACCACAGGGCCGGCGAGTGACTTGACACCGACCGACAGCAGGAAGGTGAGCGCGAACACGACGCTCGCGTGGCCCAGGGAGAAGAAGAAGCCGACCGAGAGGGGACGGCGGCCGTCAGCCATGAGCTTGCGGGTCGTGTTGTCGATCGCGGAGATGTGATCGGCGTCGAACGCGTGGCGCATTCCGAGCGTGTATGCGGTCAGGCCGACTCCGAGGCCGAGGGTCTTCTTCCCCACGCTGTAGTGGTGCGGCGCCACGATCGCAGCGAGGGTGAACCAGCCGAGGACGTGCAACCCGATGATCACGGCAGCCATGGCTGCGACGCCGGCCCATTCGCGCCGCGTCAACGCGACACGAATCCGCCGCAAAGGCGTGCGCGCACCGGTGGTCGTCATCACGACGACCGTATTGCCTCCACCACCTTGTTGCAAGTCGCTGGCAATAAGACCGTGCCGTGCCCGCCTGGGATCAGAAGGCGCTGGTGCCGTTCGGTGTGCCGTTACCGGTCGGCCCGTCATAGCCCGCCGTGCCGGTGCACAGGTACGAGCCGCTGCAGGAGCCGTTGCTGCCTGTCGTCACGTCGTGCAATGCCGCGGTGTGCGAGTACGGGAACGAGCCGTAGGTGACTGCAGCCGCATTGCCGGCCAGGGCGTAGACACCGGCGATGATCGGTGAGCTCGCGCTCGTGCCGCCCACGGTGCCCCAACCCTTGAAGCACTTGCCGAACAACGCATTGAATCCGTCACAGTTGCTGTCGTACACCGCAACTCCGGTGGCTGGGTCGGCGACTGCAGCGACGTCGGTGACCGTGCGGTGCGCACAGCCGGCGGTGTCGGCCTGCCAGGAGGGCTTCGTCTCGTACTTCGAGCATCCGCTCCCGGCTCCCTTCCACACCGACTCGGTGAAGCTGCCGCCCGAGCGGGTCAGCGTCGTGCCGCCGACGGCCGTGACGTACGGCGATGCCGCGGGGTACTGCACGCCATAGCCG
Source organism: Jatrophihabitantaceae bacterium (assembly GCA_035999365.1). Taxonomy (GTDB): domain Bacteria; phylum Actinomycetota; class Actinomycetes; order Mycobacteriales; family Jatrophihabitantaceae; genus DASYGT01. The sequence goes on from DASYGT010000029.1 coordinate 13,508, forward strand.
GCGTCGCCCGAGCTGACCGTGATCGCCACGCCGGGGTGGTTGAAGTGCACATTCGAAGACGGGTCGGTCGAGCTCTCCGCTCCGCCGTAGCTGTTGGACACCTCGTTGGCCCCGAGCCGTACCGCGGTGTCGACGGATGCGTACAGGCTGTTGCTCTGGTTGTTGGACGCCTCGACGAGCAGGATGCGGCACTTGGGGCAGACCGCCGAGACCATGTCTAGGTCGAGGCTGATCTCGGTCCCCCAGCCGACGTTGTTCGCCGGGTAGGAACCCTGCACGCCGTTCTGATTCACCTTACGGAAGCAGCCGTTCGCGGTCGTGCACGCGGGCAGGCCGTAGAAGCTGCGATACGTGCCGAGATCGGCCTCGGCCGTCTTGTCGTCGTAGGCGTCGACGATCCCGACGGTCTGCGTGCCTCCGTTGGACGCTGCAGCGGCAGCGAGGGAGTACGCGCTCTGCAGATCGGCCGGGCCGTAGCCCGTCGGTCCGCTCGCCGCGAGTGGCCGGTTCTGGGCGTCCGCGACCTGGATCAGGTTGCAGTGGGAGAAGCCAGGGCGCAGGTCCAGACCGCACGCGCCGAGCACCTTGTGCAGCACGGCGGGCAGCCGTAGCGAGGCTCCGGCGGCCGTCGGACCGGCGAGTCCGGCGATGCCGCCGGCGACGACGCTCAGAATGATGCCGACGAACATGACGCGACGCCGCATGGCTTCTCCCTATGGGACGAATGTGCCCGGATGTTACGACTTGTCGTGTTGCCTCGGGGTGAACCCACTGGCAGCGGCACAGGTCAAGATGGGCGTGGCAACAACCCGTCCGAGATGATCTTGCGCTGTATCTCGGAGGTCCCTTCGAAGATGGTCGTCAGGCGCGCGTCACGCCAGTACCGCTCAACCGACCGCTCGGTGGTGTAACCGTTGCCGCCGTGCAGCTGAATCGCCTGACTGGTCACCGTCGCCGCCATCTCAGTCGCACGGAGCTTCGCCATCGACGCGAACTGCGAGGCATCGGCTCCGGTGTCGAGGAGGTGGGCGGCCTGGCGATAGAACGCCCGGGCCTGCTCGACCTCGCTCGCCATGTCGGCGAGAGCAAATCGTAGGGCTTGGAAATCACCGATCGGATGACCGAACTGCTCGCGCTCCTGCAGATACGCGGTGCAGTCCTCGACCGCGGCGCGGGCGAGACCGACGGCTCGGGCCGCGGTGTGCACCCGCGCCAGATCGAGCCAGGAACCGACATCGGCGAATCCGCTCTCGCCGACGTCGTCGCCCAGCGGACTCGTGGTGACGACGTTGCCCGCAGGAATCCGGACGCCGTCGAAGACGAGATCCCAGGTGAGGAAGCCGTGGTAGCCGATCTTGTCGATCGGCGTGCCCGTGAGCCCGTCCGGGAAGGTGCCGCGCGCTTTCTCCACGAGCAACGTCTCCAGCCCGGCCGAGCGTGGCTCACCGTCGTTCGGTTCCCGCACCCGCACGAGCACCTGAATGAAGTCAGCGGCCTCCGCGTTGCCGCACCACCGCTTGTGCCCCGTGATCACCCATTCCTCGCCGACCCTTTCGGCACGGGTCTGCACGTTGGCAAGGTCGGATCCCGCCTCCGGTTCCGACAGTGCGATCGCACCGATCCAGTCGCCGCGGGCCGAGCGGGCGAGCAGCTCATCACGACGTGACTCGTCGACGAGGCCGGTGCCCAGACCCTGCGCGCGGGCGATGATGCTGCCGACGCTCATCCACGCTCGCGCCAGCTCCTCCGCCACCATGCAGTACTCGAAAGCGCCGAGCCCGAGCCCGCCGTGTTCAGCATCGATGGTGATGCCGAAGTAGCCGAGGGCAGCCATCCTGCGCAGCATCGAATCGGGGATCAGCCCCTGGCGGGGGTCGAGCTCGTTGGCGAGTGGCAGCACTTCATCACGGGCGAAGGCACGCGCCTGATCCATCAGAGCGGCCCGCGCGCTGGTGTGCCACGGCGCGGGGAGCTCGGGCGGTGCAGGCGGCTTGATCACGTCCCCATGGTAGGAGCCGCGCAGCGACGGATGTGTGGACGAACATGTGGATGCAGCGGTGGACAACCGCAACTTTCTGGGGATAACAGTGGCACTTCTGTGGACTGCCGGCGACGCACAAAAGATTCTGGGAATGACGCGCGGTTACCTCTTGTGCTCATCCGGATCCACCAGTAGAACTAGCGCATCGCAGGGCACGAACATCACTTCGAAGGAGACTTCGAAAGCCGGTGAGATCGGGTAACCGAGATCAGTGGCGATGAGCGAAAGCCGGTGATCGGTTCGGCAACGCGGGCCCGTCGAGCAATCGACGAGCGGTGCAGCAGGACTGGTTGAGGCCCCTCCATCTCATACATGGAGGGGCCTCACGCTTTTGGGCGCATCCCCATTTTGGCCCATTGCCTCAGCCATTCCTGGCAGGACACGGCCAATGGTGAGCGATTTCTCTTTCCCACGCGCCCACCCGCTGAGGCGGTGGGCGTCCTACGGCAACCCCTTGCGGCCCGTCCGGCCCCCCGCGCGCGATACTGCGTGACATGAGGACGGCATGAGCAGTACCTACTCGAGCGCCCAGCGCCGGCGCCGAATGACGATCATCGTGGCCGGCGGCGTGCTGCTCGCCATGATCATCGCTGTGTCCGTCGCGGCAACGGCTGGCCTGTCGAAGTCACAGACGTCGTCCGGCACGAAGATGGCGCACGGAATCGTCTCGATCGCCAACAAAGCCGACTACATCGCATCCCCGGCCACCGCCGGTTCTACTCCGTGCCACGGCACAGGTGACTTCACCGACATCTCCACCGGCGGCACGGTGACGATCAGCGACCTCAACGCCAACATTCTCGCCACGACGAACCTCGGATCCGGCACCGTCGACCCCAACGGATTCTGCGTGTTCCCGTTCGATGCTCCGGTCACAGTCGGCAAGGGGCCGTACGGCATCCAGATCACCCGGCGCAAGGTCGTACAGGTGGACGAAGGATCGCTGTTCTCGCTCGTCACCCTGACGCTCGGCGTCTCGACGGGCTGATCGTCCCGGAAGGCCCGGCCGCGCCCGCAGCCGGAGCTTCAGGACCGAGCGAGCGTCGCCAGGTCGATCACGTACCTGTAGCCGGGGTCACCGGCGGCCAGTTCGTCGTAGGCCGCGTTGATGCCATCGACGCCGATCACCTGGATGTCTGATGCGATGCCGTGTTCGGCGCAGAAGTCCAGAACCTCCTGCGTTTCCGGCATTCCTCCGATCATCGATCCGGTGACACTGACTCGATTTCCCGCCAGTAGCCCTCCGTGGATCGGTTCGAGCAGCGGCTCGATGGCTCCGAGAATGACGTAGGCGCCGTCGCGCTTGAGCAGCTGCAAGTACGGCATCAGGTCGTGCGACGAGGGAATCGTGCTCAGGATGACATCGAGCGACCGCGCCGCGGCCCGCAGCTGCCCGGCGTCGGCCGAGACGAGTACCGCGTCGGCTCCTGCCTTACGCGCATCATCGGCCTTTCGGTCCGAGCGCGTGATGACGGTGACCTCGGCACCCATCGCCTTCGCGAGTTTGACCGCAATTCCTCCGAGTCCACCGAACCCGGCAATGCCGACACGTGAGCCCGGGCCGACATCGTGATAGCGCAGTGGGGAGTACATCGTGATACCTGCGCAGAGGATCGGCGCGGCCGCGGCCGGGTCGATCCCCTCCGGAATCGATACGACGAAAGCTTCGGTGACGACGATCGACGCCGAGTACCCGCCATATGTCCGCGGCCCGGTGCCGGTGCGGTCGAGCGAGTTGTACGTGAAGGTTGCGCCCTTGCGGCAATAGTTCTGCAGACCTTCTCGGCACTCCGCGCATTCGCCGCAGGAGTCGACCATGCAGCCGACACCGACGATGTCGCCGACCTCATGCCGCGTGACCTCTGCGCCGACCGCGCTGACCCGGCCGACGATCTCGTGCCCCGGCACCACCGGATACCGCGTACCACCCCACTCGTTGCGCGCCGTGTGCACGTCGGAATGGCAGATACCGCAATACATGATGTCGATAGCGACGTCGCGCGCACCGGGGCTGCGACGTTCGATCGTTGTCGGGGTCAATGGGCTGGTCGCATCGGCGGCGGCCCAAGCTACGACACTCATGGACGGGGTCCTTCCAGTCGATCTGTTGCGGCGATCGCTGCGACGAGTGATCGCAGCGCTATTCCTCGGTGACTGATCTCGTCCTTTCGCTCCGGCGCCAGCTCGCCGTTCGTCATATCGTTGCCGTCGGCCACGAAGATCGGGTCGTAGCCGAAACCGTTCTGGCCGCGAGGCTCGTTGATCAGCCTTCCCGGCATCCGGCCCTCGGTGACGAGCTCGGTGGTGGCGTCGATGTACGCCGCGGCGCACACGAACGCGGCGCGTCGTCGCTCGTCCGGGACGTCGGCAAGTTGTCCGAGCACCAGCGACAGGTTGGCGAGGTCGTCGCCGTGCCTGCCGCTCCACCGCGCCGACAGCACGCCAGGCATCGCGTTGAGCGCCTCGACAGCCAGGCCGGAATCGTCAGCGATGGACGGCAGCCCAGTCTGGGTGAAGGCCTCACGCGCCTTCAGCAACGCGTTCTCGGCAAACGTCTCCCCCGTCTCGGGAAGCTCTTCGTAAGGAGCGACGTCGTCGAGCCCGATCACGTCGACACCTGCCAACTGCGGTGCCACGATGCGGCGCAGCTCGGCGAGCTTCTGGGGATTGCGCGTTGCGAGCAGGATGCGGGATGTCACCGCGCGAGCGCCTCCTGCTGAAGCTTCGACAACTGAGCGCAGCCCGCGACCGCGAGATCGAGCAACGCATCGAGCTCGTCGCGACGGAACGGGGCGCCCTCGGCGGTGCCCTGCACCTCGACGAACTCCCCAGTGCCCGTGACCACAACGTTCATGTCGGTCTCGGCGCGGACATCTTCGTCGTACATGAGATCGAGCCGCGGTTCGCCGTCGATCACGCCTACCGACACCGCGGCCAGTGAGTTGATCAGCGGCTGCGGTTGCGCAAGGGCACCACGCCCGCGCAACCACGTCACCGCGTCGGCCAGCGCCACGTACGCGCCGGTGATGGCCGCCGTTCGTGTTCCCCCGTCGGCCTGCAGCACGTCACAGTCGATCGAGATGGAGTTCTCGCCCAGCGCGCTCAGATCGATCGCCGCGCGCAGAGACCTGCCGATCAGTCGGGAGATCTCATGCGTTCGGCCGCCGACGCGTCCCTTGACCGATTCCCTGTCGTTGCGGGTGAGCGTGGCCCGCGGCAGCATCGCGTACTCGGCCGTGACCCAGCCCAGGCCGCTGCCTTTGCGCCAGCGCGGCACGCCCTGCTGCACTGAGGCCGCACACAACACCTTGGTCTCGCCGAACTCGATCAGCGCCGAGCCTTCGGCGAACTTCTGCCAGTCGCGGGTGATGGTGACCGGGCGCAGTTCATCGGCCGAGCGGCCGTCAGGACGAGACATTCCTCGAGCCTAGCTTTCGGCAGATCTCGGGAAGGATGGACGGTATGGACACTGAGACGCATACCGTTCGCACCGGCGGACGGCCGACCGTTCACGACCTCAGCCGCACCTGCGCGTCCTTCGTGGCGGACCGCGGCGACGGTCTGCTGAACGTCTTCGTTCCCCATGCCACGGCCGGTGTGGCCATCCTGGAAACGGGCGCGGGTAGTGACGACGACCTGCTCGCCGTATTGGAGGAACTCCTCCCGCGCGAGCGTCCTTGGGGTCACCGGCATGGCTCGGCCGGCCACGGGCGCGATCACGTACTCCCGGCACTCATTGCGCCGTCGATCACCGTGCCTGTCGAGGACGGGCAGCTGTTGCTCGGCACCTGGCAGTCGGTGTGTCTCGTCGACACGAACGTCGACAATGCCGAGCGCACTGTGCGCTTGTCCTTCTTGGCCGGGTGACACGCGCCCGCCCGCTCACTGATCAGAGAATACTTGGACGATCGATGGGCGATGGAGTACCAAGGCACTCCACCGCGCGTCGATCGAAGTTGAGGGTTTACCTGTGCCGACCATCGCGGGACGCCCGCGAACCCAGCCCGCACCAGCACGCGTCCTATTCGAAGCGCTGTCCGAACCTCAGCGGCGCCAAGGGCGTCCGTGGTTGGCAATGACCGCGGACGAGATGACGCCGCAGATCCTCGAGGCGGTCGCACCCGGACGTGTGACGTGGTCGTCGCTGTGGCGCCGAATCCCGGACGCACGAATCACGTTTGCGATCTCCGAGGACGCGCCGGGGTCGACGGTGAGTTCCCAGATCTCGGTGCCGTCTGGAGCCGACGTTGAACTCGAACCGCTGCGCTACCGGATCAGCCAACTGATCAATCGCGACCTTCGAGCCTCCTTCGATCAATAGCGCGAAGCACGGTCAGTGCGGTCGATCCGACTGCTCAGGACTGCGCAGGATCGGTGTCTGGTCGATCATGTAATAGACGGCGATCGCGAGGTAGGCGACGAGCATGATCGGCGGCCACAGCAGCCCGAGCGCGGTCGTCGCCGGATAGACGAGGCCGCCGATACCGAATCGGACCCGGGTAGCGCGGCCCTGCTCGGGCGTGAGCGCTCGCGTGAGCAGCTGCTTGGTCACCAGCCTGCCGAGCAGCAGGCTGAAGCCGATCGACATGCCGACCATCGAGGCGCCGTAGAGCAGCACGGCCGCGCGTTCGTCGTTGCCTCCCGAGCGCAGCAGGCCGGCATAGGTCGCGGTCGTGAACGGGATGGTGCACACGAACATCAACAGCATCAGGTTGTAGAAGACGCTGATCCGATCCAACCGGGCGACAGCCGACAGGAGGGCGTGATGGTTGACCCAGATCACGCCGATCTGGAAGAAGCTCACGCCGAAGGCGGCGAAGGCGGGCCAATCGGCACTCAGCTGGTGCGCGACGCTCGCGTGGTGCGCGCCCGTATCGAACTTCAGGTCAAGGACGAGGAGCGTGATCGCGACGGCCAGCACGCCGTCGCTGAACGCCTCGACCCGTCCCTTTTCCAAGACTCAGATCCAGTACTCGGCGTTCGGCTGCGCAGTCTCGACCGGACCGTGAAACGCAGCGGCCGCTTCGTCGGCCATATCCTGCCGCGACAGCCACGGCGGGACGTGCGTGATGATCAGCCGCTCGACCCCTGCCCGATCGGCGTGCTCACCCGCCTGCGCGCCGGTCAGGTGCAGGTTCGGCACATATTCCTCGTCAGCGCCGATCGACGCCTCGCAGAGCAGCACGTCGGCGCCTTGTGCGAGCTGGACCAGTTCGTCCGACACGCCCGTGTCGCCGGAGTACACCAGCGATCGATCGTCGCACGTGACCCGGATGGCAGAGGTCTGAACGGGATGGTTCATCGTCGCGTAGGACACCGAGAACGGACCGAGTTCACCATCGGAGGGTGTGGCGAACCCGAACAGTTCATGCAGCCCCAACTTGCGGGCGTAGGGGTCGTACGCCGCCTCCAGACGGTCGCGCGTGCCGGCGGGGCCGATCAGCGGGATGCGGGCCTCGGGGCCCTTGCAGCGGTACCCGTCGCCGCCGTAACGCAGGGCAACGACGTACGCAGTGAGATCGATGCAGTGGTCTGCGTGCAGGTGCGAGATCACGATCGCGTCGACGTCGGCCGGATCGATGAAACGCTGGAGCGCACCGAACGCACCATGGCCCAAATCGAGAACGAGGCGGTAGCCCTCTGCCTCGAGCAGGTAGCCGGAGCCAGGCGAATCCGGGCCGGGCATGCTGCCCGAGCAACCCAGCACAGTCAGCTTCACGCGATGCCTCCGTAGGCGGGGATGACGGTGGCCACGTCGGGACCGAGGAATCGGTTGCTGAGCCGTAGGAACGAATCCGAGGGCCCAGTGGTCCGGAACACGTGTCGCGGTGCCGGGGCGTCGTCGGGGCGTACCAGGTCGGCGGCGGTCAGCACGCGGTAGACGTCCTTCGCCGTTTCTTCAGCGCTCGATACCTGCGTGACGCCGTCGCCCATGACCACAGACAGTAGGCCGGTCAGCAGCGGATAGTGCGTGCAGCCGAGCACGAGGGTGTCGACTCCGGCCCCGTTCAACGGAGCGAGGTAGGACTCTGCCAGGCCGAGCAGCTGGCGGCCGCTCGTCACTCCGCGCTCGACGAATTCGGCGAAACGCGGGCAGGCAGCGCTGAAGACCTCGATGCCGGACGCAGCGGCGAAGGCGTCCTCGTACGCACCGCTGGTGATCGTGGCCGTCGTACCGATGACGCCGACCTTGCCGTTGCGCGTTGCGGCAACTGCGCGCCGGACGGCCGGCAACACGACCTCGACGACCGGCACGTCGTAGCGTTCACGCGCGTCGCGCAGGCACGCCGCACTCGCGCTGTTGCACGCGATGACGAGCATCTTGACGCCGGTGGCAACGAGCTCGTCCATCACCCTCAGGGCATGTTCGCGCACTTCTGCGATCGGCTTGGGGCCGTAGGGGCCGTTGGCGGTGTCGCCGACGTAGTGCAGTACCTCGTTCGGCAGTTGATCGAGCACCGCACGGGCGACCGTCAGACCACCGACACCGGAATCCATCATGCCGATCGGTGCGTCGGCGGCGGCGGGCATGCGGGCCAGAATACGACTGGGCGCGGTCAGGTCATCCAGTCGTGCGGCGCGCGGGCATCGTGCGGCCGCGTCCGGGGCGGTGCGGACGCTGATGCAGGACACCTCCGGCAAGGATTCCGGCGGCGAAACCGCAGGCGTGTGATTCCCACGACACATGCGAGTCGAAGCTCGGCAGAAGGCTCGTCAGCAGGGTGCCGAAGAAGAGCAGCACCATCACCGCCACGAAAATCCACTTCAGCTGCCGGGAGAAGTAGGCCCGGGCCAGCAGGTAGCCGAGCCAGCCGAAGATCATCGCGCTGGCCCCGACGACAACCCCGGACGGCGCGACGAGCCACGCCGCCACCCCACCGACGACGACGACGATCGCAGAAACGGTGAGCCACGTGCGCAGACCGGACAGCAGGAGCACCCACCCGATCCCGATGAGCGGTACGGCGTTGGAGAGCAGGTGGCCGTAGCTGTGATGCAAGAACGGTTGGGTGAGCACGCCCCACAGGCCGTCGATCTCGCGAGGGCGCAGGCCGAACCGGTTCAGCGAATAGTGCCGACCGGCGTTGACGATCTGGATCGCGAACAGACCGGCAGTGACGACGCCCATCACGATCAGGGCACCCGACCAACTCGTCGGATCGAACGGTGGTTCGCGCCGGCGCTCGCTGGGCACGCCGCCTGATGTCATGCCCGGAGGATATCCACGGGTCGTGACGCCAGCGGCCCGACTCGCTACGCCGGCACCGAGGTGCGGACAGGTCGGCCGGACCGTCGCCGCGCGGCCATCGTCAGTGCGAGCAGCGCAAGCGCGGCAGCAAACGCGATGAGTTCGCCGGCGAGCGACCATTCCTTCTTCGTGTACCAGATCGGCTCGTGCATGTTCGGCAGCGGACCGATCTTGCCGATGTCGTAGTAGCGGTACACGACGAGCGCCGCGGCGCCGCCGCCAGTGATCATCAGCGTCGCCAGAATGCTGAGTACGCCTGGGCGGACGAGCAGCCAGAGACCAGCCCCGATGGCAAGGCCGGCCTCGACCTGGAACAGCACGCCTTGATTCACCGTCCCGGTCGTATTGCCCATGTACAGGTGCGCGAGGTCGAGATGGGTGTACGCGTCGATCCCCAAGCCGACCAACGCGAACAGAATCAGACCCCAGCGCGCGACAGCGTTCATATCTGGTACTTCGTACCAGAGCGGCCGGAGGTTCACTCGTCGGACGATCCGATGCGATTGTGCAAGTTTTCGCCCACTCAGGGCGCCGAAACTTGCACAATCGCCGGGCAGAAGGGCGGCGGGACGGTCAGCGGGCTCGCACTGTCACCGTGTGCAGGCCGGTGGCTCCGTCCGGGTAGACGTCCCTCGTCTGGTTAGTCTGCACGTTCCCGGCCGCATCGGTGGCCCGCACGCGGAGGCGGTAGGAGCCGGCCGCAGGCGGCGTCCACGCCACGACCCACTGCCGCCAGGTGTCCGTGGAAGGCACACTGGCCAGCCGCGCGGGAAGCCACGCGCCCTCGTTCACCTGGACCTCGACGGCCGATACGCCGACGTGCTGATCCCAGGCAACTCCGGCGAGTGCGACGGGCCGGCCGACCGCAACCGTCGAGCCCCCGCGGGGCGTGTCGATCCTCGACTGAAGCTTGATGTCGGTCTTGGCTGCCCAGCCGCCCTGAACCCAATACGCCTGCTGAGCGGCATACGTGGTCGCTTCGATGTCGACCACCCATTTACACGCGGAGACGTAGCCGTACAGGCCGGGGACGACGATCCGCGCCGGAAAACCGTGCTCCACAGGCAGCGGTTCGCCGTTCATGCCGACCGCGATCATCGCGTCACGACCGTCCATCACCACCGCAGTCGGGGCGCCGATGGTCATCCCGTCGGGCGAGCGCATCACCAACTGGTCGCTGGCGGCATGCACGCCTGCCTCGCGCAGCACGTCGGCCAGGCGGGCGCCGAGGAATCGGGCGTTGCTGACGAGGCCGCCGCCGACATAGTTCGACACGCAGCACAGGGTGATCCACCGTTCGATGAGCGGACGGGCTGTCAATTGGTCGTAGGTAAGCAGCAGTTCCTTGTCGACCATGCCGTGAATGCGCAGCGACCAGTTCTTGGGGTCGATCTGGGGCACGCTGAGAGAGGTGTCGATCCGGTAGAACTTGGAGTTCGGCGTCTGCCAGGGAACCCCGCTCTTGCCCAGGTCGACTCCGCTCGGCACGGACGGTGCCGGGTCGACGGATTGAGGCAGCCGCACAGCGGCGCGCGCGGCGGTGACGTCGAAGCGTGCGTGCTGCGCGGCGCGGCCGCCGAAACCGGACAGCGCGGCAAGCCCGGCCGCCGCTGCGCTGCCTTGCAGGAACAGGCGTCGATCGGCGGCGGCAACGCCACCGCCTGAAGTAGCGGACCGTGGCGAGCCGCTCGCGCGGGTCAGGAACAGCAGCACCGCCAGCGCTGCGCCAGTGCCGACCAACGTGGGAACGACGTCGGACGGACGAGATGCCCGCGCTGTCAACGCAGCCCAGCAGCCGATGGCGCCGAACAGCGCGACACCCACCACGCCGAAGGCCACGCGTCGTACGGCGAGCAGGCCGACAACGACCGCGAAGACGGCGACCGCGACGTAGATCCCCGTGAGCAGAACGTGCTTGTCGTTGGTACCGAAGTTGCGGATCGCCCATCGCTTCACGGATTCGGGTGTGAGCAGGACGAATCGGTTGCCGACAGCGATCACCGGCGCGGCGGGCGGGCGCACCAGGGCGGCAACAGCCTCACCGACACCGAGTGCAACGCCGGCCGAGAGCAGGCCGATGAGGGCACCGGCGCCGTAACGACCCGCGACACGTCGCCGCTCTTGACTCACCGCTCAATGATCACCCGGCAAGCTGTGGTTCGGGTGGCTGCGCGGCGATCTGTCATGCAACGGTAAGCAGGTGGCAGCCGACCAGAGAGCTTCCGACGTGGGCGACTACGCCCAGAGCTGGCCCTCAAGACGCTCGGCCGCCTGCTGCAGAGAACCGGAGTAGGCACCCGTCGAGAGATATTTCCAGCCGCCGTCGGCCACGACGAAGGCGATATCGGCCGTCTCGTCGGCTGCGGCGGCGCGATCGGCCACCGACAGCGCCGCATGGAGGATCGCCCCTGTCGAGACGCCGGCGAAGATGCCCTCGTTCTCGATGAGGTCACGGGTGCGGCGCAATGCGTCGTAGGACGTCACTGAGAAACGCGATGTCAGCACAGTGTCGTCGTACAGCTCGGGTACGAAGCCCTCGTCGATGTTGCGCAGCCCGTACACCAGCTCGCCGTACCGAGGCTCTGCCGCAATGATCTTGACCTCGGGCAGCTTCTCGCGCAGGTAACGGCCGGTGCCCATCAAGGTGCCTGTCGTACCCAGCCCCGCGACGAAGTGGGTGATCGTCGGCAGGTCACGCAACAGCTCCGGGCCGGTGCCCTCGTAGTGCGCCTGAGCGTTGGCGGGGTTGCCGTACTGGTACAGCATCACCCAGTCGGGATACTGCTCGGCAAGCTGCTTCGCAGTGGCTACCGCCTGGTTGGAACCGCCCGCGGCAGGCGAGGAGATGATCCGTGCGCCGAACATCTCGAGCAACTGCCTGCGCTCGATCGAGGTGTTCTCGGGCATCACGCAGACCAGCCCGTAGCCGCGCAGCTTCGCGACCATCGCCAGCGAGATGCCGGTGTTTCCCGACGTCGGCTCGAGGATGGTGCATCCGGGAGTCAGTCGACCCTCGGCCTCGGCCGCCCGCACCATCGCCATAGCGGCACGGTCCTTGATCGAGCCGGTGGGATTGCGATCCTCGAGCTTGGCCCAGAGCCGGACCGGATGCTCGCCCTCCCACCGCGGCGACAGCCGGGGCAGGCCGACGAGCGGGGTGTCCCCCAGTGCATCGGTCAGCGAGTCGAATCGCGCCATGAGCTCGGGGTCAGCCTCCCGCGACGGCGGGCAGGATGGTGACCGCGTCGCCGTCCTTGAGCGCTGTGTCCAGAGAACCGGTGAAGCGGACGTCCTCATCGTTGACGTACACGTTGACGAAGCGATGCAGCGCACCGTCGTCGGTGATGAGGCGCCCCTTCAAGCCGGGATTGCCGGCGTCCAGATCGTCGATGAGCGCGGCAACTGTGTCGCCTTTCGCCTCGACGGACTTGGCGCCGCCGGTGTAGGTGCGCAGGATGGTCGGGATCTTGACCTCGATGGCCATGCGTGTGGTGCTCCTGTCAGGGATGTCGGTCATTGATGAGTGAACGCCGATCGCCGCTGAAATCGTCCCACGGACCGATCCGGGCCGTCTGGGAGCGAGGGTCACCCGTACTGATCGACCACCTCGACGGGCTCTTCGGTGACGATGCCGTCCACGATCGTGAACGAGCGGAACTCGACCCCGTCGGCGGCGCGGGTGGAGACCAGGACGTAATGCGCATTGGGCTCGGACGCGTAGGAAATGTCCGTGCGTGACGGGTAGGCCTCGGTGGCCGTGTGGGAGTGGTAGATGACCACGGGTTCCTCGTCGTTGGCAGCCATGTCCCGGTAGAGATGCAGCAAGTCGGCCGAGTCGAACTCGTAGAAGGTGGGCGAGCGTGCGGCATTCAACATCGGGATGAACCGGGTCGGGCGGTCACTACCCTCGGGCCCCGCCACGACGCCACAGGCCTCGTCCGGGTGATCGCGGCGGGCATGCTCGACGATGGCATCACGGGTCGCCCTGTCGATGGTCAGCACGGAAACCAAGGATAGTGACCGGCTCAGTCCATCAACGCGCGGACCAGCGAGTCTTGCAGGGCGGTGAGCCAGTAGTACGCCGACCGCTCGTGGAAATCCGGTTCGGACGGGTCGAGATCCGGCTCGTCCTCGGTGATGTCCAGCCGCGTGCCCAGCGCCAGCCGCAGGTCGTTGAGCGCCTGGAGCCACCTCTCGCCCTCGCCGTCGGCCAGCGTCACGTCGGCACCGCGGCGTAGCTGCTCCGAACATGCCTGGGCGCGCGCCGAGCGTTCTGCCCGCAGCCCGCTCTCGGTGAATGAGCGGTACTCGTCGTCGGCGTCGGCGTCATTCGGATACGCGGCCGGGAACAGACGCATCCGGACGGGATCGTCGCCTGCCAACGCGTCGGCCTCGATGGACTCGGCGATCTCGTCGAAGAACGCGGCCAGGACGAGCGCCTCGGTCGGCAGGAACTGCAGCCGCACCCGACCGCGCCGGCGCGAGACCCTCACGCGTCCTGTTGCAGCGTCGCCCACAAGCCGTAGCCGTGCAGTGTGTTCACGTCCAGTTCCATCCGCTCACGGGTGCCGGAGGAGACGATTGCCCGACCGCGATGGTGCACATCGAGCATCAGCTTCTCGGCCTTGGCCTTGGGATAGCTGAACACGGTCATGAACACATGGGTGACATAGCTCATCAGGTTGATCGGGTCGTTCCACACGATCGTCATCCACGGGCGATCCGGATCGGGCAGGACCTGTTCCTCGGCCTGCCGGGCGCCCTCTCGTTGTGGGGTCAGCGTGCCTGGCATGGCTCCATCGTGACACGTCGGCGATGTGTTCTGACACGATCTGGCGATGACGACCGCGCTGTTCACGGACCGTTACGAGCTGACCATGCTGGGCTCGGCCCTCCGCGACGGAACCGCCGGGCGCTCGTGCGTATTCGAGGTGTTCGCTCGACGGCTACCCGACGGGCGCCGGTACGGGGTCGTGGCGGGCACCGCGCGTCTGCTCGGCGCGATCGAGTCGTTCCGGTTCGACTCCGCCGTCATCGCCTGGCTGCACACCGACGGCGTCATCGACGACGCCACCGCCGAGTACCTGACCCGCTATCGCTTCAGCGGTGATGTCGACGGCTACCCCGAGGGGGAGATCTACTTTCCCTACTCCCCTCTGCTGACGGTGCGCGGCACGTTCGCCGAGGCAGTCGTACTCGAAACGGTGTCGCTGTCGGTCCTCAACTTCGACTCTGCCGTCGCAGCCGCGGCGGCGCGCATGGTGACGGCCGCCGCGGGACGCCCGATCATCGAGATGGGGTCTCGCCGTGCCCACGAGCACGCAGCGGTGGCAGCGGCCCGCGCCGCATACCTGGCCGGGTTCGCGTCGACGTCCAACCTCGCAGCGAGCCGACACTTCGCCGTGCCGACAGCAGGCACGGCCGCCCATTCGTTCACCCTGCTGCACGACCACGAGCGCACCGCATTCGCCGCCCAGGTCGCCGCACTCGGGCGTTCGACGACGCTGCTCGTCGACACCTACGACATCACGCGCGGCATCGAGCTCGCGATCGAGGTCGCGGGGCCCGAGCTGGGTGCGATCCGCATCGACTCGGGCGACCTCGGGGTGATGGCCCGAAAGGCGCGTGAGCAATTGGACTCGCTCGGCGCCACCGGCACGCGGATCGTGGTCAGTGGCGACCTCGACGAGTTCTCGATCGCCTCGCTCGCCGCAGCACCGGTGGACGCGTACGGCGCCGGAACGGCAGTGGTCACCGGCTCGGGCGCGCCCACTGCCGGGCTGATCTACAAGCTCGTCGAGGTGGACGGGCGGCCAGTGGCCAAGCGATCCGAACACAAGCACAGCAACGGCGGCCGCAAGACCGCCGTGCGGGCGCACAAGCCGACCGGCACCGCCACCGAGGAGATCATCTACACCGGCCGGCCGCCCGCGCTCGGTGAGGGGCAGCGGCTGTTGCAACGGCCGCTGATGCGCGGCGGCGAGAGCGTCGGCGACCTGCCGACGCTCGAGGACTCCCGTGCGCGGCTCCGCGCCGCAACGGTCAGCCTGCCGTGGGACGGGCTCAAGCTCTCACGAGGCGAACCGGCGATTCCCACGCGGCTGATCGACAGCTGACCTGTCGGTACCGTCGCATCATGACCAGCGCCGTGATTATCGTCGACGTGCAGAACGACTTCTGCGAGGGCGGTTCGCTCGCGGTCGCAGGCGGGACACAGGTCGCCGAGCAGGTGTCCGCGCGCCTGGCGTCCGGCGGCTACGACCACGCGGTCGCGACCCGCGACCATCACATCGATCCGGGGCATCACTTCGATCCGGATCCGGACTACGTGGACACGTGGCCGGCGCATTGCGTAGTCGGCACATCCGGAGTCGACCTGCACCCGAGCCTCGAGACCGATCGCGTCGAGGCTGTGTTCGACAAGGGCGAGTATGCCGCGGCCTACTCGGGTTTCGAAGGCGCGGCCGACGGCACGCGCCTCGAGGAATGGCTGCGAGATCGACACGTCGATACGGTCGAGATCGTCGGCATCGCGACCGATCACTGTGTGCGGGCGACCGCATTGGACGCAGTCCGGCTGGGATTCGCGACGACGGTGCGCCTCGACCTGACCGCCGGTGTCTCGGGCCCGACGGTCGCCGCCGCACTCGAGGAACTGCGCTCGGCGGGCGTAACCCTGATCGGGACGCCCGTCGTCACGCGCTGACGCCGGACAACGGTGCGCGTGTGGCAACCGCAGTCCGCTAGCGTTTGACGCATGAGCGACCCCAATGCCCCGATGCGGGGACAGGAGCAGCCGCCCGAGCAGGCCGCACAGCAGCCTCCCGCCGCCTATCCCCCGCCGCCTGGCTATCCCCCGCCGCCCGCATACGCGCCGCAGCCGATGGGTCCGGTGACCACCCAGTTCGCGCGCCTCGATCCCGGGCCCAGCCAGAAGTTCGGTGCGCTCGGCTTCTTCTTCACACTCATCGGTACTGCCTCGGCGGTGGTCGCCTTCACCGCGGTGGACTGGTTCGACGGCAACCGTTCGTCGTCGTTCCACAGCGTCCACAACGTGATCGACGCTGCCCGAGCCGTGGGCGTCGGTTCACCACCCGTGGCGCGGGCCTACTTCAGCTGGCTGGGCTGGGCCCTGCTGGCGGCCGCCATCCTCACCGCCCTGCTCGCGGCCACGCCGACGATCGGCGGCCCGTTCCGTGTCGTCGGCATCGTCGTCGCCGCAGGGGCAGTCGTGGCCACCTTCGTCGGCATCAAGGTGTTCAACGACTCAGCGCTGCTGGGCACGGCCTACCGTGGATACGGCTCCTATCTCAGGCACGCGCGTGCAGGCTTCTACCTCGCCGTGTTCGGATTCGTCCTCATCGGCGTCGGTGCGGCGCTGGGAACCTCGCGCGATCGCTGACTGCTCAGTCGATGTCAGCAGCGGCGTCAGCCGCGTCGGCGGCGACGATCTCGTCCCTCGGGATGCCGAGCACGAACAGCACGGTGTCCAGGTACGGCAGGTTCACCGAGGTATCTGCCGCCGCGCGCAGCGCCGCCTTGGCGTTGAAGGCGATCCCGAGCCCCGCCGTCTCCAGCATGTCGATGTCGTTCGCGCCGTCGCCGACCGCAACAGTCTGCGACAGCGGCACTTGAAACTTCTCCGCGAACGACCGCAGCGCATCGGCCTTCCCGGCGCGGTCGATGATCGTGCCCGGCACCTGGCCGGTGAGGCGTCCGTCGACGATCTCCAGCTCGTTCGCCGCCGCGAACTCCAGACCCAGTTCGGCGACGAAACGCTCGGTGAACACGGTGAATCCGCCGCTGACGACACCGATGTGGAAGCCGAGCCGTCGCAACGTCCGCACGAACGTGCGAGCCCCGGGCGTCAGCCGCAGCGCGTCGCGCACTGCCTCGACCTCACTGACAGGTAGTCCGGCGAGCAGCGCCACCCGGGCCCGCAGCGACTCGGCGAAGTCGAGCTGCCCGGCCATCGCCTGCTCGGTGATGGTGGCGACCTGCTCGCTGACGCCGGCTCGCTCGGCCAGCAGGTCGATCGCCTCGTCCTGTATCAACGTCGAATCGACGTCGAGAACGACGAGCCGTTTCGCGCGTCGACGCAGCCCCGCCGGCTCGACGGCGATGTCCACGCCGGTGTCCTCGGCGGCCTGGACGAGTGTGGCGCGCAGGAGAACCGGGTCGGCGGTGCGCACGATCATCTCGATAGCGCTTGCCGGTTCGGTGGACAGCTGGGCCACCGAATCGATGTTGTCGCCGATATCGGCGATGCGTTGAGCGATGTGGCTCAGCGCTCCCGGACGCAGGGGACGCCCGAGGACGATGACGTGGCTGCGTGAGCTGTGCGAGCTCCTGCGCTCGGGACCGGTGTGGTCGGCGATGGCCACTTCGCATTCCATGCCGAGCGCCTGCGCAGCTGTGGTGACCGAACTACGGAGCGCTCCGGCGTCCCCGCGCAGATCGAAGAGCACCGCCAGGATCAATCGGTCGCGGATCACCACCTGCTCGACGTCACGGATATCGACGTCGTGCGCTGCGAGCGCCGAGAAGAAGGCAGCCGTCACGCCAGGGCGATCACGACCGGTGACCGTGGCGAGCACGGACGTCGGATGCATAAGAAGTCAGTTCCCCCGAACTCACCCGCTCAACCGCGGGCGGCCGTCGGACCCTACGGACTCGGGTGCGGGTCGGATTCGCCGTCGCGCGGCCCTTCGCCACCGATCACGCCGGCGAGTGCCGGTGCGTGGTGATGGTTCTTGCCGGCGTGCGCCTCGGCGTCGAGCCGTTCGAGCAAGTGCGGGTAGTGGTACTCGAACGCAGGCCGCTCCGACCGGATGCGCGGGATCGAGGTGAAGTTGTGCCGCGGCGGCGGGCACGACGTCGCCCACTCCAGGGAGTTGCCGTGCCCCCATGGGTCCTCGGAGGTGACGATCTCACCGAACCGGTAGGACTTGTAGAGGTTGTAGGCGAACGGGACCATCGAGAACCCGAGGACGAACGAGCCGATGGTCGAGAACGTGTTCAGGAAGGTGAAACCGTCGGTCGGCAGGTAGTCGGCGTACCGGCGCGGCATGCCTTCGGCGCCCAGCCAGTGCTGCACCAGGAATGTCATGTGGAATCCGACGAAGGTCAACCAGAAATGCAGCTTGCCGAGACGCTCGTCGAGGTACCGACCGACGTACTTCGGGAACCAGAAGTAGATGCCGCTGTAGACCGCGAACACGATCGTGCCGAACAGCACGTAGTGGAAGTGCGCAACGACGAAGTACGAGTCGGAGACGTGGAAGTCGACGGGCGGGCTGGCCAGCAGCACGCCGGTGAGACCGCCGAACAGGAACGTCACCAAGAAGCCGACGGCAAAGAGCATCGGTGTCTCGAACGTGACCGCGCCGCGCCACATCGAGCCGATCCAGTTGAAGAACTTGATCCCGGTCGGGACTGCAATGAGGAACGTCATCACGCTGAAGAACGGAAGCAGCACCGCGCCCGTGGTGAACATGTGGTGCGCCCACACGGTGAGCGATAGTGCCGCGATCGAGAGCGTTGCGAGCACCATGCCCTTGTAACCGAACAGCGGCTTGCGGCTGAATACCGGAATGACTTCGGTGACGATGCCGAAGAACGGCAGCGCGATGATGTACACCTCGGGATGCCCGAAGAACCAGAACAGGTGCTGCCACAGGATGGAGCCACCGTTCGCAGGGTCGAACACCTGCGCATGCATGTGCCTGTCGACCCACAGGACGAGCAGTGCAGCCGTGAGAATCGGGAACGCCAGCAGGATCAGCAGGCTCGTCACCAGGATGTTCCAGGTGAAGATCGGCATGCGGAACATCGTCATGCCGGGAGCGCGCAGCGTGATCACCGTGGTGACCATGTTGACGGCACCGAGGATCGTGCCGAGGCCGGCGATTCCGAGGCCGATGATCCAGAGGTCGGTGCCTGGTCCCGGCGAGTTCAGCTCGTTGTTCAGCGGCGCGTAGAGCGTCCAGCCGGCGTCAGCCGCGCCACCCGGAGTGAGGAACCCTGCCATCGCCATCAACGCGCCGAACAGATAGAGCCAGTACGAGAACGCGTTGAGCCGGGGGAATGCGACGTCGGGCGAACCGATCTGCAGCGGAAGCACGAGGTTGGCGAACGCGAAGACGATTGGCGTGGCAAAGAAAAGCAGCATCACGGTGCCGTGCATCGTGAACAGCTGGTTGTACTGCTCCGGAGTCAGGAACTGCATCCCCGGCCGGGCGAGCTCGGCGCGCATCAGCAACGCCATGATCCCGCCGACCGCGAAGAACGCGAGTGACGTCGTCATGTACATCCGCCCGATCATCTTGTGATCGGTAGTGCGCAGCAGCGAGCTCAGCAGCGAGCCACGCGTGGCCTGGTGAACCGGGAACGGACGGGCGACGATGGGCCGCGGCGCCAGATCTGGTCCTTCGGCCGCGGGACGCTCGGCTGTCGTCGTCACTGTGCTCCTCGGCTTCGGCTGCGAGTCAGAGGGGGGTTAAGAACCGTCCCTCGCAGAATAGTCAGTATCCCCGGGCGGCGGCGCACCGGGCGGGGTGTCGCCTGGCGTGAGAGGGTGGCCGTCATGCGCGGTCGCCTCGATGCCTCCCGGGGGCTGGCCGCCTTTCTGGCCGCGGCAGGGCTCAACCACTTCCTGATGCCCCGTTTCTACGACGCCATGATTCCCGAGCCCTTGCCGGGGAGTGCCCGCAGCTGGACCTACGGCTCGGGCATTGCCGAGCTTGCTGTCGCCGCCGCGGTCGCTGGGCGCCGGACACGCCGCGCGGGCGCTCTCGCTGCCGCCGCGCTGTTCGTCACGGTGCTTCCCGGCAATGTGAAGATGGCCTCCGACGCCTTCCGGCGGCACCGCCCGATGCGTGAGCGGGTCGTACTGCTTCTGCGGCTGCCCGTCCAGTTCCCGTTGATCCGCTGGGCGTTGAACGTGAGCCGCGAACAAGCGCACGGCACAATCGCCGGGTGACCGTCCCCGAGCCGCCACCGGCCACTCCGCACGATCGTCTCGATCGCTCTGTACGCGAGCGCCTCGGTGAGCTGTCGCGGATCACGGCGTCCGACGGCATCGAGGCTTCCGGCCACACGGGTGACCCAGCGACCGACACCGGTCTGCTCGGCCTGTTCGACGCCATGGCGGCGAGTCGCCTGCTCGACCTCGAAGCGCGGCGCATGCGTGAGCGCGGCGAGGGCTACTACACGATCGGTTCGGCCGGGCACGAGTCCAACGCGTTGATCGCCAATGCATTGCGGCACACCGATCCTGCGTTGCTGCACTACCGCTCCGGGGCGTTCTTCATCGCCCGGGCGCTCCAGGCCGGACGCTCACTCGACGATGCCGTATGGGCGGTATTACTCGGACTGGCCGCTGCGAGCAGCGAGCCGGCCTCCGGCGGGCGGCATAAGGTCTTCGGCGACGCCTCGCTCGCTGTCATCCCCCAAACCTCCACGATCGCCTCGCATCTGCCGCGTGCCGTCGGCGTCGCCTTCGCCATCGGCCGCGCAGCGCGGCTCGGCCTCCCGACGCGCTGGGCTCCGGGGTCCGTCGTCGTGTGCAGCTTCGGCGACGCGAGCATCAACCATTCCACGGCGGCCGGCGCACTGAACACCGCGGCCTACTGCACCTCTCAAGGCCTCCCGCTCCCCATCGTCTTCGTGTGCGAGGACAACGGCCTGGGGATCTCGGTGCCGACGCCGGACGGATGGGTGGCCAAGGCGGCGCAGCGTCCGGGCGTCACGTATTTCTTTGCCGACGGTGACGATCCCGCCACCGTGTCCGTCGTCGCCCGCGACGCCGCGGAGATCGCCCGTACGACGAACCGGCCGGCATTCGTGCACCTGCGCACGGTGCGGTACCTGGGCCATGCCGGCACTGACGTCGAGTCCGGTTACCGCAGCCCCGCAGCGATTGCGGCGGACCTCAACCATGATCCGCTGATCGGCCTCGCGCAGTTGATCCGCGGCACCGACCTCGCTCGCCGATACGACGCCCTCGGCAGCCGGATCGCCGAGCTCGCAGCCGAGGCCGCCGCCGTTTCGAAGCTCACAACAGCGGCTGCGGTGATGGCGCCGCTCGCCCCCCGCGACGCGGCCGCGATTGCCGAGGCTGCGCGGCGACGCCCCGGCGCTGAGACCCGCCTGCGCGTGTTCGACGGAAAGCTGCCGGAACAGGCGGGCGATCTCACCCTTGCGCAATCCATCAATGCGGCGCTGACCGACGCCATGGCCGCCCAGCCGGAAGTATTCGTCTTCGGTGAGGACGTGGGGCGCAAGGGTGGCGTGTACGGCGTTACGCGGGGGCTGCAGCAACGCTTCGGCGCCGCTCGTGTCTTCGACACGTTGCTGGACGAGCAGTCGATCTTGGGCATGGGATTGGGTTTCGGCGTCAGCGGACTGGTGCCCATTCCCGAAATTCAATACCTCGCGTACCTGCACAACGCCGAAGACCAGCTGCGTGGTGAGGCGGCGAGCCTGCGGTTCTTCAGCAACGGCAGTTTCACCAATCCTCTGGTCGTGCGTGTCGCCGGCCTCGCCTATCAGAAGGGATTCGGCGGACACTTCCACAACGACAACGCGCTGGGCGTGCTGCGCGACATCCCCGGTCTCGTCGTCGCTGTGCCGTCACGCCCCGAGGACGCGGCGCCGATGCTTCGGGCGTGCATCGCCGCGGCCGCCACCGACGGACAGGTGAGCGTGTTCCTCGAGCCGATCGCCCTGTACCACGAACGCGATCTGTACGAAGTCGGCGACCGCGGCTGGCTCGGCAGCTACTCCCCGGGCCGATCGATCGCGCTCGGGTCCGGCCGCACACACGGTGACGGCTCGGATCTGACCATCGTGACCTTCGGAAACGGCGTGCGCATGAGCTTGCGCGTCGCACGCCGGCTGACGGCCGACAAGGTCAACGCGCGGGTGCTCGACCTGCGTTGGGTGGCACCACTTCCGCTGGGCGATCTGCTGCGCGAGGCAGACGCAACGGGGCGCGTGCTGATCGTCGACGAGACGCGGCACGCCGGTGGCGTCGGTGAGGGCATCATGACTGCCCTGCTCGAGAACGGGTACAGCGGCCGGATCGCGCGCGTGTCGAGCCGCGACAGCTTCGTGCCGTTGGCCGACGCCGCGAATCTCGTGCTACTCGGCGAGGACGAGATCGAACGAGCCGCGCTGCGCCTGGTCGGGCGGCGCGCGCATCGGCGACGCGGCGCCGGCGCGTAGCGTCCGTCAGCGCCGCAAGACCGCCATGGCAGCGACCGTCGACGATCGCTGCTGCCGCTCGTACAGATCCATCGGTTCGGCGACGTCGTGGTCGAGCACGCCGGCAAGCCACGCCGCGTCGCGCACCGATCCTTCGACTGCCGTGTGCTTCGTACCGTGTGCCGTGAGATTGGACTGGAAGATCCCGGCCGCGGATCGGGGCAGGAAGTCCTCGTAGACGATCGGCGTCGCATCGAGCGCGCCGGCATCAACCTGCGCCCACGGATCGTCACTCGCCACCGCACGCGACCGATCACGAACGGACACCGTCCAGAACCCCCACCCGTCGCGCAGCAGCCGTTGCTCGTCGGCGGGCAGTTGCTCGGACCACACCTGTGCGGCGACCTCGGCACGCTGAACGTCCGGTTCCTCCACGAGACGCTCGTCGATCATGGCGAGCATCGCGTCGTACTTGTCCCTCCCGCTGCGGGTGAGCGCGATGCCGCGTGCCTCGACCTCTCCGAACCGCACACGAAGATCGCCCGTGGTCAGCGACCTGTCGGCCTCGCGGAATCGTCGCGGCTCGGCGAGTGCTCGGAAGGATGTCTGGCGCAGCAGCACGTCCGGGCCGTTCCAGCGTGGCGGCCCCTGGATGGTGTCGATCATCGAGATGCCGCGCTCGGACATGCGCCGGTAGAGCTCGTCGATGTCCAGCACCCGGGGGGTCAGGTGGTTGATGTGCGTTGTGGAGACGCCGCCGATGTCGGCGGCTACGGACGAGATGCGTTCGAGTTCGGCGTACCAGGCGCGGTCGATCGGCTCGGCGGACAGTTCGAAGGCAGCGGTGGCGAGCTTCAGGAACTGTTCGGCATCGTCGCTGGACAGGTGCCGGTCGTGAATCGCCGTGTCGCACAGGGCGATCAGCTCGGGCGGGAACAGCTGACGCCGAGCCAGGAACGTGTCCAAGCGTCGCTGGAGATCGGTGGTGAAGAAGCGGCGGTCGTCGGTGACGAGCACCGAGGCGAACATCCGGAACGGATTGCGCGC
This sequence comes from Jatrophihabitantaceae bacterium, assembly GCA_035999365.1. GTDB lineage: Bacteria > Actinomycetota > Actinomycetes > Mycobacteriales > Jatrophihabitantaceae > DASYGT01. Next base: position 37,051 of record DASYGT010000029.1, read on the forward strand.
CAGTTCAGCGGCATCGATGGGGCGGAATGCGGTGCTGACGACCGGCACGGCCGAGCGAGCCGCGTCGCGCAGATCGTAGAAGCCCACGGGCGACATCCCGAGCGCGGCGAAGATGCGAGACACCTGGCGTAGTTCGTTCGGAGTGCCGACACGGATCGCGCCGTGGCGCTCAGCCGTGACCCTCCCGATCGACCCGAGCCGCTCGGCGGCAGCGCCGTCGCGCGCGATGACGTCGGCATTCACCTGCGCCGCGACGTCGACCAGTGTGTTGTAGGCCGGCACCTCGGTGCCGTATGCCTGCGCCATCCGGGCCGCAAAACCGGCACGCAGCTGCCACTGTTCGACGCGTCTCATCGAGCTCAGCGCAATGCCGCGAGCACGCGACCGATCGCCGCCACGCCGCGGTCGAGTTCGGCCTCGGTCACGGTGAGCGCCGGGCGGAACCGGATGCTCGACGCTCCCGAGCCGAGTACCAGCACCCGCTCGTCCTCGCGCAGCCTCGTGATCGCCCGATCCCGGACTTCGGTCGAGGGCAGCGTGAACGCGCACATGAGCCCGCGGCCGCGGACATCGGAGACGATGGGGTGGTCGAGGGCAAGCTTGTCGAGGCCGGCATGCAGGTGTGCGCCGAGTTCGGCAGCGCGATCAATGAGGCGATCGGCTTCGATCACCTCGAGGATGCGCGTGGAGCGCACCATGTCGGTGAGGTTGCCGCCCCAGGTGGAGTTGATCCGCGACGGAACCGCGAAAACGTTCTGCGCTACCTCGTCGACGCGTCCGCCGGCCATCACACCGCACACCTGCGTCTTCTTGCCGAAGGCGACGATGTCGGGATCGATACCGAGCTGCTGGTAGGCCCACGGTGTTCCCGTCATGCCGCAGCCCGTCTGCACCTCGTCCACGATGAACAGCGCGTCGAACTCACGGCACAGCTCCTGCATGGCTTGCAGGAAACTCGGGCGGAAGTGGTTGTCGCCGCCCTCGCCCTGAATCGGCTCCATGATGAAGCACGCAATGTCATGCCGGTTCGTCTCGAACGCGTTCCGAGCAGCCGCGACGGCCTCTCGTTCGGCCTGTTCGATGTCAGTCGTGCCGTGGATGGACGGCGCCGGGATACGCGGCCAGTCGAACTTCGGGAACCGGGCAACCTTGTTCGGATCGGTGTTCGTCAGCGACATCGTGTAGCCACTGCGTCCGTGGAATGCGTTCTGCAGGTGCAGCACCTTCGTCCCGAGCGCAGCGTCGATGCCGTGCGCCTCGTTCCAGCGGCTCTTCCAGTCGAATGCAATCTTCAGCGCGTTCTCGACAGCGAGGGCACCGCCGTCGACGAAGAACAGGTGCGGGAGTGCGGGATCGCCCAGCACCCGGGCAAACGTGTCGACGAAGAGCGCCATCGGCACGGTGTAGATGTCGGAGTTGCTCGGCTTGTTGACCGCCACGTTCGCCAACCCCAGCAGGAAATCGGTGTCGTCGGCCAATGCCGGGTGGTTCATGCCGAGCGCAGACGAGGCGAAGAAGGTGAACAGGTCGAGGTAGCGCGTGCCATCGCGGGCGTCGACGAGGTGCGAACCGCGTGAGCGGTCGAGATCGAGCACGAGTTCGAAGCCGTCGGCGAGCATGTGCCGGGCGATGGTGGCGTGGACCTCATCCGGGGTGATGGTGGCGGCGCGATCCGGGGCAACGGAAGCGGCGGGGGCGGGTCGAAGCGTCGTCATCCGATCACAATATCGGAAAAGTTCCTGGCCCTTGGACACTTCGCCGACAAAAGTACGGTAAGAGGTCAGGTCGAGTTAGGTGCCCTCCACGGGCGGGATCGGGGCTTCGCGCGGCTGTGCTCGGCGTTCGAAGAAGGTCTGGAGCACGACCGTGGTCCGCGTCGACACGTTGGCCCGCCGCCGGATTTCGCGAATCAGCGACTCGAGGGCAGTCGGGCCAGGGACCCGGACGAAGAGGACGAAGCTGTCCTCGCCGGCGACGGAGTAGCAGGACTCGACCTCCGGTAGCCCGGTCAGCCGGTCAGGTATGTCGTACTCGTGCGCCGGGTCGAGCGGGGTGATCGAGACGATCGCCGCCAGCGGCAGCCCGATCGCCTCGGGATCGACGAGAGCGGTGTACCCGGCAATGACGCCGGTCGCCTCCAGCCGGCGCACCCGCGCCTGGACGGCGGACACGGACAGGCCGGCGGCGTCAGCGAGGCTCCTGAGGGTGGCCCGGCCGTCGGCGACCAAGGCCGCCGCAAGCCCGCGATCGGTGTCGTCCGGGATCGTGTCGGCCACGGCGTGAGGCTAGCTGCTGGCGTACCGTCGTGCAGGCAAGGACATACCCTCCCCCCGTATCTCGAACAGGGAGAAACGATGGCCGCATCGCCCTCGGCACGACCAGCCGAACCGCCGATTCCGCGCGGGTACACCGCGACCAAGCCGCAGCTGCAGGCACGGCTGGCCCGAATCGAGGGCCAGGTGCGCGGTGTCGCGAAGATGGTCGACGAGGACAGGTACTGCATCGAGGTCCTCACTCAGATCAATGCCGTTCGGGCGGCCCTCGACAAGGTGTCTCTCGGACTTCTCGACGGGCACGCGCGGCATTGCCTGTTGGGTGGGCACGGCGAGCGCGATGGGCGCGGCGAGCCCGAGGACCAGGTCGCCGAGCTGATGGGGGCTGTCGGTCGGATGATGTCGCGGTAAGCAAATGCCTGCGAGGATCCGCCGCCGAATTGGTGACCAACGCGCGCGCAGTGGGCAGGCTCGCAGTGTGGCCCGCGTCAGCACTCATACAGACGCCGCATCCCACCGGGTGCGGGCCGAACCGAGCGACGCCCTGGCGTGTCGCAACTCGGCCGCCTCGCGGGACGTGTGACTGTGTGCTGGGAGGCTGTGAACACGCTGCCGTGTGACGCGGGCGCTCCGGAGCAGGCGCGGCGGTTCGTGGTTCGAGCGCTGTCGCGCGCGGCGTCGGCGGCGCACTCGGTCCCGATCGAGTGGCGCACGCTCACCGAGGACGCCGAGCTGGTCGTCAGTGAACTCACGACGAATGCCTTGCGCGCCGACTGCAGCGAACTCGAGGTCGGGCTCGAACTGCATCGTGGCGAGCTCGTGGTGACGGTGCGCGACGACGCGGGCGGGTGGCCCCGCGCTCGGGAGGCGAGCCCGACCGATCCGTCCGGGCGCGGGTTGCACCTCGTCGGCGCGGTGACAGAGCGGTGGGGCAGCACGCCGACCGGGCGGGGCAAGACGGTGTGGGCGACATTGCCGGTACCCGAGAGCTGCTCGCAGCTCGTCGAGTGCACCCTCTGACGGCGAGCGGCTCGGACTCCATGCGGCCGCTAGCGTGATGCCGTGCCTGCTCTGACCCCCGATCGACTCTCATCGGCCGGGGTCCAGTTCCTGACCGAGCGGCACCTGGCCACCTTCACCTCGCTGCGGCCGGACGGTGCGCCGCACGTGACACCGGTCGGCTTCACCTGGGACGTCGAACGGCATCTCGCGCGCGTGATCACGAGCGGCCACAGCCGAAAGGCCCGCAACGTCGGCGACGGTTCCCCCGTGGTGCTCTGCCAGCTCGACGGGCGCCGGTGGCTCTCCCTCGAAGGCATCGCACGCGTCGCGTCCGACACGGCGGCAGTGCGCGAGGCGGAAGCGCGGTACGAGCAGCGCTACCGAGCGCCGCGGGAAAATCCGGCGCGCGTCGCCATCGAGATCAGCGTGACGCGATTGCTGGGTTCGGCGGAGTTCTTCGTCGACGCCGTGTGATCAGGTTCCCGCCGGTGCGGGATGTGCAAGCTTCGCCGAGTGCAGCTTGAACATCGCACCGGTTGGGTCCGTGACGTCGGCCAACCGTCCGAACGGAGTGTCCTCCGGTGCCCGGACCACCGCGCCGCCGAGTTCGGTGACCCTGGCCGCCGCCTCGTCCGCGTCGGTGACGCTGAAGTAGACCGCCCAGTGTGAGGGCACCTCGGCAGGCAGGAACGAACTCGAGTCCATCATCCCCGCGACGGTGTCGTCACCGATCTCACCCGTGGTGTAGCGGAACTCGTCGGTGTCGGACATCGGTGTCAGGTGCCAGCCGAACACGGCGGCGTAAAACGCCGTCGAAGCGGCGAGGTCCTTGCTGTGCAGTTCGTCCCAGGTGACCGAGCCTGGCTCGTTGTACTTGGTGAAGCCGATATGGGTCCCCGGCTGCCACACGCCGAACGACGCACCTGCGGGATCCTGCGCGATCGCCATCGAACCGAGGTCGGCGACGGGCATGGGGCCAGCGAGGACGAGCCCGCCGGCGGCTGTGATCGCCGCGACCGACGCGTCGATGTCGGCAGTGGAGATATAGGTACTCCACACGTCCGGCAACGCGGCCATCTCGGCGGTCTTCGGCATCAAGCCGGCCACGACATGCCCCTCCGAGCGCAGGTTCACGTAACCGCCGAACTGCGGATCCGGGTTGGGTTCGTCGGCTTTCCAGCCGAACAGGTCACCGTAGAAGGCGGTGGCCCGCTCGACGTCACCACTGAGCAGATCCACCCAGCACGGTGTTCCAGGGGCAAACGGGGTCTCGCGGGTCGACATGATTGGCTCCAATGAGGCACCGGCCGCATGCCGGCATCCGAGGGGTGCGACGACCGTATCGTCGCGCCTCCCGCGCGTCGAGGCCGGTCAGGTGGAGTCCGAAGCGGCCTTGCGGTGCTTGGCGATCAGCTTCTCGACCTGAGAATTCAGGGTGGCCGCAACAGGCCATCCTGCGTAGTGCGCAAGGAAGATCACGATCTCGCGCAGTGCAGTGTCGTCGAGCTCGCCGCGGCGGTACGCGGAGTCGAGTTGGATGTCGAGAATATCGTGCCTTCCGGCGCCGGCGAGCAAGCCGATCAGGAGCAACCGGCGCTGGTCGATCGTCAATCCGGGGCGCGTCCAGATCTCACCGAAGAGGTGCTCTGCGGTCACGGCGAAGAAGTCACCTGGCTGGTCGGTCATGTCCCAGCCGTACACCTCGTTCATCTTCGCCAGGCCGCGTTCACGACGCTGCTGTGAGGTGCCGTCCGCCGGCGACATGTCATCCATCGGTTCGCTCCCCGCTCGCGATACCGAGTCCCGGGCCGAGCACGCCGAGAGCCATGCGGGCCAGCGGTGTGTCGACGCCCAACTGCTCGGCTAGTTCGATGGCGAGTGTCAAATCCTTCTCCCCCAGTTTCCGGACGTTGTCGAAGATCGGGTACCAGCTGTCCTCCGGATCGAGCGGACCGGTTCGGTCACGCCACATGATCGAACCAGGGCCGCCGGTGATCGCATCGGTGTGCCGCACGATCCGGCCGAGCAATTGCAGGTCGACGCCGGCGGCCTCTGCGAGGCGCTGCGCCTCGGTGGTCGCGGCGAAGCTGATGAAGTGCACGGCATTGCGGGTGAGCTTGGCACGTGTGCCGTAGCCGACCGGGCCGATGTGAACGACCAGATCGCCCATCCGATCGAGCACCACCCGTGCTCGCTCGAATGCATCCGGGTCGCCACCGACCATGATCGCGAGACGGCCCTCCTTCGCACCGCCGGGGCCACCGCTCACCGGAGCGTCGAGAACGCTGACACCACCTGGCGCAGCCAGTTCCGCGAGCTCGACAGCGGTCGACGGGTGAATCGTCGAATGGATCACGAGCACGCACCCTGGGGCGGCGCCGGCGAGCAGGCCGTCCGGACCCGTGAAGACGGCACGCACCTGCGCGTCGTCGCGCACCATGACGGACACTACGTCGCACATCTCGGCAAGCTGCCGCGGCGAATCCGCGCGAGTGGCACCGGCCTGCTCGCAGTCGGCACACGCCGCGGGATCGACATCGAAGACGACCAGCCCGCGCGGTGCGTCGACCAGGCGGGCCGCCATAGGCCTGCCGATCCAACCCAACCCGACGAATCCGACACCGCTCACGCGCGGAACACCTGGCCGCCGTCGACGTTCAGGATCTGCCCGGTGACCCAGGACGCCTCGTCAGAGAGCAGGAACAGGCAGGCGCCGACGAGATCCGCGGGTTGACCGAGTCGCTTGAGGGCGAGTCGCTCGGTGAGCGTGTGGATGTAGTCAGGGTGCACCACGGTGCGGGTGGCCTGGGTGTCGGTGGGCCCTGGGGCAATCGCGTTGACCCGGATATTGCTCCACCCGAGTTCGTGCGCGAGTTGCTGCGTCAACCCGTTGACGGCGACCTTCGCCAATCCGTAGAAGCCGGAATACAACCATGCCGCCGTGGAGGACTGGTTGACGATCGCCCCGCCGCCGCGGGAGGCCATGTTCTTGTAGCAGGCTCGGGTGCACACCAGCGCGCCGTCCATGTTCACCGACATGAACCGCTTGTAGTAGTCCCAGTCGACACTGATGAGCACATCGAGCTTCATGTCGCCGTAGATCGCCGCGTTGTTCACGAGCAGGTCGATGCCGCCGAACTCCTCGACCGTCGCAGCGGCCATCGCCGTCGCCGAGTCCGGCGATGACACGTCCGTCTCCACGAACGCAGCGCGCCCACCCGACGCGCAGATGTCCTTTGCGACCTGTGCCCCTCGCTCGACATTGCGATCGGCGATCATTACCGCCGCACCTTCGCCGGCCAACGCGCGCGCGTACGCCTCGCCAATACCTTGCGCGGCCCCCGTCACGATGCCGACCTTGCCGTCGAATCGACCAGTCATGACGCCCCCTCGGCGACGAGCTTCGTCTCGAGATATTCCTCGAAACCGGCGACACCCATCTCGCGCCCGACGCCAGACTGCTTGTAGCCGCCGAACGGCGCGTCGGCCGAGAACCAGACGCCGCCGTTGACGCTGATCGTTCCGGTGCGGATGCGGGCCGCGACATCGTGCGCCCGCTGCGGATCCGCGGACGTCACGGCGCCGGACAGTCCGTACGGCGAATCGTTCGCGATCCGGACGGCGTCGTCGTCACCGTCGTGCGCAAGGACCACGAGAACAGGGCCGAAGATCTCCTCCTGCGCCGCCCGGGATGAATTGTCCAGGCCGGCGATGACGGTAGGGGTGATCCAGAAGCCGTTCGGACGGTCGTCGGGGCGCCCGCCCCCGACGGCGAAGGTGCCGCCGTCGGCCTGCGCCGACGCGAGGTAACCCTCGACGCGCTCACGCTGCTGCGCATTGATCAACGGTCCGCAGATGGTCTGCGGGTCGCTCGGGTCACCGAACGGCACATGCGCCATCGTGCTCGCGGCGATCTCGACGGCCTCGTCGTAGCGGCTGCGAGGAACGACGAGGCGGGTCGTCAGCGCGCACCCCTGGCCTGCGTGCATGCATACGCTGAATGCCGCGATACCGGCACCTGCACCGATATCGCCGTCGTCGAGGACGATCGCGGCCGACTTGCCGCCGAGCTCGAGAAACACGCGCTTGAGGGTGGCTGCCGCGGAGGTCATCACCGCGCGCCCGGTCGCGGTCGAGCCGGTGAAGGAAACCAGGTCGACGCGAGGGTCAGCCGTGAGCATCGCGCCGGCATCGTGACGGCTCGAGGTGACGACGTTGAAGACCCCGGGTGGCAGGTCGGTGCACTCTGCGGCCAGCCGCCCCAGCTCGGCCGCGACCCACGGTGTGTCCGGTGCCGGTTTGAGCACGACGGTGTTCCCGGCGGCGAGGGCAGGAACGATCTTCGCGAGGTTGATCTGGTTCGGGAAGTTCCACGGCGTGATCGCGGCGACCACGCCGACCGCTTCGCGGCGGATGCGCCGACGGGTCGGGATTCCCATAGGACTGGCATCGGGCAGTTGCTGCTCCCACTCGTAACCGTCGGCCAAGGCGATCGTCCACGCCATCGACTCGACGGGTACGTCGTACTGGGGTCCCGCGGTCAGTGCGGCCGGAGCGCCCGCCTCCGCGGTCGTGAGAGCGCGCATGGACGGCGCGTTGTCGACGAGTGCCTGATGGAGCTGGCGCAGGCATCGAACCCGGAACGCGTGATCGGTCGACCAAGCGGTCCGGTCGAAGGCGCGTCGCGCGGCGTCGATGGCCGCCGTGACGTCTGCAGGACTCGCGTCGGGTGCGGCACCGATCACAGCCTCGGTGGCCGGGTCGACGATGTCGAAGATCGAACCGTCGGAGGATCCGCGAAGCTTTCCGTCGAGAAACAGCTGAGCAGGCGGTGTAGACAACATCGTGTCGGCTCTTCTCAGTCCGTCGGGACGGGCCAGATCGGCGCCGGTAGGTCGGCCATGGCGTAGTGCCCGGGCAGTCCGGCTGCGACCATCTCGAATCGCTTCTGCATCGACGGCGTGATGTTGCCGTCCTTGATCACGCGCATGATCGTGCTTGTCACGCTCGCCATGTCGAAGAAGTCACGCTGCCACGACCACTGCATGCCGCCGGCGTACCGGAACCAGCTCCCGCCGATGCCCGCGACTTCATAGGGCGAGCCCGCCGGATCGGTGACCGTCGACACCTGACGCCAGAAGCCCACGCACATACCTTGCGCGTCGTCGATGACAGCGCTCACGTACGGGTACGACCAGCCGTCGAAGCCGACCATCTCGAAGCCGAGGGCCCAGTCACGGATCTCATCGCGTCCGACCGCCATGAAATGCTCGTCGGGCTGGTACATCCAGCCGTAGGTGGCGTCTTCGGTGTAGTACTCGGCCAGGGGCGTCCAGTCACCGATGTCCTGAGCGTGCTGGTTGACCGCGATCCAGCGGCGCCACATCTCATCGAGCTCGTCACGAGCGAATGCCGACATCCGGTGATCCTCCGCAGGTTCAGTCGTGGACGCTGAGCGCCATGGTCGGGCAGAAGCGCACTGCACGGGCAACGGACTCGCGATGCGTGTCGTTCGGCTCCGGGTCGAGGATGCGGACGGTGTCGCCCACCTTGCTGTCGAACGCAAAGACGGTTGGGTCCTCGAGCACGCACATCGCATGCCCCTGGCACAGCTCGACGTCAGCCTGCACCCTCATTGCCCGGCCCGCCGCCGGTACCTGACGACGCACGGTTGCGCGAGCTGTATCACCATCTTCGAGGTGTCGTCGCGGTACGTCTCGGATGGCTGCGCCATGTCGAATTCGTACCGCTGCAGAATCACCGAGAAGATCGCCTTGAGCTGCATCATGGCGAATGCCGAGCCGACGCACCGGTGGCGACCAGCCCCGAACGGGATCCACGTCCACCGATTGACGAGATCTTCCTGGCGCGGCTCGAGGTAGCGGGCGGGGTCGAACCGATCCGGCTGCGGGAAGTCCTCGGCGATGCGGTTCGAGATCGCCGGGCTCGCCGCAACCATGGCTCCGGCCGGAATGGTGAACGGACCGACATCGAGTGCCTCCTTCACCACCCGTAGCAACAGGATGAGCGGCGGATGCAGCCGCAGTGCCTCCTTGACCGCCGCCTCGAGTCGTGGAATTTCACGCAGCGCCTGGAAGGAGACCTCGCTGCCGTCGGCGTACAGGTCGTCCAGCTCGGCGACAACGTCCTTCATCACTTCGGGGTTGCGCAGCAGTTCGATCAGCGTCCACGCCGCGGTGCCCGAGCTCGTGTGGTGCCCGGCGAACATCATCGAGATGAACATGCCCGTGATCTCGTCGGTGCTGAACGTGGGCGTTCCCTCGTCGCCGCGCAAGGAGACGAGCACGTCGAGCATGTCGCGCTCGTCGCGAGTCGGCGCGGGCTGTGCGGCGCGCCTGTCGATGATGTCCTGGACGAGGGCGACGAGTCCCAACCGGGCGCGGTCACGCGCGGCGAAACTCTCGATCGGTGCGTACGGATCGACGTAGGCGATCGCATCGGTGCCGCGCTCGAGATCGTGGTACAGCCGCGCGAACCGCGAATCCAACTCCTCGCGGAATCGCGGGCCGATCAGGCATGAGGACGTGGTGTAGATCGTCAGCTCCGCGAACCAGTCGAGCAGGTCGATCTCGCCCGCGTCGCCCCACGCCGACACCATGCGTTCGATCTCGTGCTGGATCGTCGCCGCATGCCCCTTCATCTGCTCTCCACGCAGTGCTTGGTTGCGCAGCATGTCCTTGCGACGCTCGGGAGAGGCGTCGAAGACCACGCCCTTGCCGAAGATCGGTGTCATGAACGGATAGGCCTCAGCCTGATCGAGCACCTCCTCGGGCGCGCGGAAGAACACCTCGTTCGCCTCCGCACCGGTGACCAGCACGACGTCGCGCCCAGCGAGGTCGAACGTCCCGACGTCACCACACTCCGCACGGACCCGGCGCAGCAGCCCGACCGGGTCGCGCCGCAGTTCCTCGAGGTGACCGTTGTCGTCCGGCACAGTGATCGAGACCCGGGGTGCTGCGGTCATGACGGCTTCCCCGACTTCTCCGACCTCTCCACGGGAGCCTCCGGTTGCACCTCGACGACGGACAGATAGCTGCCCTTCGGCATCGAGACGACGTTCAGGATCGCCTGGGCCATGTGCACGTCCAGCAGGAACCCGGTGTGGCGGGCGAGACCGAAGGCCTTCCACGACTCCACCACCGCGATGACTTGCTCCGGGTCCCATTCGCTGGCGATCTCCGTGAAGGTCGGCCCCGGCCGAACCATGCACACCCGCACACCGGTGCCCTCCAGTTCCATGCGGGCTACGGTGGCCAACCCCTCGAGGCCCCACTTGCCGCTCACGTAGCCGGCGACACCCGGACGTGGGTTCGGCACGACGTCGGATGACACGACCACGAAGTCACCGTGGGCGCGCTCGACCATGCCCGGGACGAACGCGCGGAGCAGGCGGTGGGCACCCAAAATGCTCACGTCGATCTCGGCGGCGATGGCCGCGGTGTCTGCTCGCAGGATCGGCGCGGGAACGATCGTGCCTGCGTTCGCGATCACCACGTCGACGTCGCCGAGCTCATCGGTGACGGCGCGTGCAAATTCCGTCACCGATACCTCGCTCGTGACGTCCAAGGTGTGTGCAACTGCTTCACCGCCGGCCTCGCGGATCTGCGCTGCGACCTTCTCGCACCGGTCGAGTCGACGCGCTCCCACGGCGACAGGGAACCCGGCGGCGCCAAGCGCGACTGCCGTGGCCGCACCGATGCCCGACGAGGCACCGGCCACGACGGCCGGACGGCGCTCAGGGTGAGGCGGGAAGCGTCGGCTCATCGGGGCACCACGGTCACCGGCAGGTGCGCGAAGCCCCGGACGTTGATCGAATGCACCCGCTGCGCGCCGGACTCGTCGATCTCGAATCCACCGATGCGCTGCACGAATTCATCGAGGGCCAGGTTGGCCTCGAGGCGGGCGAGGTTCGCGCCGAGACAGTAGTGCCGCCCGCCTCCGAAGCTGATCGTCTGTGTCGTGTCACGGCCGATGCGATAGGTCGAAGCGTCGGGAAACACGTCGTCGTCGCGATTGCCGGAGCCGATCAGCAGCAACAACTGCGAGCCGGCAGGCGCCCGCTCGTCGCCGACCTGGACGTCTTCCAGCAGATAGCGCGCAAGCGCCTGCGTCGACGGGTCGTAACGCAGCGTCTCCTCCACCCACAGCGGCACCTGTGCCGCGTCTGCCATGACCGGCACGAGCTCGTCGGGGTAGCGCGCGCCCCAGTACACGCAGTTGCCGAGGAGCTTGGTCGTCGTTTCGTTTCCAGCGACGATCATCAGGAACAGGAAGGCGACGATCTCGGAGTCGGCGAGCCGGTCGCCGTCGGAATCGGCGACCGCGGCGAGGGCAGAGGTGAGGTCGTCGGCCGGCGCTCGCCGCCGTTCGGCGAGCAGGTCCTGGTAGTAGCCGAACAGTGTGATTGCTGCGTCGACACCTTCGGGCGGGACGTCACGCGAGCCTTCGGTGCGGTGGACCAACAGGTCCGAAAGGCGGCGCAGTTCGGCGCGATCGGACGAAGGCACGCCGACCAGTTCGGAGATCACGTCCATCGGTAGCTTGCCCGCGAAGTCGTCGATGAGGTCGAAGCTGCCGCGCTCCACGAGCTCGTCCAGGTACGACGCCGCGATCGCCCTGATGCTCGGTTCGAGATCGCGCACCCGTCGCGGCGTGAAACCGCGTGAGACGAGAGCACGCAGCCGCGTCTGGTCGGGCGGGTCCATCGCGAGGAACGACATTGCGTAGTGAGCGTTCGGTCCCCACGCGGACGGGTCGAGTGAGACACCCATCCGGTTCGAGTACGTCGCCTCGGCTCGGAAGGCCGCCACGATGTCGGCATGCCGCGACAGAGCCCAGAAGCCGTGCGTCTGGTTGTGGTAGAGCGGTGTGTGCGTGCGCAGCTGCTGGTAGTACGGATACGGGTCGTCCTGGACGGCGTAGTCGTACGGGTCGTACTCGAGGAGCGCCGTCACTGCGGTTCGCCGAGGATCAATCGCGCCGCCCGGGCAAGGCGGGCGCCCATCTGCTCGAAGCGGGCGTGCCCCATGCCGGCCTGCAGCATGGCCCCGGACCACGCAAGCGTGAGCAGATCGAGCACGCCGTCGCCGGCCTGCGGGCCGAGCGCGTCGGCGATACGAGCGTTGATCTCGGTGCCGATCATCACCCGCAGCTCTTTCACATCCGGTTCCGTGCCGAGCAGCGCCGACGTCGTCGCGGCGGCGAGTTCAGGCTCGTGGGCCAGGAAGGTCGCAAGATCCTCGAAGACCGCCGTGACGCGATCCAGCGGCGAGCTCATGCTCACCTCGATGCGGGGCCGTTCGGTGAGGCGCCGCCAGAAAATCTCGGCGATGAGGTGATTCTTCGAAGAGAAGTAGGTGTAGGCAGTGGCCGGGGCGACCGTGGCACGGCTGGCCACGCTGCGTACCGTCAGGCCGTCGTAGCCGACCGACCGCAGTTCCTCGAGGGCGGCGGCGGCGACCCGTTCGACGGTCTCGGCCTGCCGCGGATTGAAGGCGCGCCGGGTGGCATTCGAGACAGGCACGCCGGAACTGGACATGTGTCCAGACAGTAGTCTAGGTTACTCGGATGACGCAAGCTCCCGGCGAACTCGGCATCGACTTGATGAGCGGCGGATTCTTCGCTGCCGATCCGTATCCCGCCTTCGCGTGGATGCGTGCGAACGCGCCGGTCTATTACGACGAGGCAAACGATCTGTGGGCGCTGGCGGCGTACCGCGACGTGAAGGCAGCGGGCGCGGACCCTGCGACATTCTCCAACGCCGGCGGAGCGCGGCCGAAATACCCGCCCCTTCCGATGATGATCGATTTCGACGCGCCCGAACATCACCGCCGGCGCCGCCTGGTCAGCGCCGGCTTCACCCCCCGGCGCGTCGCGGCACTCGAGGAACACGTTCGGAGGATCTGCGACGACGTGATCGACGAGGTATGCGAGCAGGGGTCCTGCGATTTCGTCCGCGACATCGCCGCACCGCTGCCGCTGAACATGATCGGAGACCTGCTCGGCGTCGCGCGCGAAGATCGCGCCGACCTGCTGCGCTGGTCCGAAGACATGTTGCGCTCGCAGGGCGACCCCGATCCCGAAGCCATGAACGCGGCCATGACGGCGTTCGTCGAGTACACGACCTACATGGGGCCGGTGCTGGACGATCGACGGCGCAGCGGCGCCGAGGACGACCTCGTCGGCATCCTCGTCCAGGCCGAGATCGACGGAGACCGGCTCGACCAGGATTCGCTGATCACCGAGACGCTGCTCATCCTCATCGGTGGTGACGAGACCACGCGACATGTGATCAGCGGCGGCATGCTCGCATTGCAGGAGCACCCGGACCAGCTCGCGCGGCTGCGCTCACACCCGTCGGGGCTGGGCACCGCAGTCGAGGAGATGCTGCGGTGGGTGACACCGATCAAGAACATGGCCCGGCTCACGACACGCCAGGTCGAGGTCTCGGGAACGGAGATTCCGGAGGACGTCGAGGTGTTGCTGCTCTACCCGTCGGCGAACCGCGACGAGACGGTGTTCAACGCGCCCGACGCCTTCGATGTTGCCCGCGACCCGAATCCGCATCTCGCTTTCGGCTTCGGCTCGCACTTCTGCCTCGGCAACCAGCTCGCACGCATCGAGCTTCGCGTGATGTTCGAGCAGCTGCTCGCCCGGCTTCCCGATCTGGCGCTCGCCGAGCCGGGGCCATTCACCCTGCGGCCGTCAAACTTCATCAGCGGTGTCGAGGCGATGCCGATGACCTTCACACCGGGCAGACGAGTTCGTCCAGTCTGACGCCCGCGGAGTTCAAGACTTCTTGGAACTTTTCTTGCCAATGCTCGGGAAACGCTTCTTTACGGCGGCCTTCACTTTTTTCTGTTCGGCCGGCGTCCCATTCTGGGCGACCCGTGCGAGCGCATTACGAGCGTGCGCCTTGTCCGGGATCGGATACTTGCGCTTTCCTGGCAACGCAAAAGACTTCTTACTCAGCTTCTTCCGTTTCTTCGTGCTGCTCAGATCCTTCGCCATGGGTGAAGTGTTCCCGCCGCCGCGCTCCCCATCACGGCAATACTTGGACGGGCGGTTCAGTCCCGAGCGGGCGACACAGGAGGACGGATCCGGATGCCCTCTGCGGTCAGCCGATCGTCGTAAGCCGACGCGAGTTCGTGCAGGGCTTGTACACAGTCACCTGTGTAGGAAGGCCCGTGCATGAGACCCAGCGTCCGGGGTCCGAGCTCAGCGAGGGATCGGATGGTGGGACCGGTCGTCGGTGTCAGGCACGTCGCGCCGAAGACGTCTTCGGCCTCCAGCGCAGCGCCGGTGATCTCCTGTTCAGTCGAGGCCGGGCTCTCGCCAAGCGCCGTGAACAGGTCACCACAGAGAAGGGTCGAGGTGGTCTCCTCGAAGAGAACTCCGGCGTCCCATCCGTGCGGGAGGTGGGGAGTCTCGATGCGCCGCAATCGCCGCTTTCCTGTCTCGATCACCTCTCCGTCCTGCAGCGGGCGCGGCGCGCGGTCGGCGAGATCGTTGACCGACACGATGCACCCCATCGCTCCGTGCGCCACCTCGGCGTTCGGGGCCGCGGCCAGCCATTGGTTCATCGACCCGCACTCGTCAGCCTCGACATGACCGAAGGTGATCCAACGCAACCGAGCGATCGGCATCACCTTCTCGACGGCCTCACTCACGAGCGGGAACAGAGCGCGCAATCCGGTGTGGAAGAGCAACGGCTCATCATCGACGACCAGGAACTGGTTGAACATGAAGTTTGCATCGGCTATGAACGTCGACAGCCGGTAGATGTCAGGCGCAATCTCGTCGACCACTGTTTCCATGGCACACCCTTCGCGACAGCAGCGGCGCACCTTGGTCGGCGCGGGCGTCGGCTGAAATGAGTATGCGCCTGGCTCGTACAGTCCCACCCTGCGAGCGCCGCTGTGGAGCGCG
The DNA here is from genome assembly GCA_035999365.1 of Jatrophihabitantaceae bacterium. GTDB lineage: Bacteria > Actinomycetota > Actinomycetes > Mycobacteriales > Jatrophihabitantaceae > DASYGT01. The sequence continues at coordinate 52,275 of DASYGT010000029.1, forward strand.
AGAGATTACCCGGGAGGTGACCCTCGGCCGCCCTGATTTCGACGGGTCCGGGTCGGTGGCACGCTCGCCTGTTTCAGCCCTGCGCGGAGCTGGGCGTTTGTCGTCTCGAGGTCGAGGACCATTCCGATGCCGGCGAGGTTGAGGCCGGCTTCGAGCAGGTCGCCGATGTGGCGCAGCCGTTCGAGGTCATTGGCGCTGTAGCGCCGGGTGCCGCCGCCGGTGCGGTCGGGCTCGAGCAGTCCTCGCGCTTCATAGAGGCGCAGGTTCTGAACGCCCATCCCGACGAGTTCTGCAGCGACGGAGATTCCGTAGACGCCGCGGTCGGCGTCGGGCCCGGGCGAAGTCATGACGGCTCCCCGATCACGAATTGGGTCTTGCACGAGTATGCCACCAGTGATAAAACAAATCTATAGCCAGCGCCACAGATCGATCAGCGGAAGGTCGTCATCTGTGGACACACACCAGCATCAGAGTCTGACGATGGAGGTGGAGACGATGCTGATGCGCACCGACCCATTCCGTGAACTCGACCGGATCTCACAGCAGGTTTTCGGCACGAACGGCACAGTGGCCAGGCCCTCGGTGATGCCGATGGACGCTTGGCGCGACGGCGATCAGTTCGTGGTCGAGTTCGACCTGCCGGGCGTGAACCCGGACTCGATCGACCTCGATGTCGAACGCAACGTCGTCACGGTGCACGCCGAGCGCCCCGCGCGCCGGGGGGACGTGGAGATGATCGCCGCCGAACGCCCCCGGGGCATGTTCAGCCGGCAGTTGATTCTCGGCGACAACCTCGATACCGAGCACATCGCCGCGAGCTACGACGGCGGCGTACTGACCCTGCGCATCCCCGTCGCCGAGCAGGCCAAGCCGCGCAAGATCGTCATCACCAGCAAGGGCGACGCCCGGCAGTCCATCGACGCCTGAGCGAGGGCTGGCCGTGAAGCGATCCGAAGGGCTCGCGGGGCACGCGACGGACGAACAGTTCCTCGCGCTGGTCGCCCCACCGGCTCGGGGAGGCTGCCGGTGTGCTCAGGGGCCACAGCGTGATCCACCCACACCGCAGACCCGACGCAGCCGAAGAAGCCAGCGCTCACCCCCGCGGCAGCCGCGATCCCTCGCCGCCCGAATTACCGGCGTCACGAACCCAGGGCCGATCTGATTGCGCGTCCTACCGGGTACTGCTTGTTGCTGTCGAGGTTGAGCGACCCGACTGGAACCAACGGCGGCTGGGCCATGAACCGCGGCTCCGTACCTCGATGTGCCTGGCCGCTGTGCACCAAGAACGGGTGACACAGGTAGACGTCCCCGATCGAACCGGTCGCAGCAGTCACCGGACGAGACGCAGATGACTGGTTCTCTCGCTGGCACAGTGTCATCCAGTCCAACCCATCCTCTCCGAACGGCGCGAGGAGCGGCGCAACGTCGAGATGCGATCCCACGCGGATGAGCGTCGGGGCGTCATCCTCGCCTACGTCGGAGAACAAGAACAACATCAGTAGCGCTCGGCCGCGCGAATGCAGGTTGACCCGCAATCCGCCGTCTGGCCCCTCGAAGCTGGCCTCCACATGCCAGCCCGCCTCGCGCGCCTCTCCCCCGCCCGGGAAGCGCAACGGGAACGTGCCCAGGCCCGTCCGCGGAACCCAACGTCCAGGACCGACCAGCTGATCGAACGCGGTGAGCAGTGCCGGCGCGTTCGCCGCCGCACGGAACGGTGGCGTACCCATCGCGTCGATGCGGACCAACGTCTTTGTCCACGTTCGTCGATCGTCGCGGGCATAACCCGTCGCAGCCCACAGCTCGTCGCGGCATTCGCGCGCAGTTTCGGCGTCCACCGCGCCGTCGAGACGGACGAACCCCTCGACCAGGAACCGGTCGACGTCGTCCGCCGTCAGACTCATGGCTCCGTTCTAGATCACGGGGCGAACGATTTTCGACCGCACACATCCCTCGAAGACGTTAAGTGACAGTGGTCCATGGGCACCCTGACGACTCGTTGCACACCCTATGAAGTCGCAATCAAGGAGCGCGCTCGTGACCCGTAACACCACTCTCCGATCACTGCACGACGTCGGCTTGGCGGCGTGGTTCGGCGGCACTCTGGCCAATGCGGTGGCCCTCAACTCCGCCGCTGCGGCGCCACACAAGGGTCGCGATCGCGGAGCTGTCGTCAACGCCGGCTGGGATCGCTGGACGCCGGTCAACGCGGTGGCGATCGGAGCGCACCTGATCGGTGGCGCCGGCGTGCTGAACGGCAACAAGGGTCGCGTCGTTTCCCAGAAGGGCGTCGGATCCATGACGGTCGTCAAGCTGGGTCTGACCGGAGCGGCACTGGCCGCGACCGGTTACAGCAGGCTGCTCGGTCGAAGGGTCGCTGCCCGATCGGACGTTCCTGTCGCTTCTGGCACGACGCCCTCGGAGGCAACTCCGCCGGCCGTCGCGGATGCACAGAAGCAGCTTCGGATCCTTCAATGGGTGGTCCCCGCCCTCACCGGGGCGATCCTGGTCGTGAACTCCTTTGCGGGCGAACAGCAGCGCGCCAGCGAAGGTGTCAAAGGCGTTGTCGAACGCATCACTGGTCACTAGGCACCACACCCGACGAGCCGCCCCGGCCGCAACTGCCGGCGCCGCGAGGCTCTCCTATGTCGGCCGACAGGTTCGCGCGAACGCTGCCGAACTGGTGATGTGCGGCATCGCTGTCGGCGCACCGGTCGCACCCAGGTCCTGAACGGGGAGGGTGGCGAACATGCCGTTGCCGGTGGAGCCCGTGCAGGTGGTGTGCTTGACCAGCGCGGCGCGAGCCGCCGCGTTCGGTGGCTGGCTTGCGAGAAGGGACTGGGCCGCGGCTGCGGCGTGCACGCTGGCGGGCGTCAGACCGGCGATGCTGTCTGCGCGCTGAACGTCTCGGTAAGCGGCGACGGCGAGAGTCGCGGCCGGAACCCACTGCGATGAGTGCAGCAACGCCAGCGCACCGTGGAACTCCGCATCGGCATGCGCGAGCTGCGCAGCGGCGACCACGTTGTGCGCGGCGACGATGCCCACGGCGTCGGCGTCGGC
>DASYGT010000039.1:0-8522 GCA_035999365.1 Jatrophihabitantaceae bacterium
GCCGACGCAGTGTCCGCACAACAGCCCGTCCCATGCCGACGTGACGTACTACGTGGCGCGCAGTGGCGCCGGTGTTTTCGACGCGGGCACCATCGACTGGACGTGCATCGTAGGCAGCAGCTGTCATGGTCGGGCCTCGTCACGCACGCATCTCGTCACGCGGCAGGTGACCGACAATCTGTTGCTTGCCTTCGCGGCGGGCTCGGCCGGCGGTGTGCATCCTGCACACGACAATCTGGTGGCGCTCCGCATCTCGTCGCGTTGAGCCTTCGCCGCAGGCCCGGCATCGATGCAGGAGATTGTGCGCCGCCAGGGACTCGAACCCCGAACCCGCTGATTAAGAGTCAGCTGCTCTGCCAGTTGAGCTAGCGGCGCCGTACAAACGTCTGGCCCACCGGGGTGGGCCGCGTCCTCGACTCTAGCATGTGGGACCGGCGTGAAATCGGGGGTCGCGGACCTTGTCGAGGTCGGTCAGGACGTCGCCCAGAGCCCTAATTGTTCGCCCAACGGGGTCGTGAACAACACCACCTCGATGTGCTCCGAACTGGGCACGGTAAAGGCGATCGCGCCCGCCGCGTGCTGTCCGGCCCCGACGCTGGTCGAATGCAGCGTCGTGAGCGGAGCGGCTGCGACGTCATACGTGCGACCAGTCAACGAATGCGCCGTGAACTCCGCCGGGGTGATCGCGAATGTGCCTGTGGTCCCCGTGATCGTGACCATCGCCGTATAGGTCGTCATCGTCGCAGGCTGGCCGGCGTGCGGTGCAGACTTGGCAGCCGGCGCAGCGATCAGCTGCGAGACGGCGACTCGCGCGTCGGCGCCGTCGAGATTGATCGCCATGGGCGTATTCGCAGGTGAGGCGACAACGATCGCCGACGATCGAACACTCGGGCTCGGGGTCGATGCTGCTTGCTGGTGCGTGTGCGACGGGTGAGTGGCTGGGCGCAACAGGATGCCCGCCGTGACGGCGGCGCCCAGCAGTGCGGCCGAGCCGACGATCCACGGCCAGCGCCGCGGCGGCCTCGCGTGGCGCCCGCGTGGGGCGGCATGGCGCGGCGCCGCAGCGACTGACGTGGGCATCGGTGCGGTGACTGTGTCCTGCTCGGCCGGTTCGTCCGCGGGCGGCAGCACGGCCAGCCGGTGCCGAGCGACGACCTTGTCGCGCGCCCGGCTGTATTCACCGTCGGTGAGAATTCCGGCGCGGCGAAGGGCGTCGAGCTCGTCCAGGTTCGTGTCAGTCATTCCGCGCTCGGATGTCCTTACCCCCATGCGGGCCCATTTTGCCCTGCTCGTCCGGTATCGGAGAACCCGTACCCGCGTGCTATCAGTCTCGGGCGCCGAGACCACGGGATCTGGGGTGAGTGACGGGACTTGAACCCGCGACATCCGCGACCACAACGCGGCGCTCTACCAGCTGAGCTACACCCACCATGCCGGCAATCACGATCGCCGAGCGGGGTCAGTCTACCTGTCGGCTCGGCGGGTTGAGAATGGCGCTCGCGGTGGTGCGGGCCTCGTCGAGCGTGGGTCCGGGCTGCGGCACGAATACCGTCTGCCGATAGAAGCGCAGCTCCTGCACGCTCTCGAGGATGTCGGCGAGTGCGCGATGCGCCAGGCCCTTGGGCGGCTGGGACTGATACACGCGCGGGTACCAGCGCTTCGCCAATTCTTTGATCGATGAAACGTCGATCATGCGGTAATGCAGGTGGGCGTCGAGGTCAGGCATGTCCCGCGCGAGGAAGCTGCGGTCGGTGGCGATGGAGTTTCCGCACAACGGGGCGCTGTTGGCCTCGGGCACGTGCCGCTTGACATAGTCGAGCACCATCGTCTCGGCCTCGCCCAGGGTTGCTGTCGCAGCCCGCACCTTGTCCGTGAGTCCGGAGGAGGCGTGCATGTCGCGGACGAACGGCACCATCGTCTCCAGGACGTCGTCGGCGACATGAATGATCACGTCCAACCCGTCGTCGAGCAGATTGAGCTCGGCGTCGGTGACCAGCACCGCGACCTCGATGAGGGCGTCGCGGCGCAGGTCGAGGCCGGTCATTTCGCAGTCGATCCACACCAAGTGATCTGCCACGAGAGGTGAGGCTATACGCCCTGGCTACGGTGAGATCAGACCCGCGATCCGGAGGCAGCCATGGCTCACCAGTTGCTCACCCAGGCCGAGATCGATGCTCGCGCTCGTGGGGTGCATGCCGAATGGACTGCGACCACCGGCGCGCTGAGCCGCTCGATCGAATTCGCGGACTTCGTGACGGCCGTCGAGTTCATCACCCTGCTGGCGCCACGGTGCGAGAAGCTCGACCATCACCCGGACCTCGGACTGCATTGGCGGCGCGTCGACGTCGAACTGTCGACGCACAGCGCGGGCGGGGTCACCGGTCTCGACTTCGAGCTCGCCGAGGCGGTCGACGAGATCGCTGCGGGGCTGCCCCAGGCCTAGGGCTTGCTGCGCCAGGCACCCATCCCCAGGGCGATCAGGCGTAGTTGACGCTCGGCTCGGTCGAGGATGGTCCGTTCGTCGTCGACCCGACGCTGATCCACCTCGAGCAGGTTCATCACCGTGGCCAGCATCGCCTGCACCATCAGGTCGGCTGCCATCTCGAGATCCTCGGATGTCCAATCGAAGCCGGTTGTCAGCCGCGCCAGGTCGACGGTCAACTCGCTCGTGAACAGGCGGAGCTCGGTGTCGATCGCGCGCCGCACCGCCGCGATACCGCCATAGCGCTCACGGGTCAGGAAGCGGAACTGCGCCGGATGTGAACGCACGTGGCTGCCGAGCACGTCGACGGTGCTCTTGATGATGTCGCTGTGTGCCGCCTGCCCGCGTCGTGCCTCGCGGATCATCTGACGTAATGGCCGCATGCTCTCGTCGACCAGTTCGACGCCGAGCTCGTCCATCGACTCGAAGTGCCGGTAGAAGGCTGTCGGCACGATTCCGGCGTCGCGGGCCACCTCGCGCAGCGAGATGCTCGCGAGGCTGCGTGAGGCGATCAGTGCCAGCGTGACGTCGAGCAGGTTCTGCCGCGTGCGCTCCTTGCGCTCGGCGCGGCTGCCGGACCGCTCGCCATGGCTGCGGGGCCGCGCGGCGGGAGTCTCGGACACGACCGCCAGAGTACGCCTGTGCACCGCCCCGCTACCGAACGTGACGGAGCCCACGAATTGCAGGTCAGTAATTGACAGGGGATTTCCTCGCCCTGTTCACTAGTGAGTGTACGGACGTGCACTGAAAATCCCGCACTCCGATCCGGCAGCAGCCGGAAAGCCCCCAGACCACCGAAGGAGCAGGCGATGACCGTCCTCGCACCTACGCGCCGCCCCCTCGCGGCACTGCGGCGGCTCTCGCCGCTCGGTCTCGTCGAGGCCCTGGCGACACCGCACGGTGTCGATCGCTACCTCGAACTCGTCAACCCGATGCTCACGGTCCGCGAACTGCGCGCCGAGGTCACCGATGTGTGGCGGACGACCCCCGACACAGTCACTCTGACGTTGCGGCCCACGCGCCAATGGCGCGGCTTCCAGGCCGGACAGTTCATCCAGCTCACCGTCGACATCGACGGCGTGCGGCGTACCCGCTGCTTCTCGCCGGCCTGTTCGCAGCACCGCACAGACGGGCGGATCGAGCTGACCGTCAAGGCGCACCCGGACGGACTGGTGTCGCAGTACCTCTACGCCAATGCGTCGCCGGGCCTCGTCGTCGGACTCTCGCAGGCCGACGGTGTGTTCCGCCTGCCCGTCGAGCGTCCCGCGAAAGTCCTCCTCATCAGTGGCGGCAGCGGCATCACGCCGGTCATGTCGATGCTGCGCACGCTGTGCGACGAGGGCTACGACGGTGACGTGACGTTCCTGCACTACGCGGACACCGACGCTCACGTGAGCTATCGCGACGAATTGCGGGCACTCGCTGCGGCGCATTCGAACGTCAACGTCGTTCTCGCCTACACGGCCGCCGACGATGGAGACCTGCATGGTTTCTTCGGCTCGGAACACCTCGAGTCGGCCGCGCCGTGGCACGCGGACGCCGAGACGTTTCTCTGCGGGCCTGCCCCGCTGATGGCGTCGGTGCGCGCACTCTACGAGTCGATCGGCCTTTCCGATCGGCTGCACTCGGAAGAGTTCGTGCTGGCTCCCGCGGTCGTCGACGACGGGGAGGTCACCGGCACCGTCAGCTTCGGCGACGTCCGTGCCGACAACAGCGGCGCCACCCTGCTCGAACAGGCCGAAGCCGCCGGACTCAGTCCCGAGCACGGCTGCCGGATGGGCATTTGCTTCTCCTGCACCCAGGTCAAGACGAGCGGCTGCACTCGCAACATCCGCACCGGCGAGCTGCACACCAACCCCGACGAAGAGATCCAGCTCTGCATCTCCGTCCCGGTCGGCGACGTCGCCATCAACCTCTGATCGCTGCGACCTCAAGGAGTCAACGACATGACGAACAGCTCGATCACCCTCAGCAACGACCAGATCGACGAGCTCGGCCGCGAGTTGGACGCGATCAAGTTGCGCGTCATCAACGACCTCGGCGCCGAAGATCGTGACTACATCTACAAGATCATCAAGGCGCAGCGCGCGCTCGAGGTCACCGGCCGTGGTGCCTTCTACCTCGGCTTCCTGCCGCCGTTCTGGCTGCTAGGCACCGCCGCCCTGTCGTTGTCGAAGATCCTCGACAACATGGAGATCGGGCACAACGTGATGCACGGCCAGTACGACTGGATGCGTGACCCGGCACTGAACTCCAAGCGCTTCGAGTGGGACACCGCCTGCCCGGCAGACCAGTGGCGCCACTCGCACAACTACATGCACCACACGTTCACCAACATCATCGACAAGGACCGCGACATCGGTTACGGCATCCTGCGCATGGACGAGACGCAGAGGTGGAACCCCTACTACCTGGGCAACCCGGTCTGGGCGTTCCTGCTGATGACGTTCTTCCAGTACGGCGTAGCGCTGCACGACCTGGAGACCGAGAACATCATCAGCGGAAAGCGCAAGATGTCGGAGAACAAGGAACTCTGGCACGGCATCTGGCGCAAGATCGGCAAGCAGACGCTGAAGGACTACGTGCTGTTCCCCGCCCTCACCGGCCCGCTCTTCCTCTCGACCCTCGCCGGCAACGCGACGGCCAACCTGGTCCGCAACCTCTGGGCGTACTCGATCATCTTCTGCGGCCACTTCCCCAGCGGAGTTGCCACCTTCACCGAAGAGGAGACCGAGAACGAGTCGCGCGGTCAGTGGTACATCCGCCAGATGATGGGCTCGGCGAACATCACCGGCGGCACGCTGTTCCACATCCTGTCCGGCAACCTGTCACACCAGATCGAACACCACCTGTTCCCGGACATCCCGGCCCGGCGCTACCCGCAGGTCGCGCCCGAGGTGAAGGCCTTGTGCGAGAAGTACGGCCTGCCCTACAACACGGGTCGATTCTCCAAGCAGATCGGCTCCACGTGGGCGAAGATCTTCCGGCTCGCACTGCCGTTCAGCTCACTGAACAAGAGCGACAAGCCGCCGGCGGTTACGGTGGTTCCCGAGAAGGTTCCGGCAGCGGCGTAAGGATGACGGTCATGGTCGGCAGGTTCGAGATAGGTAAGGACACGCTGCAGGTGCTCACCGAGTCCGCGGCCACGCACGTCGGGCGTATCGCCACGATCGTGACGGGCGCTGTGCGCGAGGTAACGCATGAGCTGGGCGACTGGGCCACCGACGCGTTCGAGATGCGCGACGCGGCGGGCAAGGCCGAGTTCGACGAAACGCTCTGATCGCGTCTGCACACCACTTTGGCCGGTCATCAGTCGGTATGTCGCGGCTGATCGACCGGCCTTGTGGCGTCCGTGCAACCGGCGTGCTGGGCGCCGCGGTCTCTATCCAGGACTGGCCTCGTGGTGAGGCTCGATTTCATTCTGGAGATGACATGCAGTTCAGCACTCTCGCGCGCGTGGCGTTGGTCAGCTTCGGCGCGGCCATGACGGTTGGCCTGGGAGCTGGCGTCGCGACCGCCGCTCAGACCGATCCGCCCGCTTGTGAGGCGACCGCGACCAGCAGCAGTTGTGTGCCATTCCCGCCGGACATCACCTCTGTTGAAGGGATCGATATCTGCGAGTTGTTCGACTGCTGAGCAACCACACACAAAAACCCGTTGATCAAAGTAGCGATCTGGTCGATAGGCGACCACGGACCTACTTTGATCAACGGGTGTTGTGGGGCTACTGAACGACGACCTTGGCGGTCATGTACTGGTGGATCGAGCAGATGTAGCTGTACGTACCGGCCTTGTTGAAGGTGAACGAGTACGTGCCGCCGCTGCTCAGATCGCTGGACTTGAAGCTCTTGTCTCCGGCCGTCACGTTGTGATTGGCCGTGTCGTCGAAGATCCAGGTCACCTTCGCGCCCGTCTTGACGGTGATCGTCGAAGGGTTGAACGAGAAGTTCTTGACGTGCACCGTCGAGGCACCGGTGGTGGCGGGAGGGGCACTGCCGCCACCACCGGTGGACTTCGTCGAGCTGCTGCACGCCGCCGTTGCCAGGCAAAGCACGGCACTACCGGCCAGGATGGTGACGCGTGCGGTTCTCATGTGCTGCAGCATCGCACTTATCCCGTGAACGCGCTGGGCTGAACTGCGTTCGACGTACCGATGAAGGACACCGGCACCGGGTACTCGCCGAGCACGAAGCTGAGGATCGCCGCGTGCATCGTCTCGACCGGCTGGATCGTCGCTGCCGTCATGATGCCGCCCGCATCCGAAACGTTCTCGGTGGCGAACGTGTAGGTCGCGGCAGCGGCGTTCTCGAGGTTCAGCGCGAGCTTCGCAACGTCCGGCACCGACTTGGCCGCCTGAAGCATGGCCACCTGGCCCTGCGTGATGGTCAGGGGTGCCCCGGTGATGGCGGGCTTACCGGCTTTCTGCAGCACGCCGTTCCACGCCTGAGCGTGGTCCTTGTGCTGCGCCATCGCCGTCTGCACGAAGGTGGCGACGGCTGGCGGGACGGTGCCCAGCTGGCCCTTGCCTGCCATCGTCAATGCACCCTGATACGCGGTCACGGCCAGGTTCTCTAGCGCCGCCGCCAAAGCGACGACCTTGAGGTCGCCGGTGTAGGTGGCACCCTTCGCTCCCGCTCCCGCCGCCGTGGATGAACCCGTGCTGGTCGAGGACTTCGAACTCGAGCACGCTGCGATTGAGCCCAAGGCGACCGCACCGCCCATCCCGAGTAGGAAGGTCCGCCGAGCAGCGGGCTTGCGGCTGATGTCGGCCAGGTTCGCGGAGAACTCGTCGAGCGTCTTGTGGACGCTCGGGAAGGTCTCCTTGTGCAGCATGTCGAGCTCGGCCGTCATCGACCCGAGTTCGGCCTCGCTGATCGCCATGTCACGCGTGTCGCGTTCGCGCCTGCGCATCACTGCACCGCACCTTCTGCCACCGGGGCGGCGTTCGTCGTCGGGAAGAAGCTGTCGGGGAATCCGACGCTGCCCGCTGCGGCAGGAAGCTTCGCGGCGTCCGGCGGCAACGCGATCAGCTGCGGAGCGCCACCCTTGAGCAGCGCCTGCACCGCAAGGAGGATCGCCTTGTGCTGCGCCTCGACACCCGCGACTGACGCGAACAGGCCGCGCAGATCACTCGTGCTGACCAGACCGACGTCCTTGACGTAGGTCTCGGCGGCGATGTCCTCAAGCGTGATCGCGAGCGACACCACATCGAGAGCGCCCTTGATCTTGCCCGCGGCCTGCTGGACGACGGGCGTGTACTTCGGGTCCGTCGCCGTCTGGGCCTTGCCGCCGAGCTTCGTGACGGCCGCGTTGAACGCCTGCCCGTGCTCGGTGTGCTGCTGCATCGTCTTCTTGGCAAAGGCCTTGACGACACCGTTGGCGCTGCTGCCGCCGATAAACGGCAGCGTCAGCGCGGTCTTGTACGTGAAGACGGCGAGATTCTCCAAGCCGGCAGCGGTCTGCAGCGCCATGATGTCCTGTGCGCTCGCGGCCGAAGCCGGCGAGGCAAAGGCGAAGGCCGCCGCACCCAGTGCGCCGGCGCCGAGGATTGCCGCCCCGGCTCGCAGGTCGTGCCGCGACTCGTAGCGCGACTCGCGCGCTGCGTCCACGTACGCGTTGAGGTCGCGACGCGCGCCGCGCATCGCGTCTGATTGCAGGTCGTCAGATTCCACAAGCAATTCGCGGAACCCGCGTTCGTCTACTTTTTCGTCCACCGGCCACCTTCCAGATTCGGGACGGTAGGCCAACGGCCGCCCGCTCGATCAGCTCTGTCAGTGGGTGTTCGCCGCTCGAGGGGCGGCCGGTTTCAGGACCAGGAAGAAATCTTTCGCTACTTGACGACGACCGTTGCCTTCATCCGTGGGTGTATCGAGCACATGTAGCTGTACGTGCCCGCCTTCGGGAAGGTGAAGCTGAACTTCGCACCGTTGTTCAGGTCGTTGGACGAGAAGGAGTTGTCCGACGACGTCACGTTGTGGCTGATCGAATCATCGAACTCCCAGGTGACCCGAGTTCCCACCGACACGGTCACCGTGCTGGG
>DASYGT010000054.1:0-82101 GCA_035999365.1 Jatrophihabitantaceae bacterium
ACGAGCACGGTGTGCCGCGCATAGTGCGGTGCCTCAGCCTGGTCCTGGCGGATCCACGAGACCAGGTCCAGTGAGTGCCTCTCTTCGCGGTACCTCTTGTTCAGCCGCATCAGCAGCAGCCACATCAGCGGGAAGAGCGTCACGACCAGCCAAGCACCCTCGGTGAACTTCACGACGGCGAATATCAGCACGACGACGGCAGACGCCAGTCCGCTCGTCAGGTTGATCACCAGCTTGTGGCGCCAGCCGGCCTCGCGATGGGTGTGGTGGTACTTCGCCATGCCCAGCCCGGCCATCGTGAATCCGGTGAAGACACCGATCGCATAGAACGGGATCAGCTTGTCGACGTGCGCGCCGACACCGAGTAGGAGGGCCACCGCCGCGACCATCAACACGATGATGCCGTTGCTGAACGCGAGGCGATGACCGCGCCGCGTCAATTGGCGAGGCAGGAATGAATCTTCGGCGATGAAGCTGGCCAGGAACGGGAAACCGGTGAACGGCGTGTTTGCGCCGGTGTAGAGGATCAGAGCCGTCGCGATCTGCACGATCACGAAGCCCACGTGCCCGTACCAGGCCGTGCCGAATGCGGCGCGCGCCACCTGACTGATCACCGTAGGGCTGCCGCTGCCGAAGGGGGTGGCATGAATGCGCCAGGCCAGGAACGAGACGCCGAGGACGAGGCTGCCGAGAATGACGCTCATGAGCGACAGCGTGCGGCGGGCGTTCGCGCCTTCAGGTCCCTTGAAGGCGCTGACCCCGTTCGAGATCGCCTCCAGCCCGGTCAGGGACGCACCACCGTTCGCGAACGCCTTCATCAGCACGAAGATCGCGAAGGCCGAGAAGACGGCGTGATGGGTGTTGGTGACGTCGATGAGTTTTGCGTGGTCGCTGGCGCTGTAGTGAATGACGGGGAGATCGCCGGAGATCTCGCGTAGCACCCCGATCACGACGACGAGTCCGGCGGATGCGATGAAGAAGTACGTGGGCAACGCGAACGCCCGACCTGCCTCGCGAACGCCGCGCAGATTTCCGTAGGCGAGCAACAGGACCAGCCCGATCGTGATCGCCAAAGCGACGGTCTTCGAGTTGAGCACGGGAGCGAGCGAGGTGATGGCCGCGGTGCCAGCGGCCGCCTGCACAGCCACGGTGACGATGTAGTCGATGAGCAGGGCTACAGAGGCGATCTGGGCGATCTTCGGTCCGAAGTTCTCCCGTGCGACGACATAGGATCCGCCCGCGCGGGTATAGATCATCACGACTTCGCGGTAAGACAGTGTGGTGAGCACGAGCAGGCTGAGCACCACGGCCGTCATCGGCATCAGCAGGTGGAAACCGGCTAAGCCGAAGACGGGCAGCAGGACGAGCAGCATCTCCTCGGAGCCGTACGCAGACGAGGAGATGCAGTCGCTCGACAGAACGCCGAGCGCAGCCTTCTTGGAGAGTTTCTCCTCGCTCAGCCGCTCGCTGACCAGCGGCGGACCAAGCAGCGCGCGCTTGGCCCGATAGGAGAGTCGCTCGGGTACATCGAGGTCGGTCACAACTGTCCAGACAACCGCTACCGCACGTGTCCCGGCTCGCAAATCGCAGATCCTCACGACTCACTCACGCAGCGCTCACGGGCTATTGACCCGCAACGCCGAACCTCGGACTCCGCCACCCGCGGAGCGTCCGATGCAGGACACTGGTGGTGTCAGATCGGAGCACTCGATGTCCGCACGCGGAACGTTGCGCATCTACCTCGGGGCAGCCCCCGGGGTAGGCAAGACGTACGCCATGCTCGACGAGGGGCAGCGCCGTGCCGGCCGCGGCGCCGACGTCGTCGTGGGCTTCGTCGAGACACACGGCCGCGAACACACCGCCACGCAGATCGACGGACTTGAAGTGATTCCGCGCCAGCACGTGACGTACCGCGGCAGCGAATTCGACGAAATGGATCTCGACGCCGTCCTGCGCCGTCATCCGCAGGTTGCCCTCGTCGACGAGCTCGCGCATACGAACGTGCCGGGATCGGGGGCGAACGCCAAGCGATGGCAGGACGTCGAGGCGATGCTCGACAGCGGAATCGACGTGATCAGCACGGTGAACGTGCAGCACCTCGAGTCGCTCAATGACGTCGTCACGCAGATCACCGGTGTGACGCAGCAGGAGACGGTTCCCGACTCAGTGGTGCGTGCGGCCGAGCAGGTCGAGCTGATCGACATGACACCGGAAGCGCTGCGCCGTCGCATGGCGCACGGCAACATCTACCCGCCGGAAAAGGTCGACGCGGCGCTCGGCAACTACTTCCGTCCCGGCAACCTCACGGCGCTGCGCGAGTTGGCGCTGCTCTGGCTGGCCGACCGCGTCGAGGAAGGAATGCAGCGCTACCGCGAGCAGCACGGCATCACCGGCACGTGGGAGACGCGCGAACGCATCGTCGTCGCTCTGACGGGCGGACCCGAGGGAGAGGCACTCGTCCGCCGCGCGGCACGCATCGCTGCCCGCGTCGCGCGTGGCGAGCTGATGGCCGTCCACGTTTCGCGAAGTGACGGTCTTGCCCAGGCCGGCCTCGCCGCGTTGCAGAGCCAGCGGCTACTCGTTGAATCGCTCGGCGGGACCTACCACTCCGTCATCGGCGACAACGTGCCGCGCGCGCTACTCGATTTTGCACGCTCCGTCGACGCGACACAGATCGTGCTCGGGGCATCTCGGCGCAACCCTTGGCTCGCCGCGCTCGGCGGTCCAGGGACGGGTGCGACGGTGACGCGGCTGTCAGGTTCGATCGACGTGCACATGGTCAGTCATGACTATGCCCGGCACGGGCGTTCGCTTCCGGCGCTCGGGTATGGCCTGACGCCGCGGCGGCGGCTCATCGGGCTGGCCTGCGCCACCGTATTGCTCGTGGCCGCGACGCTCACGTTGACCGCGTTGCGCTCACGTACGACGTTCGCCAGCGACCTGTCGATCTACCTCTTCATCGTCGTCGTCACGAGCCTGATAGGCGGGTTCTACCCTGCACTCGGCGCTGCGGTTGCCGGAAGCCTGCTGCTGAACTACTACTTCGCGCCGCCGATACACACCTTCACGATCGCGCACGGCGACAACATCCTGGCGCTGCTGATCTTCCTCCTCGTCGCCCTGCTGGTGTCACGGGTTGTCGATGTGTCTGCGCGGCGATCCTCGCTTGCGGCGCGTGCGAGCGCGGAGGCCGAGACGCTCTCCACCCTCGCCGGCAGCCTGCTGCGCGGCGAGCAGTCACTGCCTGCGTTGTTGGACCGGGTGCGCGAGACATTCGGGATGCGCAGTGTGAGCCTGCTCGAGCGAGGCGAAGGCTCGTCCGGCTGGGCGGTAGTGGCGTCGGTCGGATCGGACGCACCGAACAGGCCGGGTGACGGTGACTGCGTAGCCGAGGTCGACGAGCGACAGCTGCTGGTCCTTCGTGGCCACCTGCTTCCCGCCGAGGACCAGCGCGTACTGACTGCCTTCGCCGCGCAGGTGGCAGTGGCCTACCAGCAGCGACAGCTGGCCGAGGCAGTCCGGTCCGTCGAACCGCTGGCTGAATCCGAGCGGGCGCGAACGGCACTGCTCAATGCGGTCAGTCACGACCTGCGCACCCCGCTGGCATCGGCGAAGGCGTCTGTGTCCAGCCTGCGCGCCGGCGACGTGTCGTGGTCGGAGGCCGACCGGCGCGAGCTGCTGGGCAACGCCGACCAGGCGTTGGACCGGCTCACCGACCTTGTGACGAATCTGCTCGACCTCTCGCGTCTGCAGGCCGGCGTGCTCCCGGTTCTTGCCGTTCCGGTCGGCCTGGACGATGTGGTGGCGAGGGCACTCGATCATGCAGCGGACCCGGACAGCCGGATCGAGGTGGACATTCCGAGCGACCTTCCCGCCGTCTGCGCCGATGCGGGGCTGCTGGAAAGGGTGATCGCCAACCTGGTGCAGAACGCGGTGCGGTACTCGCCCGACGGCGTCCCCGTCCGTCTGGCAGGCAGCACCCACGCGGGGCGGGTCGAGCTGCGGGTGATCGACCGCGGTCCGGGCATCTCCCCCGCCAACGCCGAGTCGGTGTTCGGCGCGTTCCAGCGCCTGAACGACTCACCCACGCCGGGCACCGGAGTCGGACTCGGGCTGGCCATCGCCCGCGGGTTCACCGAGGCCATGGGTGGGACGGTCGCGGCGGAGGAGACACCCGGTGGCGGCGCCACCCTGGTCGTCGGCCTGACGGCGGCGGCGGGTGAAAGATGACGCGCGTCCTCGTCGTCGACGACGAGCGCACGCTGCTTCGGGCGCTCGCGATGAACCTCACCGCGCGTGGCTTCGAGGTGATCGAAGCCGACAACGGCACCCGCGCGTTGAGCGCCGCCGCGGCACGTGAACCCGATGTGGTGATCCTCGATCTGGGGCTGCCTGACATCAGCGGCATGGACGTGATCCGCGGTCTGCGGGCGTACTCCACGACGCCGATCATCGTTCTGTCAGCGCGGACGGGAAGTAGCGACAAGGTGACCGCCCTCGACCTCGGGGCCGACGACTACGTCACCAAACCCTTCAGCATCGACGAGCTCCTGGCCCGCTTGCGTGCGGCCACTCGCCGCGCCGGCATCAACGAGGCGATAGCACCGGTTCGGATCGGCTCGACGCTCGTCGACCTGGACGCGAAGCTGGTCACCGACTCCTCCGGCGACAGGATTCACCTGACGCCGACGGAATGGCACCTGCTCGAAGCTCTTGTGCGCCGGCCCGGGATGTTGGTGACCGGTAGAGCGCTGCTCACCGAACTGCGCGGAACACCCGATCACACCGACCCGAGCTACTTGCGCATCTACATGGCCCAGCTACGCCGCAAGCTCGAGCCCGAGCCAAGCCGTCCACGACATCTACTCACCGAACCCGGGATGGGTTACCGGTTTCAGCCCTGAGCCGCCACGGCGCCGATCAGGCCGTTGCGTACGCCCGGCGCAGCGACTCGGCGGTCTTCGCCTGGTATCGCCGCGCCGAGGGCAGCAACCGTGACGGTGAGTACGTCGAGCCGTGGATGTGGCCGGCCGCGCGGATGAGCTCAACCTCCACCCCAGCCTCGCGCAACCGCCGCGCGTAGCTCTCGCCGTCGTCGCGCAGCGGGTCGTACTCGCAGGTGAGGATCGTCGCAGGCGGCAGCCCGCTCAGATCGTCGGCAAGCAGCGGCGACACGTACGGCTGGGTCCGGTCGACATCCGGCGGCAGGTAGTAGTCGTTGCCCTGCTTCAGCGCGTCGTAGGTGACGATGTAGCCACTCGCCAGTTGCCTCAGCGAGGGTTGGCTCATCGTCATGTCGAGGCCGGGGATCTCCAGCATCTGGAACATGATCGCCGGGCCGCTGCGGTCGCGCGCCATCAAGGTCGCCACAGCCGCGAGCGTGCCGCCGCACGAGACCCCACCCACCGACACGCGGTCGACCTCGATCCGCAGCTCGTCGGCACCGGACACCGCCCACTCGAGTACCGCGTAGTAGTCCTCCGCGGCCGTGGGCCAGGTGTGTTCCGGCGCGCGGCGGTAGTCGATGGACAGCACGCGACACTGCGCCGCCCATGCGTATCGCCGGGCTGTCGGGTCGACCTGATCGAGGTTGCCGCTCCAGTAGGACCCGCCGTGTGCGAACAGGTGCAGCGGCGTCGGCCTGTCGTTCGACGGACGGTATGACCGCACCGTGATCGAGCCACCGTCGACGGGGACCTGCAGGTCCTCGACCACCAGTCCGGCGGTCGAGGCGGGCGGCGCAGGCGTCTTGCTCTGCTCCTCTGCCCGCCGGATGTCGACGGGTCGCTCGTCGAGCACGTCGAAATGATCCGATGCCGCCTTGCACATCACCCACAGATACGGCCGCAGACCCACGCCTCGCCCCCCTCTTGCCCGGGAGCCTAAGGCAGTGACTACATCTGTGCCGCTGCGGTCTTGATCGCCTCGCGAATGCGGACGTAGGTGCCGCAACGGCAGATGTTGCGAATCTCATCCAGGTCGGCGTCGGTGATCTCACGACCTTCCGCATGGATCTGGCGGACTTTCGCGACCGCGGTCATGATCTGCCCTGGCTGGCAGTAACCGCATTGCGCGACGTCGAGGTCCAGCCACGCCTGCTGCATCGGATGCAGGTCGGCTCCGACAGTTGCCGCCAGACCCTCGATCGTCGTGATCTCGTCTGTCGGCGCGACGTCACCGACAGGGACGGCGCAGGGGTTGAACGCCTTGCCGTTGATGTGGCTGGTGCACGCCCGGCACACCTCGAGTCCACAGCCGTACTTCGGCCCGTGGATGCCGAGCAGGTCGCGCAGTACCCAGAGCAGCCGGACGTCGTCCGGAACGTCGACACTCACCTGCTCGCCGTTGACGATGAACGTGTGCTGCGGCACGGGGGCTCCTCAGAATGCGTTGGCCAGGCCGTCGGTCGGCGACTGCGGCAGGGGTGGCACGAGCGGGATCGGGGTGAAGCCGAGCGGGTCGAGGTGGTTGATCGGAAACACCGTCGGCATCGTGCCGGTCGCCCGCGCGTACGCACACGCGACGGCCGCCATCGACGCGGCAACGCCGAATTCGCCCGCGCCACCGGGGCTCTGCGAGGTCGCCGGCATCACGATGACCTGAACGTCCGTCGGGACGTTCCACTGCCGCGTGTAGTAGTAGTTGTCCCAACTGCCTTCAAGCGGGATGCCGTTCTTGAAGTGCAGGCTCGAGGTCAGGGTCTGGGCGATGCCGTCCATGATGCCGCCCTGCATCTGCGCCTCGAGGCCGCGTGGATTGATCGGCAGCCCGACGTCGACCGCGAAGACGGCCTTGGTGACGCGGGGGCCGGTGACTCCGTCGGCGATGGGTCGGTTCACGGTCGCGGGCGTGCAGTCGATCTCGACCAGGCAGGCACACACGCCCTTGTACTCGGTGTGGAACGCGATGCCCTGCGCGGTGCCCGGCGCCATCGCCCGTCCCCAGTTCCCCACCTGCGCAACCTTGTCCAGGACGGCGCGCGACCGGGCACTCTTCAGGAACGTGTGGCGGAACTGGTACGGGTCTCGCCCCATGCGCAGCGCGAGCTGATCGATCATGAGTTCCTGCGCGGTGCGCACGTCCGGCGAGTAGATGTTGCGCATGCTGCCGGTGTGGAATCCGAGGTCGACCTCGTTGAGGAGCTGCGTCGTGATGCCGAAGTTGTAGGGCGTGGTCTGGGTCAGTTCGAAGATCGATTCGGAGAAACCGAGATTGCCTTCCGGCAGCTTCGCCGCCATGGCACTGAGGATCTCGCCCAGGCCGTGCGTGAAGTCCGTCGAGACGCTC
Organism: Jatrophihabitantaceae bacterium; assembly: GCA_035999365.1. Classification (GTDB taxonomy): domain Bacteria; phylum Actinomycetota; class Actinomycetes; order Mycobacteriales; family Jatrophihabitantaceae; genus DASYGT01. Next base: position 7,288 of record DASYGT010000054.1, read on the forward strand.
GTGTGGCGCTGCTCGAAGCTGAAGACGTTGTTGGCGTTGTACGACGCCCGCACGCGGTTGGTCGCCATGGGATGCGTCCGGCCGTGCCTGAAGTCGTCGGTGCGGTGCCACATCAGCTTGACGGGCTTGCCCATCGCCTTCGAGATCTCGGCGGCTTCGAGTGCAGCATCGAAGAACAGATGCCGGCCGAAGGAACCGCCGCTCGAGATGACGTGGACCTTCACCTTGTCGATTCCGAGCCCGAGCTTCAGCGCGATCGTCTCCTGCGCGACGATCGGCGACTTGAGGGGGGACCAGATCTCGGCACTGTCGGCGCGGACGTCGGCGATCGCTGCATTGGTCTCGAGCGGGCTGTTGCTGCGGAAGTAGAAGACGAAGTCCCCGTCGATGGTCTTGGTCCCGAGGCCGAGCTTCGGCACGAGAAGGGGGATCTCGGCTTTGCGCAGCTCAGCGAGCACGTCGGCGTCCGACTTGCTGTCTTCGGTGCCCGGCCCCCACGTCACGTTCAGCGCATCCACGGCGTCGATGCACTGACCGAAGGTCGCGCCGCGTACAGCGACACCGGTCGACACGATCGCCACATCGGTGATGCCCGGCATCGCCTGCACGGTGGCGAGGTTCGCCACCGACTTCACCGTGCCGTTGATCGTCGGTGGCCGGCACACCATGGTCGGGAGGGCGTTCGGCACATCCATGTCCATCACGAACGTCTTGCGGCCGGTGACGATGTCGTGGGCATCGAGCCGGCTCTGCGCCTTACCGATGACGTCGAATTTCGATGTCGGTTTGAGCGTTGCCGGCAGCGTCGTCGTCTGGCTCGCCGCTGCCTGCACGGCCAGTGATCCGTACGACGCATGCTGCCCGCTCGGACCGTTGACGACACCGTTCGACGTCGTGCACGTTCCGGGCGACACCTTCCAGTTCTTCGCGGCGGTGTTCACCAACCGCTGTCGTGCGGTGGCTGCCGCATGCCGCACCGGTGTGTAGATCGATCTGATCGAGTTCGAGCCGCCGGTGAGTTGGTTGAAGACGAGTTCGGGACGGGCATCGGCGAGGGTGATGTGCACGTTCTCGACGGCGAGGTCGAGTTCCTCAGCGATGATCATCGCGGTTGCGGTGGAGATGCCCTGCCCCACCTCGGCGCGCGGCAACGCGAAGGACGCCGTGCTGTCGGTGTTGATCTGAATCGCGATCTTGTTCGAGGTGGGCATCGAGGCGAGCACCAGGAGATCGCCCAGATCGAACAGGTCGGCCGGTTCGGGTGCGGAAGGAACCGCGGCCCCGGCCGCCTCGGGATGGGCCGCCACTGCGAGGTCGGCTGCAGCCACCAACGTGGGCGCTGCGATCAGGTATCCCAGGAAGCGCCGTCGAGAGGTGCCGTCGTCTTTCATACCGCCTCCGCAGTCTTCAGTGACCGGGTAGTCATTCGGACCGTAGACGGCAAATCGCCCATCCGCAATTCTTCAGCGGGTGCGCTGCACCTTCAGCTCACCTGCGGCATACGCGGCGCGCAGCACCTTCTTGTCGAACTTGCCGACCGAGGTCTTGGGAACCTCCCCGACGAAGCTCCAGTTCTCCGGAATCTGCCACGCGGCGACCTTCCCGCCGAGATAGGCCGCGAGATCGCCGGGCGCCGCATCACGGCCGTCCCGGAGCACGACGCATGCCAGTGGCCGCTCGGTCCACTTGTCGTCCGGGATGCCGATGACGGCCGCCTCGAGGACGTCCGGACTGCCGATCAGCAGGTTCTCCAGTTCGACGGATGAGATCCACTCGCCGCCGGACTTGATCACGTCCTTCGAACGGTCGGTGATCTGGAAGAAGCCGCGCGGGTCTATGGTGCCGATGTCGCCCGTGCGCAGCCATCCGTCGTCGAACTTCTCCGGCGTCGGCGCGCGGTAGTACGAACCGGTGATCCACGGCCCTCGGACCTCGATCTCGCCGACGGCGGAACCGTCCCAGGGCAGCTCGGTGCCATCGTCGCCGACGATTCGCATCTCGACACCGGCTGCGACGCGTCCCGACTTCAGCCGCCAGTCCATCTCCTCTGCCGTGCCCTGCTCGACGTCGTGCGGAGCCCGCGCCATGCCACCGATCGGCGACGTTTCCGTCATGCCCCAGCCCTGGATGATGCGCAGGCCGTACCGCAACTCGAACGCCTCGAGCAGCGACCGCGGAGCCGCGGCACCCCCCGACGTTCCCTCGCGGATGGACGACAGGTCGATCGGGTGCTCCTCGCCGTACTGAAGGATTGCGCCCCAGATGGTCGGCACCGCGGCAGCCACCGTGGACCGTTCCGCGGCGATGAATTCCGTCAGCGGCCCAGGCGCGAGGAACGGGCCGGGCATGTGCAGCGACGCCCCGCCGAAGAATGCGCCGAACGGGATGCCCCACGCATTGACGTGAAACATCGGGACGATCGTCAGGATGCGATCGCTCTCCGAGCCGCCAGTGATGTTCACGGACAATCCGGCCATTGCATGCAGGTACGTCGACCGGTGCGAGTACACGACACCTTTCGGATCGCCGGTCGTCCCGCTCGTGTAACACATCGACGCCGGCGATCGCTCGTCCAGATCGGGCCAGGCGAAGCCCGCCTCCTCGGCCGCGACGAGGTCGTCGTAGCGCAACACGGTGGCGGCACCGAGCACCGACACGTCCCCGTCGCCGATGACGACGAACGCCTGCACCGTGCGCAACTCGGCGGCGATCGGCGCGAGCAGCGCAAGCAGGCTGCCGTCGACGATCACGATCTTGTCCTCGGCGTGATTGACGATCTGCGCGATCTGCGCACCGGGAAGCCGGATGTTGAGCGTGTGCAGTACCGCCCCCATGCACGGCACCGCGTAGTACGCCTCCAGATGCTCCTGGTGATTCCAGCAGAATGTGGCGACGCGATCGCCACGCTCGACACCGAGTCTGGTCAGCGCCGCGGCGAGCCGCTCTGCATTCCGCGCGACCTCGGCATAGGTGGCGCGGCGTGCCGACGCGCCCGTCCACGTGACACATTCACTCGTTCCGTAGACGCTCGAACCATGCCGCAGGATGGCGGTGATCGTCAGGGGGTAGTCGTCCTGCATGGTGCTCGTGATCAAGGCTGCCCCCTCGCCGACGGACCGACTGGTCGGTACAGTACCTCCGCATGACGGCCATGGGCGAGGACGACCTGCTTGCCCGAGTGCGTGATCTGATCGCTGTGTTCGACCCAACCGCCGACCCGCTTCACTTCCTGCGCGCACGCTTCGACGCGGGCCTCGCGTGGGTGCACTTCCCCGTGGGTCTCGGCGGTCTGGACCTGCCCCGCACGATGCAGTCGGTAGTCGACAGCGAACTCGGCGCCGCGGGAGTTCCGGACAACAACCCTCGCCGCATCGGCATCGGACTCGGCATGGCAGCACCGACGATTCTGACGCACGGGACCGATGAGCAGCGTCGCCGTTGGCTACGCGCGCTGTGGACGGGCGATGAGGTCTGGTGCCAGCTGTTCAGCGAGCCCGGCGCCGGATCCGACCTCGCCGCATTGGGCACCCGCGCAGTGCGCGACGGCGATGGCTGGGTGGTCAACGGGCAGAAGGTATGGACGTCCATGGCGCACGAGGCGCGGTGGGGAATCCTCGTGACGCGCACCGATCCTGATGTTCCGAAGCACCAGGGCATGACCTACTTCGCGCTGGACATGACCTCACCTGGCGTCGAGGTGCGCCCATTGCGCCAGATCACCGGTGAGGCCGAATTCAACGAGGTCTTCCTGACCGACGTCCACGTGCCGGATTCCGATCGGCTCGGCGATGTCGGCAACGGTTGGCGGGTGGCTCAGACGACGCTCATGAACGAACGGGTGGCGATCGGGGGCGGCACGGCTCCGCGCGAGGCCGGCGTGATCAGTGCGGTGGCCGCCGCATGGCGCGACCGTCCTGAGCTGCGCAGCGCGTCCAAGCACGACGAGCTGATGCGGCTGTGGGTGCACGCCGAGGCGATGCGGCTGATGACCATGCGGCTGCGGCAGCAACTCGCGGCCGGCGTTCCTGGCCCGGAAGGCTCGGCGGCCAAGTTGGCGTTCGCCCACCTCAACCAGGAGGTGTCCGGCTTCGAACTCGAGCTGCTCGGCGCCGAAGGATTGCGCTACGACACGTGGTCCACCGGCAGCTGGACCACCGAGCGCCCCGTCGTCGTCGACTTCCTGGGCAGGTCTGCCGGCTACCGGTACCTGCGCGCGAAGGGCAATTCGATCGAGGGTGGGACGTCGGAGATCCTGCACAACATCGTCGCCGAACGGGTGCTGGGACTGCCGGGCGACATTCGCGTCGACAAGGACGTCCCGTGGAAGGACCTGCCGCGGTGATGAGGCGATGACAGACCTGCTCTACACAGACGTCGAAGAGCACCTGCGCTCGAGCGTGCGCGACCTGATCAGCAAGCGCTCGACATCGGCGGAGGCGCTCAAGCGCGCGGAGACGGACGAGCCTTACGACCCGGCTCTGTGGCAGGCGCTCGCAGGTCTCGGCGTCGCCGGCCTGGCGATCGACGAGCCACTCGGCGGCGCCGGCGCGAGTTGGCGCGAGGTGGCGGTGGTCGCCGAGGAACTCGGCCGATCGGTGGCCCCGACACCATTCCTCGGCAGCGCAGTGGTCGCGACCGCCGCGGCTCAGGCGGCCGGCGACACCGACCTGCTCGCCCGCATGGCCTCTGGCGAGATCATCGTCACCCTCGCCGCCTCGCTGGCCGGCACGCCGCATGCGGCGGGTGCCGCGGGACTTGCCCTGACCGGCACGACGTTGACCGGCTCCGTCACCAACGTCATCGACGCCATCACCGCCGACGTGCTGCTCGTCCCGGTGCGCGACGGCGACGCGGTCAGCCTCGTCGCGGTGGCTGCGGCCGATACGCACCGGTCCGATGTCGCGTCGTTGGATCTCACCCGCCCGGTGAGTGACCTCGCGTTCGACAATGCGCCGGTGACGATCGTCGCCGAGGGCGACGCCGCGCAACGCGCGATCACCAACGCCTGGCTCGTCGGATCGGCGATCCTGGCGTCCGAGCAGCTCGGGCTCGCACAGCAATGCCTTGACATGACCGTCGACTACGTGAAGTCGCGTTACCAGTTCGGGCGTCCGATCGGCTCGTTCCAGGCGCTCAAGCACCGGCTGGCCGACGTGTGGGTGTCTGTCACGCACGCCCGTGCCGTCGCACGGTATGCCGTGGCATGCGTGACAGACGGCGACGCCGACGCGACGGTGTCGGTCTCACTCGCGCAGGCGTACTGCTCGCCCATGGCGGTGACAGCGGCCGAGGAATGTGTACAGCTGCACGGCGGGATCGGCTTCACCTGGGAACACCCCGCGCACCTCTATCTCAAGCGGGCGAAGGCGGACTCGCTGCTCTTCGGGACGGCGGCGACCCATCGCGCACGCCTCGGTGGCCTGGTCGGGCTGCCTCCGCAGTGACGCGAGTGCCCGCATGCGCGTCCTGATCCCGTTGCCGGACCGCGACTTCGACACCACCGAGGTCGCGGTGCCCTGGCAGCTGCTCATCGAAGCTGGGCACGACGTGGTTTTCGCGACCGAGCGTGGCGACGGCGTGCCGCAGTGCGATCCGCTGCTGTTGAGCGGCGTCCTGTTCCGTCGCCTCGGCGCTCGCCGTGACGCCGTCGAGGCGTACGAACGGCTACGCGAGTCCGCAGAGTTTCGCGCGCCGGTCTCTTGGCATGACGTGTACATCACCGCGATAGACGGACTACTGCTGCCCGGCGGACACGCACAGGGAATGCGTCAGTACCTCGGTTCGAACGCATTGCAGGAGCAGGTTGCCCGCTACTGGCGCACGGGACGGCCCGTTGGAGCGATCTGTCATGGCGTGCTCGTCCTGGCGCGCACTATCGATCCCGCGACGGGGCGAAGCGTGCTGCACGACAAACGCACCACCTGCCTGCCGAAGTACATGGAACGGGGCGCCTTCGCCCTCACCGCGTGGCGGCGCGGCCGGTACTACCGCACGTATCGCAGTTACGTCGAGGACGAGGTGGTCGACGCGCTGGCCTCGCCCACCCAGTTCGAGCGGGGTCCACGCGTCGCCTCGGCGCGCGGCACTGCCACCGACGACTCCGCCGCCTTCGTCGTGCGCGACGGCAACTACCTGTCCGCACGATGGCCTGGAGATGCGTACCTGTTCGGCAAACAACTGTGCACCATGCTCGCATCGGAGGCCGCACGATGAGCGAATCACCCTTTCCCGACGTTCGATGGGGCAGCGACTCCAGCCGGTTGCGCAAACCCGCGAGTGCGATCGCGTCGACCCGCGCCGGGTCCTGGTTCGTGCGCACGCTGACGCCACTCGACCGGCGCATCCTCAGCCGCTCCCGTGGCAAGTACACCTTGCTCGGCCCGATCGGCGCGCCGACGCTGCTCCTCACCACCATCGGAGCGAAGTCCGGCCTGCCGCGCACGTCGCCACTGCTCTTCTGCCGAGAATCCGACCGTCTGCTCGTCATCGGCTCGAACTTCGGTCAGGCGAGCCACCCCGCGTGGACCGGGAACCTGCGTGCCAACCCTGCTGCCACGGTCACGATCGGTGGGATCGACGTCGCTGTCCGGGCACGTCAGTTGGACGGCGAGGAACGCCTCGCCGCGATCGATTCGTTCATCGCGCTCGCCGGCGTCTATGCGGCCTACCTCCAGCGCACCGACCGCGAGATCCGGGTCTTCGCCCTCACTCCTGCGTGACCGGGCCCGCGTGACAGGCCGAGCCGCTCACGGCCTTTGCCGTGATAGGGTCTTGTTCGTTCGAACGAACGACACGAATCCCGCCGCAGCCGAGAGGCCGTATGAACCCGCTCGCCACTCTCGAATCCCAGGCCGCCGCGCTTGCCGCGGGCACCGTCACCTCCGTCGAGCTGACCACGGCTGCCCTCGACCGCATCGACGCCGCGCAACCGGTGCTCAATACCTTCCGGATGGTGCGCCGCGAGGCCGCCCTGGCCGAGGCCGCCGAAGCTGACGCACGGCTGGCGCGGGGTGATCGCGCTGCATTGCTCGGCGTGCCGACCGCGGTCAAGGACGACACCGACCTGGCTGGTGCACCTACTGCTTTCGGGTGTGATGGGGACTTCCCCGCGAAGGCCACCGACTCGGAGATGGTGCGCCGCCTGCGTGCCGCGGGGGCGGTGATCGTCGGCAAGACGAACACTCCGGAGTTCGGCCAGTGGCCGTTCACCGAGGCTCCGTGGTTCGGCGCGACCCGCAACCCGTGGGCGCTGGACCGCAGCCCGGGCGGGTCTTCCGGGGGAACGGCGAGCGCCGTAGCGGCCGGCTTGTTCGCCGCTGGCATCGGTTCGGACGGGGCCGGTTCCGTACGCATCCCCGCGTCGTGGACGAACCTCGTCGGCATCAAGCCGCAGCGCGGCCGAATCTCGACGTGGCCGGACGCTGAGGCGTTCGAGGGGCTGACCGTCAACGGACCACTAGCCCGAACGGTGTCCGACGCGGCCCTTCTGCTCGACGTGACATCGGGGGCGCATCCGGGTGACCTGCACACGCCACCCCCGCCGACTGCGTCCTTCCGCAGTGCGGCCGATCGCGACCCGGGCAGGCTGCGAATCGCGCTGTCGACCAGGCCGGCATTCAGTGGCTTCCGCACGACCCTCGACCCCGAGATCCGCGCGGGGGTCGAGCGCGTTGCGGCCACCTTCACCGCGCTGGGTCACGAGGTCACGCTCGGCGAACCGGACTACCGGTTGGCCGGACTCGGTTTCATGCCGCGCTCGCACGCCGGCCTGAGGTTGTGGCAAGGCCGGGTCCCGGACCCGGCTCTTCTCGATCCTCGGACGCGCGAGAACTGCCGCAACGCACGCGCGATGGGCGGTCCGGTGCTTCGACTGGCGCGCGCGCACGAACGGCGCCTGCAGCGGCAGGTCGGCGCACTCTTCGATCGTGTCGACGTCGTCCTCGCGCCGACGACGGCGCAGCGCCCCCTGCGTATCGGCGCCACGGACGGGCTCTCCGGCTGGCGCACCGACCGCATGATCGTTCAGGCATGCCCCTATGCGTGGCCGTGGAACGTGCTGGGGTGGCCAGGCGTAAGCGTGCCGGCCGGTTTCACGTCCGACGGGCTGCCCTTCGGCGCGCAGCTGCTCGGTCCGGCCAACAGTGAGGAGCTGCTGATCTCGCTCGCGGCGCAGCTCGAGTCCGTCGAGCACTGGTATGAGCGGGTGCCGCCGCACTCCTTCGCTTCGGTCGGTTGATGAACGTGCCGGAGTCGACGCGCAATCGCATCCTTCACGCCGCACTTCGCATCATCGGTGAGCACGGCATCGCCGGGCTCACCAACCGGTTGGTGGCGAAGGAGGCGGGCCTGTCACTCGGTTCGTTGACCTACCACTTCACGTCGCAGTCCGAGCTGCTGCGCGAGGCCCTGCTGGTGTTCGTCACCGAGGAGACCAGGCGGATCACGGCGATTGCCGACTCGCTGGCCCCGACGGTCGGCTCGGTGGAGGAGGCGGCGGCTGCAGCGGAACGCGCCGTCACCGAGATGGCGCTCGGCCCCGAAGAGATCGGCGTGTACGAGCTGTATCTGCAATCGGCTCGCGATCCCGAACTCCACGAAGCCGTGCGCGCCTGCTTCGCCGAATACGACCGCGCAGCCACGGGCGCGCTGGAGTTGCTTGTCATTCCGGGGGCGGCTGAGCTGGCGCCCCACGTCGTCGCGCTCGTCATGGGCGCGCAACTGCGACGGGTCGCCACCGGCGCCGCGCCGACACCGATCGCGGCCGGCCTGCTCCGGCTCGTGGGCTCGCCGTCGGCGTAGGTTCGCACCGTGTCAGCGACTCTGCGGGCGGCTCGCCGATTGATTGTTGTCGCCGCAGTTGCCGCCGTCGCCGTCGCCGTTGCCGGTTGCACCAGCACCCGCTCCTCCCGGACACCGGTCGCGCCCGGTACGCGGCCGACCGAAACGATCACGCTGCATGCCGATCCGGGAACTCAGGGTGGCTCCCCGAGCACGGCGCTGCAGCAGAAGCGGCGAACGGTCACCGTCCTGGGCAGCGGCGACGTGCTGATCCATCCGCCGTTGTGGGAGCAGGCGCACGCGGACGCACTCGCCGAGGGCAGTAGCGGTTACGACTTCAGCGGGATCTACGCGGGCATCGCCGCCGACGTGAAGACCGCCGACCTTGCAACCTGCGAGATGGAAACGCCGCTCGCACCGCCGCAGGGACCGTTTGCCGGATGGCCTGACTTCAACGCACCGCCGCAGGTACTCACTGCGTTGAAAGGCATCGGTTACAAGACGTGCACGACAGCGTCGAACCACTCCCTCGACCAGGGCTACACAGGCGTCAAACGCACACTCGACGAGCTGGACGCCGCGGGCCTGCGGCACACGGGGAGTGCTCGCAGCGCGGCCGAGGCGGCGCGCCCGCTCATCATCACGATGCCTAATGGCGTGCGCGTCGCGCAGCTGGCGTACGCGTTCGGCTTCAACGGCATCCCGGTGCCATCCGGCGAGCCGTGGCTCGCCAACCTGACTGATGTCCCGACGATCCTCGCCGCCGCGCATCGGGCCAAGCAGGCCGGTGCCGACGTCGTGGTGCTGTCGATGCATTGGGGCACCGAATACGACCACCTCGCGACACAGACGCAGAGGGACGAGGCCGCGCAGCTGCTCGCGTCACCGGACATCGACCTGATTCTCGGCGACCACGCACACGTCGTGCAGCCGATGCAGGTCGTTCACGGCAAGTGGGTCATCTACTGCATGGGAAACCAGATCTCGCGGCACGCCGACCCGATCGACGACAGCCGCGAGGGGGTGATGCCCGAGTTCACGTTCACCGAGGTCGCGCCGCACCAATTCCGCGTGACGCGGGCTCTTGCCATCCCGACGTGGATGGACATGACACCCAAGCTGCGTCTGGTGGATCTGGCGAGGGTGTTGCGCGATCCGTCGACCAGTGCAGCGGACCGGCTGGTCTACCAGCATGCCTACGACAAGATCGTGTCCTACCTCGACGCGTACGGCGCACGCAGCCACGGCATGGTGATCAGTAGTTAGTCGCCTCCGGACGCTTCGCGTGCGCTGCGGTAACCGAGATCGAGGAAGGAACCGACCAGGATCCCCGCGGCGACGATCGGGATCCACACCCAGACGAGGTAGATGTCCGCTCGGCCAATCACCACCAGCACGACCGTGTAGAGGATGAACGGCACGACGGCGCCGGCGATGCACCGCGCGCGCAGCCCTGGATTGTCGCGCAGCATCTGCAGGTCAGCGTGCGTACTGCCGTGGCGGGCGGAGTCGTCCGGCGACTCGTCGCTGTGAGCCGCGCCCTCGGGCGATACGGCGTCGTCGGTCGCGTCGTCCGGTACAGAATGCCGCCCCATCCGACCAGTCTCGCAAATTCCCGGCGCGACAGGTGCACACAGTCAGGACCCAGGAGAGGCCGCGCCACCGGCACTAGACTCCGCGATGTCGCGACGCCGTCGGCCCGACACGCTGGAGGTCCTGACCCGTGCCGAAGAGATCCGCCCGCTATCGCCTCGTCGCTGTGGCGGCCGCCTTCGCCGCGGCACTCTCCGGCTGCGGCAGCATCGTCGACGGCAAGCCGACCGTGGCACTACCCGCGAATGCGAACCTCACGGTCATCGGTGACTCCCACGACTCGTTCGACACCTCCGTCAAGAACGCGCTCAGCGATGTCATGACGTTCTGGCGCTCGGCGTACCCATCGGTGTCCGGCGGTGCAGCGCTACCGCCGATCAAGGGCGGGCTCTTCTCGATCGACGGCGCGCAGGTCGTACAGACCGGAGTGGTGAGCGGCCCCGCGAAGCATGAGGGCTGCGTGGCTGAGAAACCCAGCTTCATCGTCGACAACGCCGCCTTCTGCACCCTCGACGACTCGATCGTCTGGGACCGCGACTACAGCCATCTCATCGGCGCGCTCACGAAGCGATACGGGCAGTTGCTGTTCGCCCTCGCATTTGCGCACGAGTTCGGTCACGCGATTCAGTACCGGCTAGGGATCTTCGACAAGAATCCCCTCGTCATCGATACCGAGTCACAGGCCGACTGTGCAGCCGGTGCCTTCCTTGCCAGTGTTCTTGCCGGCAAGGCCAGCCACTACGTCCGGCCCGACGCGCAGCAACTCGACCAGGCGCTGCTCGGATACCTCCAGGTCCGCGATTCAACGCCGGTGTCAGGGGCGGACATCTCGCATGGTGACGGCTTCGACCGCATCAGCGCGATCGACGACGGGCTCGCGCACGGAGCGACGTTCTGCTTCAGCGACACCTACTTCAACCGTAAGTTCACCGAGCGGCCGTTCGTCACCGACAGCGACTACATCAGTGGCGGCAACGAGAGCCTTGACCAGGTGCTCGATCCCAACAACCCGAACCAGGACCACAACGCCGGGGGCCTGCAGCCAGATCTCAACCGGTTCTGGACGGCAGCTGCCAAACGCATCAACAAGACCTTCGTGCCGGTCAAGATCGCCGAGGCCGCCCACCCTCGGTGTGGCGCGAGCGCATCGAGCGAGTTCGGTTACTGCCCGGACGACAACACCGTGTACTACAGCAAGAGCTACGCCGCGGCGGCGTACAACAGCCTCACCGCGCGTCAGATCGATCCCGCCACAGGGGACGTCGCGCTCAACGACAACCAGCCCGCCGACTTCGCGCTCGGCACGCTGTTCGCGATCGGGTGGGGCATGGCCGTTCGTCACCAGCTCTTCGGCAGGTCGATCGATGGAGCCGACGCCCTGCTCTCGGCGTCGTGCTACGTCGGGGCCTACGCCAAGGACATCAATCACGAGCCCACGACGACGACGGCTGAATTCCTCCTCTCACCACCCGATCTGGACGAGGCGACCTCAGCGATGTTGACCCTCGTCGGGTCCGACCGGTCGTTCGGCGCACGCGGAACCACCGGACGACAGCGCATCCAGTCGTTCGTCACCGGATACAACCAAGGGTTGTCCAGCTGCTGATCGCGGGTTTGGTCCCGCGTAGGTTCGGATGATGGCGATCATCGACCCTTCGTTCCTCGCGTTGCCCGCCCGCGAACTCGCTGCCGCGGCACTCGAGCGTGCCGAACAACTCGGCGCCGAGCACGCCGACTTCCGGCTCGAACGCGTCCGTGTGGGGACGCTCCAGTTGCGGGACAACCAGCTCGACTCGAGTACGGACACCGAGGATCTCGGCCTGGCGGTGCGGGTGATCCACCAGGGCGCTTGGGGTTTCGCGAGTGGTGTCGCGCGCACTGTCGATACCGCCGTCCGGCTGGCCGAACGGGCAGTAGCCACGGCGCAGGTCAGCCGGGTGCTCAGTTCGGACCCGGTCGTGCTCGCCCCCGAGGACGTTCATGCCGACGTGGTCTGGGTGTCCTCGTATGACGTCGACCCCTTCGGCGTGCCCGAGGCCGATCGCATCGGACGTCTCGTCGAGCTGTCCGAGCGCCTGCTGTCCTCGGACGGTGTCGACCACGTCGATGCCCACCTCGTGCAGGTCTTGGAGAACAAGTTCTATGCCGACACCGCGGGCACGATCACGACGCAGCAACGGGTGCGGTTGCATCCGGAGTTCACCGCGGTCAATGTCGATCGCGGCGCCGGTACCTTCTCGTCGATGCGCACGCTCGCGCCGCCGGCCGGCCGTGGCTGGGAGTATCTCACGGGCACCGGCTGGGACTTCGATGCCGAGATTGCTGAGCTACCCGGCCTCCTGGCCGAACACGCCAAGGCACCGAGCGTCGAAGCCGGCAGCTACGACCTGGTGATCGATCCATCCAACCTGTGGTTGACGATCCACGAGTCGATAGGCCACGCGACCGAACTCGACCGCGCTCTCGGCTACGAGGCGGCCTACGCCGGGACGTCGTTCGCCACCGTCGAGAAACTCAACGCCCTGCGCTACGGCAGCGCACTCATGAATGTCACCGGCGACCGCACGGTCGAGCATGGTCTGGCGACGATCGGCTACGACGACGAAGGCGTGCAGGGCCAGCAGTTCGACATCGTGCACGACGGCACGCTCGTCGGCTATCAGCTCAACCGGCAGATGGCACAAGCCAATGGAATGGGGCGCTCCAACGGGTGCGCATTCGCGGACTCGTCCGGTCACATTCCGTTGCAGCGGATGGCGAACGTGTCGTTGCAACCTGCGCCCGAAGGTCCGTCGGTGCAGGAATTGATCAGCGGGGTCGAGCGTGGCATCTACATTCTCGGCGACCGCTCGTGGTCGATCGATATGCAACGGTTCAATTTCCAGTTCACCGGGCAGCAATTCCATCGCATCGAGAACGGCAGACTTGTCGGACAGGTTCGTGACGTGGCGTACCAGGCGACGACCACGGACTTCTGGGGATCGATGGAGGCCGTCGGGGGTCCGGACACCTACGTACTCGGCGGCGCGTTCAACTGTGGCAAGGGGCAGCCCGGTCAGGTTGCGGCCGTGTCACACGGCTGTCCGGTCGCGCTGTTCAGGGGCATCAACGTCCTCAACACGGTCGCCGAGGGGGGACGCTGATGCGGGCGCAGGAGATCGTCGAGCACGCTCTTGCCATGTCGGCGGCCGATGGCTGCGTGGTGATCGTCGGTGAGCACACCGAGACGAACCTGCGCTGGGCAGCGAACAGCCTGACCACGAACGGCCAGATGCAATCGCGATCGGTGACGGTGGTGTCGACCTTCGACGGGTCGGACGGAGTGCGTGCCGGCGTGGTGACGCGGTCGGTCACCAGCGCCGCCGAGCTAGGTGCGCTGGTGCACGGATCGGAAGAGGCCGGGCGTTCGGCCGCGCCGTCGGACGACGCAGCACCACTTGTCGAGAACTACTCGCACGACGACGACTGGGCAGCGGATCCGGCTGAAACGTCGGTCGGCGTGTTCGAGGACTTCGCTCCAGCACTCGGGTCCACCCTCGATCGGTGGCGCGCGGATGGCCAGTTGCTGTACGGCTTCGCCGAGCATCAGATGACGACGTCCTACCTGGGCACCTCCACCGGGTTGCGGCGCCGCCATGACCAACCGACGGGGCGCCTCGAGCTGAACGGAAAGTCGTCCGATCTCACGCGGTCGGCCTGGTCGGGCCAGCACACGCGTGACTTCGCCGACGTCGACGTCGAGGCGTCGGCGGCGGCGCTCGCGACCAGGCTCGGCTGGGCTGAGACGCACATCGACCTCCCAGCGGGGCGGTACGAGACGATCCTTCCGCCGTCGTCCGTCGCAGACTTGATGATCTACGCGTACTGGACCGCGTCGGCGCGCGACGCGGAGGAGGGGCGCAACGTCTATGCCGTCGGCGACGGCGGGACCCGTATCGGGGAGCGGCTGGCGACGTTGCCCGTCACGCTGCGCTCCGACCCATCCGAGCCGGGGTTGCAGTGCGCGCCATTCGAGATCGCGACACGGTCCCATGGCGGTGTGCAGTCGGTGTTCGACAACGGCACGCCGATCGAAGCGACCGAATGGATCCGCGACGGGTCCCTGCACAATCTCGCCCGGACCCGTGCTTGGGCGGCGAACATCGGTACGGCTCCGGCGTTGTTCGCATCGAATCTGATCCTCGACAATGTCGGGGCGACATCGACGCTCGAGGAGATGATCTCGAGCACCGAGCGCGGTTTGCTGCTGACCTCCCTGTGGTACATCCGTGAGGTCGATCCGCAAACCTTGCTGCTCACCGGACTTACGCGCGATGGCGTGTACCTCGTCGAGGACGGACAGGTCCGGGGCGCGGTCAACAACTTTCGCTTCAACGAGTCGCCGATCGATCTGCTGCGACGTGCCACAGAGGCGGGCGCCACGGTCCCCACGCTCTCGCGTGAGTGGAGCGACTACTTCATGCGCACGGCCATGCCGGCATTGCGCATTCCAGATTTCAACATGTCGACGGTCAGCGAGGCGCAATAGGCCGTCGCCCCGTCCACGCGGCTGCTCGAATTTGTCGATTAGCCAAACAATTCCACCGCGCAGGCGCAGGTGTTGCCGCGCGCCCTAACCCCATGCCGGTGTGAGAAGAGCCGCAGGAAAGGCGGGGCTGGAAGCGTTACCGGGGGATTAAACTCATTTGAACAAATCCCCTTTCGGGCGCGTCGGTAACACCGACGCCACAGTCGACGTCGACTGGCGAGGAGTAGCGCATGACCACCAGTACGGTTCCTGGCTTGGATACCGCTCCCACAACCCACGCGAAGCTGCTTGCGTGGGTTCGCGAGACTGCGGAGCTGACCCAGCCAGATCGCGTCGAGTGGGTCGACGGTTCGCCCGAGGAGTGGGCCCGCATCACCGATCTGCTCGTCGACACCGGCACATTCGTCCAGCTCAACCCCGAGAAGAAGCCGAACTCATTCTGGTGCGCGTCAGACCCCACCGACGTCGCGCGCGTCGAAGACCGCACGTTCATCTGCAGCCGCGACCCGAAGGACGCCGGCGCGACGAACAACTGGATGAACCCCGAGGACATGAAGGCGATCCTCACCGAGCGCTTCCGCGGCAGCATGCGCGGGCGCACCATGTACGTCCTGCCGTACTGCATGGGCCCGCTCACCGCGGCCGAGCCCATGCTGGGTGCGGAGATCACCGACTCGCCCTACGTCGTCGCCTCGATGCATGTGATGACGCGGCTCGGCACCAAGGCACTCGACCTGTTCACCGACGAGCGCGACTTCGTCCCCGGTCTGCATTCGATCGGTGCGCCGCTCGAGCCGGGCGAGCAGGACGTCGCCTGGCCGTGCAATGACACGAAATACATAGTGCACTTCCCCGAGGAGCGGCTTATCTGGTCCTACGGTTCGGGGTACGGCGGCAACGCATTGCTGGGCAAGAAGTGCTACTCGCTGCGCATCGCGTCGGTGAAGGCCCGCGACGAGGGCTGGCTTGCCGAGCACATGTTGATCGCCAAACTGACGTCGCCGGAGAAGAAGGTCTACTTCATCGCCGCGGCATTCCCGTCCGCATGCGGCAAGACGAACATGGCGATGCTCGAGCCCACGCTTCCGGGCTGGAAGGTCGAGACGATCGGCGACGACATCGCCTGGATCCGTATCGGCGACGACGGCCGCTTCTACGCGGTCAACCCCGAGAACGGCTTTTTCGGCGTCGCGCCGGGAACCGACTTCCACACCAACCCGAACGCGATGCGCACCATTGCGAAGGGCAACTCGGTCTTCACGAACGTGGCGCTCACCGATGACGGAGACATCTGGTGGGAGGGCATGGGTGAGCCCCCCGCGCACCTGACCAGCTGGAAGAAACAGGACTGGACCCCGGCATCAAGCGAGCCGAGCAGCCACCCCAACTCGCGCTACTGCACGCCGATCGAGCAGTGCGACACGAAGGCTGCCGAGTGGGACGACCCCAACGGCGTGCCGCTGGACGCGATCTTCTTCGGTGGCCGCCGCCGCGACACCGTGCCTCTCGTCACCGAAGCTCGTGACTGGCAGCACGGTGTGTTCATGGGGGCGACTCTCTCGTCCGAGACGACGGCTGCTGCCACGGGCGCGGTCGGCGTTGTGCGCCGCGACCCGATGGCGATGCTGCCGTTCATCGGCTACAACGCCGGCGACTATTTCGCCCACTGGATCGAGGTCGGCAAGGGCGCCGATGCGGTCAAGCTGCCGAAGATCTTCTACGTCAACTGGTTCCGCCGCGACGCCGAAGGCAACTTCACCTGGCCCGGGTTCGGCGAGAACATCCGCGTGCTCAAGTGGGCCCTCGAGCGCATCGAAGGCAAGGCCGCCGCGATCGACACTCCGATCGGTCGCGTTCCGACACCGGAAGCTCTGGACACCGAGGGCCTGAACATGTCGGCCGAGGATCTGCAGAAGGCGCTCACCGTCGATGTCGAGGAGTGGAAGGCCGAGATTCCCCTGATCGAGGCGTGGTTCGACAAGATCGGACCCGCCGTGCCGTCCTCGTTGCGCGACGAACTCGAGTCCCTGAAGCTGCGGCTCAACGGATAATCCGGCGAACCGGTCCTTTCGGTCACGAGGCGAACGGCACCACTAGAGGCCCACGTGTATCCGGTGATACCTTCCGGCAATTGGCCGCGCTGAGGTGTGCGCGCCTCGGGGAAAGGGACCTCTGACATGACCACATTCGCACCCGCGAAGCCACGCCACGCGAGCGGCTCCGGGCGGAACAAGTTCATCGCCCTGCTGGCGGCCGTCGGCTCGGTATTCCTCCTTGCCGCCTGCCACCTCGTCGGCAGCGGCAGCATCACGTCGATCAACGGGCAGGGCAAGGCGAGCTTCACCTTCGACATCAACTGCCCGGACTCCGGCCCCGCCAAGGGTGTGCTCACCTACGCCGACACCCCGGTGCATCTGTCCCTGCACGGCGTCGTGACCGGTAGTTCCGACTCGACCTGTGGCAGCGTGCCGACCACCACTGTCACGGTGACCGTCGACGGCGGCGCGGGGCCGAACGTCTTCGGTCCCGGCGAGACGATCGTCGGTACGTACAAGCCGCTCAAGCCGGGCGCGGGCGGCACGTTCAGCCTCACCGTGATCCCGGGTGGAACCGCTCAGGATCACTCCGGCTGGTTCTGCATCGCGATCTACGGCGGCGTCTACAGCGGCTACACCAACGCCGGCTTCGTCGACCTGGGCAACATCGTCGGCCAGTAGCTCCGCCGCTCTTCCGAACCACTGCTGCTCTGAACGACCTCCGCCGGTTATCGGTGGAGGTCGTTCAGCATCAGCGCGGCGACGCTGTGTGAATCGGCCAGCTCGCCGGTGGCGATCATCGCCCGCACGTCCCCCTCTGGGAACCACCGGTGCACCATGTCCTGCTCGCTTACCTCACGGCGCGGCGGCCCCGGTGTGAGGTCGCTCGCGCGGAAGACGTCGAACGACTGCGAGCTGTATCCGTACGCGGCGAACATCCGACCCAGGTGCTCCAGGCAACCCGCCCGAAGGCCGGTCTCCTCGGCGAGTTCGGCCGCTGCGAGCTCCTCGGCCGTCCCCGTCTGCCCGTGCGACCAACCGCCCTGCGGAAACTCCCACTGCCGGCTGGCGACCGGATAGCGGTATTGCTGCACGAGCCAGAAACCAGCGTCGCTCACCGGCAACACCACCACGAAGTCCTGCTTCTCGACCACTGCGTAGGTGCCCACGCTGCCGTCGGCGAAGCTGATGTCGTCCTCACGCAGGCGGAGCCACGGGCTGCGATAGATCTCGCGGCTCGTCAATTGGCGGATGTCACTCACACCTGCACCCAACCACGACCCTCACGCGCAGGGGCGAAATCGAGTTGTCCGAAGCGCGTAGCGTCTACACATCGTGCCGGACGATGCGGATCTGCAAGCAGAACGCGCCCACCTCGATACGGCGAGACGCTGCCTGAGCGCGATGACGGTGAGCGCCTCGGCGATTGCTGACTACGGGGTCGACGAGCTCGCTAGTCAGTCCCTCGGGCGCCTTCGCGCCGAACGACTGGCGGCTCTGGCCGCCGACCCGGATGCGCCCGCGTTCTTCGGACGTATCGACCGCGCTGCAGAGGTCTTCCACGTCGGCCGCCGCCACATTCGCGACCAGGACGGAGATCCCGTCGTCATCGACTGGCGGGCGCCGATCGCGCGTGCGTTCTACCGCGCAACGCCGGCCGACCGTATGGGTGTCGGGCTGCGTCGGCGGTTCGGCTTCCACCGCGGTGAGCTGACCTCCTTCGAGGAGGAGCACCTCGATCGCGGCGAATCGCTCGGCCTGCGGTCGAGTCTGCTGCGAGAGGAGATCGAGCGACCGCGTGTCGGCCCGATGCGTGACATCGTGGCGACGATCCAGCCTGATCAGGACGACCTGGTCCGCGCCGATCTCGACACCTCCCTGTGCATCCAGGGTGCGCCCGGCACCGGTAAGACCGCGGTCGGCCTGCATCGCGCCGCGTACCTTCTCTATACCTACCCCGAGCGCTTGCGGCGTTCCGGCGTGCTGGTGGTGGGACCCAACCGGGCCTTCCTTCACTACATCGCGCAGGTGCTCCCCTCGCTCGGCGAGGGCGGCATCGAACAGACCACCGTCGACGACCTCATGGGCTGGCCGACGAGCGGCACCGAGTCTGCAGCCGTCGCGACCCTCAAGGGCGACGCCCGGATGGCCGATGTGCTGCATCGCGCGGTGCTGAGCCACGTCGCCAAACCGACCGACGACGTCCTGGCGGTCGTCGGCACCCGCCGCTATCGCGTCGGCGCCCACCACCTGCGTCGCTACGTCGACGATGCGCGCCGGAGCCTCGGCGAGGGCCTGCGGTGGTCACTGGCCCGTGAGCGGTTGCGCATGCAGGTCGCTGAAGATGTTCGGCGTCAACGCGAGGATGCCGGCGGCGCCCCGTCCGACGCCGACACGGCACGGGTCGCCCGTGCGCCTGCGGTGCGCGAGTTCCTCGACGCGGTGTGGCCATCGCTCGAGGCGTCCGCTCTGCTGTCGAGGCTGTACGACGATCCCGAGTTCTTGCGGCGATGTTCGGCCGCGCTGTCCGACGAGGAGCGCGCACTCCTGCACCGCTCGTCCGCTCGGTCCGTCCGCAAGACGGCGTGGACCGCGGCCGATGCCGCGTTGCTCGACGAGTTGAGCGGCATCATCGACGGCAATGACACATTCGTGCATGCAGTCGTCGACGAGGCGCAGGACCTGTCGGCCATGCAGTGCCGCGCGGTGGCTCGCCGGTGCCCGCTCGGTTCGGTCACCGTGCTCGGCGATCTCGCGCAGGCGACGACGCCATGGGCGCCGGGCACCTGGGCGCGGACGCTGCGCCACCTCGGGCATCCGCAGGCCGCGGTACGGCCCCTGACCGTGGGCTACCGGGTTCCGGCAGAGGTGCTCGACGTCGCCAACCGGCTGCTGTCCCACATCGCCGAGGGTGTTCAGCCGGCGACGTCGATGCGTCGTGGCACGGGCGGCCTGCGCTTCGTCACCGGCGCGGCTCTGGCCGAGGCCCTGCGTGATTGCCTTGGGGTCGAGGGGTCGGTCGGCGTGATCGTCTCCGACCACGCGGCGGCAGAGCTGCTGGCCTCGTTGCGCGCAGCCGGCATCGATGCCGAAGCCGTGGACGCCGAGTCCGATCCGCGAGTATCGGTGGTTGCGGCGAGCGAGGCGAAGGGCCTCGAGTTCGATTCCGTTCTGGTCGTCGAGCCCGCCGACATCGTGAGCAGCGAGGTGAACCGGTCGGCCGGGCTGCGGCGGCTCTACGTGGCGATGACGCGCGCTGTCTCACGGCTTGTCTTCGTGCACGATCAGCCGCTCCCGCCTGAGCTCGCCGGGTGACTCCTGGGCGTCCTGAGCAGAGAGTGATGCCGATCACGGATATGGTAGGAACCCCTGGGTAATTCCTGCGGTACGCCACCCCTGTACCAAAGGGCCCAGTCGCATCCAACGCGGCAGCGTGGCAACCCCACCTGGCGTGTCGAGACAGGAGAACTCGGCCGATGACCGAGCACGTACACGCCGTGCACCCGGAGCCGGACATGATCCAGCTCCTGACGCCAGAAGGCCTGCGCGTCGAGCACCCCGACTACCCCCTCGAGATCACCGACGACGAGATCGCCGCGCTGTATCGCGACCTGGTCCTCGTCCGGCGCATCGACACCGAAGCCATCGCGCTGCAGCGCCAGGGCGAGCTCGGGCTGTGGGCCTCACTGCTCGGCCAGGAAGCCGCCCAGATCGGTTCGGGACGTGCCCTGCGCGCACACGACATGGCCTTCCCGAGCTATCGCGAGCACGGCGTGGCCTGGTGTCGCGGCGTCGACCCCCTCACGCTGCTCGGCCTGTTCCGTGGCACGAACCTCGGCGGCTTCAGCCCGTACGAGCACAACTTCAACACGTACACGATCGTCATCGGCGCGCAGACCCTGCACGCCACCGGGTATGCCATGGGCGTCATGCGCGACGGCGCAGTCGGCACCGGCGATCCCGACCGCGACACCGCGGTACTCGTCTACTTCGGCGACGGCGCGTCGAGTCAGGGCGATGTCAACGAGGCATTCGTCTGGTCGGCTGCGTGCAACGCTCCGGTCGTCTTCTTCTGCCAGAACAACCAATGGGCGATCAGCGAGCCGGTCACGACGCAGAGCCGCGTTCCGCTCTACCGCCGTTCGGCCGGCTTCGGCTTCCCCGGCATCCGGGTCGACGGCAACGACGTGCTCGCCACGCTCGCCGTCACGCGCAAGGCACTCGACGATGCCCGCTCCGCGCAGGGGCCGACGCTCATCGAGGCGTTCACCTACCGAATGAACCCGCACACGACGTCCGACGACCCGACGCGTTACCAGCTCGCCGACGACCTCGAGACATGGAAGCTGAAGGACCCGATCGCCCGCGTGAAGGCGTACCTCACGCGCCAGGCCTCGACACCCTCTGGGTTCTTCGATGACGTGGAGCGGGAATCGCAGAAGCTCGCGGAGCACATTCGCGCCGGATGCCGGGCGCTGCCGAACCCGACGCCCGAGTCGATCTTCGACGCCGTGTACGAGGAGATGCCCGCCGAACTGCGTGAGCAACGCGATGAATTCGTCGCATTCGTCGAGTCAATCGAGGAGGCGACGGTCTGATGGCCGAGGTCACGATGGCGAAGGCCCTCAACAACGGGCTGCGCAAGTCGATGGAGGACGATCCCAAGGTTCTGATCATGGGTGAGGACGTCGGCAAGCTCGGCGGCGTGTTCCGCATCACGGACGGACTGCAGAAGGACTTCGGCGAGGATCGCGTCATCGACACGCCGCTCGCCGAGTCCGGGATCATCGGGACGGCGGTGGGGCTCGCCATCCGCGGCTACCGCCCGGTCTGCGAGATTCAGTTCGACGGCTTCGTCTTCCCGGGCTTCGACCAGATCGTCAGCCAGGTCGCCAAGATGCATACTCGCTCGGCCGGTCACGTCAGGATGCCGATCACGATCCGGATCCCGTTCGGCGGCGGTATCGGGGCCGTGGAGCACCACAGCGAATCGCCCGAGTCCTATTTCGCGCACGCGCCGGGGCTCAAGATCGTCAGCTGCTCGAACCCTTCGGATGCCTACTGGATGATCCAGCAGTCGATCGCGTCCGACGATCCGGTGATCTTCTTCGAGCCCAAGCGGCGCTACTGGGCCAAGGGCGAGATCGCCGATGCCCCCGATCCGCTGCACATCTCGCGCGTCGTACGCACGGGCGCCGATGTCACCGTTGCCACCTACGGCCCACTGGTCACCACCGCTCTGGAGGCGGCGCGGGTTGCCGCTGACGAAGGGCACGACATCGAGGTCATCGACCTGCGCACCCTCTCGCCATTCGACATGCCGACGGTCCTCGACTCGGTGCGCAAGACGGGCCGCTTGATCGTGGTGCACGAAGCCTGGCGGAACGTCAGCATCAGTTCCGAGCTTGCCGCTCGCGTCCAGGAGAAGGCTTTCTACTCCCTGGAGGCGCCCGTGCTGCGGGTCACCGGCTACGACACCCAGTACCCGCCCAGCCGGCTCGAAGAGGAATGGCTGCCGAATGTCGACCGCATTCTTGACGCCGTCGACCGCACTCTCTCGTACTGAAAGGCCGGCCGATCGTGACTGACATCAAGCAGTTCAAACTCCCGGACATCGGTGAGGGCCTCACCGAGGCCGATATCCTCAATTGGCAGGTGCAGGTCGGCGATGTCGTCGAGGTGAACCAGATCCTGGTCGAGGTCGAGACCGCGAAAGCCGCAGTAGAGCTGCCCTCCCCGTTCGCCGGACTCGTCACCGCCCTGCATGTCGCGGCAGGGCAGACGGTCAACGTCGGTACCGCGATCATCTCGATCGACGTGGCACCTGGTGCTGCACTTCCTGACGCCACGACCGCTCCCGCGGCCGGCGCCGTCGGCAGTGCAGCGGAGGACCTCGTTCCGCTGCCCGAGGTGCCCGGTCTGGCCGGCGAGACCGGCATGGTCGGACGTCAATCGGTGCTCGTCGGGTACGGCCCCCGGGCAGAGGGCGCGATTGCCCGGCGACGGCGCCGCAGCGAAGCCACGACACCGTCCGCGCAGACCGCGTTCAACGTGCCGCCCGATGCACCGCCGGAGGCGACACCGCAGCCGGCCCATGTCGTCGCGGCGCACCGCGTCCTGGCCAAGCCGCCGGTGCGCAAGCTCGCCAAGTCCCTCGGTATCGATCTTGGCGCCGTGCGTCCGACAGGACCGAACGGCACGGTGTCACGCGAGGACGTCGCCCAAGCGGCGAACGGATCCGTCACCCGCGACACGGCACCGCGTACCGCGAGCGACGGCGGCGGCGGCGGCGGCGGCGGCGGCGGCGAGACCCGCATCCCGATCAGGGGCGTGCGCAAGCACACGGCTGCGGCGATGGTTTCCTCAGCGTTCACGGCACCGCATGTCACCGAATTCGTCACGATCGATGTCACGCAGATGATGCAGCTGCGCGAGCGGGTCGCCGCACGGCGGGACTTCCGCGACGTGAAGGTGTCTCCGCTGCTGTTCGTGGCGAAGGCTGTGATCCTGGCGGCCAAGCGAACGCCGGAGATCAACGCGACCTGGGACGACGCCGCCGGTGAGCTGGTGCTCAAGCACTACGTGAACCTCGGCATCGCGGCGGCAACCGATCGCGGCCTGATCGTGCCGAATATCAAGGCGGCTGACCAGCTCTCGCTGCTCGAGCTGGCGCAAGCGATGACGGCGCTCACCGATCTGGCCCGCTCGGGCAAGACGCCGCCCTCGGACATGGCGGGGGGGACCATCACCATCACCAACGTCGGCGTCTTCGGGGTCGACACAGGGACGCCGATTCTGAATCCCGGTGAGTCCGGAATCGTCGCGTTCGGCGCCGTGCGAAGGATGCCCTGGGTCGTGCCGGGGCCCGGGGGCACCGAGGCGATCGAGCCCCGGTGGGTCACCCAGCTCGCCGTCTCGTTCGACCACCGGATCGTCGATGGGCAGCAGGGCTCCCAGTTCCTTTCCGATGTCGCAGCTGTCCTAACAGATCCCGGGCTCGGGCTGCTCTAGAGCGCTGTGCGTTAGGCAGATCACGGAATACTGGTTGGGATCATGAGGTTGAGACGATATCCTGGTTAATAAATCAGGGGTTCCAGAAAGAGGCGTCTCATGTCCCGCACCACATTCACCAGCAAGATGCGCGACCGCCGCAACCTGCGTGCGTTCGACCGTGCCGTCCGTAGCGCGTCCCCGGCAATGCAGCAGGAGCTCTACGCCGCAGCAGCCCGCCAGGGCAGCTACAACCGCTGACCGGCTGATACCGCCGAGTGGCGGGAAGTGGCGCCCCCGCGCAGACGTTGCGCGTACGTGACGCCCTCACCGCCCTCGGCCCGGGTCCGGGCACCCCACCTGGCTGCCTCCGGCGGCTGGCTGAACACCGACCATCCCCTGACGCTCGCGTCTTTGCGCGGGCGTTTTGTGCTGCTCGACTTCTGGACGTTCTGCTGCGCCAACTGCCTGCATGTCATCGACGAACTGCGTCCATTGGAGCGCAGGTACGGCGACATCCTGACTGTGGTGGGAGTGCACTCACCGAAGTTCGCCCATGAGGCCGACCCGGCCGCCGTGGCTGCGGCGATCGAGCGGTACGAGGTCGAGCATCCGGTTCTTCTCGACCCCGAACTCCTGCTGTGGCGGCAGTACGCAGTCAGAGCCTGGCCCACGCTCGTGCTGATCGATCCCGAGGGGTATGTCGTCGCGCACGCAGCGGGCGAGGGGCAGTCCAGCGCGCTGGACGCGATGATCGCGGCGCTCGCCATCGAGCACGAGGCGCGCGGAACGCTTCGTCGCGGCGCTACCCCGCACATCCCGGTGCATTCCGCCACATCGGCATTGCGCTTCCCGGCCAAGGCGGTGCTGCTTCCGGCAGCCAGAACCGGCCGGGACGACGACACAATCCTGGTCGCCGACGCGGGACACCACCAGATCGTCGAGCTCGCACTCGACGCCCGGACGGAGGTGCGCCGGATCGGGACCGGTGACCGCGGGCGCCGCGACGGTAGGGCCGATGGCGCCGAGTTCGCCGAACCGAACGGCCTCGCGCTGTTGCCGGCCGGTGCAGCGCCCTACGACGTGGTCGCCGCGGACACCGCCAACCACATCTTGCGCGGCATTCGCCTTTCCGATGGCGCGGTCACCACCATCGACCTACCCGGCCTGCTCGAGGGTGCCCGTACTGTCACCGGCCCGGTACCGCGGGTGCTCTCGCCCTGGGACGTTGCCTGGTGGCCGGCCCTGGACCGACTCGTCGTCGCGGCCGCGGGTGTCCACCTGCTGATCTCGGTAGACCTGCACGCGGGGACGGCCACGGTTCTTGCCGGCACGAGTGTCGAGGGACTGCGCGACGGCGAGGCGCTGGACGGTTGGCTGGCCCAGCCCTCCGGCCTGGCTGCCGACGGCGATCGGATGTGGTTCGTCGACGCCGAGACCTCATCACTGCGCTGGCTCGGGATCGAGGGCCAGCTGCACACCTGCGTCGGAGAAGGGCTCTTCGACTTCGGCCTCGTCGACGGGCCTGCCGACGTCGCCCGTTTGCAGCACCCCCTCGGCGTCACGGCGTCAGGTGACGGGTCGGTGGTGGTGCTGGACACCTACAACGGGGCTGTTCGGCGCTGGGACGGCATCGCCCTCAGCACGCTGGCCACGGGCCTCGCTGAGCCGTCGGGTGCGCTCATGGTCCGCGGCGATCTCGTGGTGGTCGAATCCGGCGCGCATCGACTGGTGCGGCCGGCGCCGCTCGCGGGCTCCGTCAACGGCATCGCCGAGCACACGAACCGGCCGGCGACGTCGCTCGCTCCGGGCGGGATCACCCTGAACGTCATCTTCACGCCACCGGCAGGCCGTTGCCTCGACGAGCGTTACGGTCCTGCCACGCAGCTCACGGTGAGCGCGTCGCCTCCGGAGCTGCTGCGTGACGGCGCGGGGACGACGTCTGAGCTGACTCGGCATCTGATAGTCGACAGTTCGGTCCCCGAGGGCGTACTGCATGTCAGCGCGCAGGCCGCGTCGTGCGACAACGACCGCGCGGTCGAGCATCCGGCGTGCTACCTCGCACGGCAGGACTGGGGGGTTCCGGTCACCATCGCCGACGACGGCACGCGGTCGCTCGAACTCGCGCTGCTCGACGCGAGGTAGCGTCGATGGGGTGACAAATCACCCCATCCGTATCGGCCTGCAGGTTCAGCCGCAGCACGCCGACTACGCCGCCATTCACCGCACCGTCCGCGAGGCCGAGGACCTCGGTGTCGACATCATCTTCAACTGGGACCACTTCTCTCCGCTCTACGGGGATCCCGACGGACAGCACTTCGAGTGCTGGACGATGCTCGGCGCCTGGGCCGAGCAGACCAGCCGCGTCGAGATCGGCGCGCTGGTCACCTGCAACAGCTACCGCAATCCCGAACTGCTCGCCGACATGGCCCGCACCGTCGATCACATCAGTGGCGGCCGGCTGATCCTGGGCATCGGATCCGGGTGGTTCGAGAAGGACTACCTCGAATACGGATACGAGTTCGGCACAGCCGGCGGCAGGCTCGACGACCTGGCCACCGCCCTTCCCCGCATCGAGTCGCGGTGGTCGAAGCTGAATCCGGCACCCACACGCAAGATCCCGGTACTCATCGGCGGCGGCGGCGAGCGCAAGACGCTGCGCATGGTCGCCCAGCACGCCGACATCTGGCATTCGTTCAGCGACGCCGACACCTTGACGCGCAAATCCCAGGTGCTCGCCGACCACTGCGCGACGATCGGCCGCGATCCGGGCGAGATCCAGCGTTCGGTCGGAACGCCAAGTGGAGACCCGGACACCGTCGCCCAGCCGCTTCTTGACGCCGGCGCGACGTTGTTCACCGTCGGCCTCGGCGGACCGGACTACGACCTCGGCAAGCTCAAGTCCTGGATCGCCTGGCGCGACAACCGCTGAGCGGGACAGACAGACGGGGCTCGACCGCAGATGCGGCCGAGCCCCGTCGTTGTCCGGTGGTTACAGCGGGCGAACGTTCTCCGCCTGCGGGCCCTTCTGGCCCTGGGTGATGTCGAACTCCACGCGCTGGTTGTCATCGAGCGTGCGGTAGCCGTCGCTCGTGATCGCCGAGTAGTGGACGAAGACGTCGGGTGCGCCACCGTCGGGTGCGATGAAGCCGAAGCCCTTTTCGCTGTTGAACCACTTGACCGTGCCCTGAGCCACGATATTTCTCCTCTTGCTGCAGGAAATCCGCACCGTGCGGCTTCCGAGGTCACCACCGGGCGAACAACCATTTCCCGACAGCCAGGAGAAGGAAGAACAACCGGTTACCTGGCCGAGCGAGCTCGACCATCGCGGCAACCACGAACAGCGTAGCAACTACGGGTCCAGGCGCCCAGCGGCCGGTACTACGGTGGATCGCAACACTCGACGGAAAGGGCCTCCCGGTGGACGACAAGACCATCCTCGAGCACATCCACGACCTCGTCACGGAGGAGAAACAGCTGCGGGACAGCCACGCCGGGCGGGGCCTGGGCGGCGACGACCGGCTGCGGTTGGAATCGCTCGAGCGCCAGCTCGACCAGGCCTGGGACCTGCTGCGCCAGCGCCGGGCCAAGGAGGAGACGGGCGAGGATCCGGATGGGGTGAAGGAAAGGCCGATCGACGAGGTCGAGTCCTACCTCCAGTGACCGTCAGGACGTGACGTCCTTTCCGGTGAACCGGGCCCAGGCCAGCGACAGGAACAACGCGACGTAGCCGAGTGTGACCAGCAGCCCGTGCCAGATTCCTGATGTCAGCATCGGATCTCGCATCAGGTCCACCCACTGCAGCCAGTAATGCGTCGGTAGCCATGGATGGATCCGCGCCAGCTGCGGGACCTGATCCACTACCTCGCTGACGATCGTGAGCACGAGCGTCGCCGCCATCGCCGCGACGGGCACCTCCGTCATCGTCGAGATGAACAAGCCCAGCGCGGCAACCATGGCCAGCGACGCGGCGACGAACGCCGCGACCAGCATCAGGCGGTACGTACCCGACAGGTAGGAGATGGTCCGTCCGGACAGCAATGTCAACCGTCCCGACGGGAAGAGGATCCACCCGATCACGACGCCGCCCAGACCGACACCGACGACGCTCGCCAAGCACCACGCGACAAGCCCGGCGAACTTCACGGCCAACAAGCGGGTTCGTCCTACGGGCACCGTCAACAGGTACCGCAGGGTTCCGTAGTGCGCCTCGCCGGCAATCGCATCGCCGGCGACAACCGCGACTCCGAGCGGCAGGAAGAGCGGTGTCACGACCAGATACGCCGCGAGTGCGGCGAACAGACCGTTGTCGGTGATGCTTCCGAAGATCGCGCCGCCTCCTCTGCCGGGATGACTGCTCAGCCTGACGGCGACGCCGATCAGCACCGGGATCAGGCTCAGCGAGATGAGCAACGCGATGTTGCGGCGGCGCCGGAACACCATGAGCAGTTCCGAGCGAACTAACCGGCCCGCGTCAACCGGAAACATCGAAGCCCTCACCGGTGAGACCGACGAAGATGTCTTCGAGGCTCGGCTGCTCGACATGGAACTCGCGCACCCCGACGCCGCCGGCGACGAGTGCGGCGACGATCGCCTCCGGGTCGGCAGCCCCGAGCACGCCCTGGGCCCCTGACTCCGCAGGGCGGACCTCCTCCAGCCCCAGCCCGGTCAGTACCCGCACGGCCCGATCCGGGGACGTCGTGGTGACCCGCACGCGAACCCGCTGCTGAGCACCGAGGTCGTCCAGCGACCCTTGCCAGACCATGCTGCCGACACTCATCACTCCGACGTGGGTGCAGATCTGGGCAACCTCGCTGAGCAGGTGCGAGGAGACGAAGACCGTCACGCCGTCGGCGCCGAGCTGGGTGATCAGGTGCCGAACCTCGCGGGTGCCCTGCGGATCGAGCCCATTGGTCGGCTCGTCCAGGACGAGGAGGTCCCGCGGTTGAAGCAGCGCCCCAGCTATGCCGAGACGCTGTCGCATACCGAGCGAATAGTTGCGGTATCGCTTTCCCGCAGCCGCGGTGAGCCCGACCCGATCGAGTGCCTCCCCGATCCGGTGCTTCGCCGTGCGTGCCGCCGCGCGGTGGTCGGCGGCGTCCAGCCGGGCGAGGTTGGCCCACCCGGACAGGTACGGGTGGAAGGCCGGCCCTTCGACGAGCGCCCCGACGCGGGGGAGGACATCGTCGCGCGCCGAGCCGAAATCACGCCCGAGCAGTTCGTGCGATCCCGCCGTCGGGAACACCAACCCGAGCAACATCCGGATCGTCGTGGTCTTGCCCGAACCGTTCGGGCCCAGGAAGCCGTAGACGGCACCAGACGGTACGTCGAGGTCGACGGCATCGACCACCAGCTGCTTGCCGAAACGTTTGGACAGCCCCGTGGAGGCGATCGCCCGCGCGGTCACTGCGAGGCCGCCCGGTCTAACGGGTCGACGCTGCGGCGTACAGGGCTTGCGGATTCACGGCGCCGGCGAACACCCGGCCGTCGTCAGTGATCAGGGCAGCGAACAGGGCCGAGTCGAGCAACCGCCCGGTACCCCAGCTGCCCTGGACCGGGGACAACGCCCCGAACGTCGGGCCGGCCAGCTTCTTGATCTCGGCGGCAGTTGTCCGGTATTCGACGACGCTGGACCAACCCGTGCCGATCGTCTTGGTTTCCGGCGTACCGGCGGAGTCCGGGAGCACCGAGGGCGCGTCCGCGTTGGAGCGCGCTGATCCCGTATGCACGACGGCACCAGGCGGAGGAGCGAAGCTGAAGTAGCCCGCCGGGGGAGCCTTGAACGAGATGTCCGAGTACGCGACATCGAGGGCCGGCGTCGAGCTCCCGCGCGCATAGACCTGGACACCCAGCGGCAGCTTGGTCGACCCGTCGACCGAGATGTGCACCGATCCGATCCGGGTCTGCGCGTCGCGCGGCGTGAGCACGAGCTCATAGGCCGACCGATCGGCGACGGTGCGGTTGGTCCCCAGAGCCACCGCCGTGGTGGGGTTTACCGCAGCGAGGAATTGTGTGGCGAGCTGTTGCGGGGTGAGCGCCTCAGCCACCGACGGTTTCGGCTCGGCGGCGGCGCTGCCGGCGCTACGGGCGGGCAGCACGGTGTGCGTGGCGACGTGGGTGTCGCTGTCCCACTCCCATATGTCGCTGCCGGAATGGAAGACGTCTGTCTCGGAGGTTTGGCCCAGCAATGCGATGCGCTGGTGGTCGGCACTGCCGTACCAGACCCGGATCGTGTGGGAGCCGGCGAGCAAGCCGGCCATCGACGACCCACCGCGCTCGGCCCCAGCCACACTCGGAAGCTGGGGCAGACCGAGCGACATCTGCGTGACTACGGTTCCGGAGAAGCCGCGCACGGATGCCGAGTGGATGTCCGCGACGAGTTCAGCGGTGTTCGTGTCGGGGAGCGGGCCGGACGTAGAGGCGCGCGCGGCAATCATCCCGCCGGCGGCGAGGCCGACGACACCCAGGACACCGACGGGGGCGAGCCATCGCACAGAGCGGTGGCGCCGGACGATCGAAGGGGTCCTCACTGGATCCAGCATGAGTACGGAGCACTGTGATGGGGCTGAGGCGGTTCACAGCGACCTACTGTCGTGGGTGCACGCTGGCGCCAAGTCGCCGAAGGCGGTGACACAAGTCGCCGGACGGCGCTTCGACTGGCCCAAGTGAGGAGACGCAGTGCGACTGCTCATCGTCGAGGACGAGGTGCGGCTGGCCTCGGCATTGCAGCGCGGACTAGGCAGTGAGGGTTTCACCGTCGACGTCGCGCACACCGGACCGGACGGGTTGCACGCCGCCCAGGAGACCGCCTACGACGCGGTGATCCTCGACATCATGCTTCCGGGCCTGTCCGGCTATCGCATCATCGAACAGCTGCGGGCCGGTGAGAACTGGGTGCCGATCCTGATGCTCACCGCGAAGGACGGCGAGTACGACGAAGCCGACGCCCTCGATCTCGGCGCCGACGACTACCTCACCAAGCCGTTCTCGTTCGTCGTGCTGCTGGCCCGCATCCGGGCGCTGCTACGCCGTGGCGTCACGCCCAGGCCGGCGTCGTTGAAGGTCGATGATCTCGTTCTCGATCCGGCCGCCCACACCGTAATGCGCGGCGACACGCCGATCGAGCTCACGCCGCGAGAGTTCTCCCTGCTTGAATTCCTCATGCGCAGAGCAGGCGACGCGGTCAGCAAGGCTGACATCTTGCATCACGTGTGGGATGCCAACTACGAGGGCGACGCCAATGTCGTCGAGGTGTACGTCGGCTATCTGCGCCGCAAGATCGACACCCCGTTCGGCCGTCAGAGCGTGCAGACCGTGCGCGGCGCCGGCTACCGGCTCACTGCGGATAGTTGACCCGGATCGCGGCCTCGCCGGTGTCCTGGTGGGCGCGCCAGTCGCTGCGCGCCCGGCTCACCCTGCTCGCGACCGCGCTGTTCTCGCTCGCCGTGCTCACGGGGACGGTGCTGGTACTCGTCCTGCAGCGGTACACGCTCGTGCGCACGCTGGATTCCTCGGCCTTGAAGACGGCTCACGACATCGCGCTGCAGGTCAAGGGCGACAAGTCTTCCGAGCTGACGACGGTCCTGCCGACAACGGGTGGCATCGCGGCAGTTCAGGTCGTCGACCGAACCGATCGGGTGCTCGCCGTCTCGCCGGGCAGCGACCGGGTGGTGCCCATCCTCGATGCGAAGCAGCTTGCCCAAGTCCGCGAGGGTGACCGAATTGCACTGAGCAACGCCGTCTCCGATGCGCCGGAGCGGGCGCTTGGCGTGCGCGTCGGCGACAAGACGGTCGTCGTCATCACCGACCTGAAGAATGTGAACGACAGTGTGCGGCTGCTGGGGCAGGTGGCGCTGATCGGCGGCCCGCTTGCAGTGCTGCTCCTGGCGCTGGCCACCTATGGAGTCGTGGCGTTGACGCTCCGCTCGGTCGCCGCCCTGCGGCACGGTGCCGCTGACATCACGGCCGCCGGACTTGCTGATCAACGGCTACCACTGCCCAGCGCGCAGGATGAGATCCATCGGCTCGCCGTGACGCTCAACGCGATGCTCGACCGGATCGACGCCTCGACCACACGCCAGCGCACATTCGTCGGCGACGCGGCCCACGAACTGCGTTCGCCGCTCGCCTCCCTGCGCGTCCAGCTCGAGGTCGCCAAGCGCGTCGGGCCTGAGACCGATCTGGAATCCCTCGTGGACGACGTGCTCGTCGACGTCGATCGCCTCGACCGCCTCGTCTACGACTTGCTCGCCCTCGCCCGATCGGACGAGGCCGCAGGTCGTTTGCTGCACGCGGAACCCGTCAACCTTCCGGAGCTGCTCGCCGACCTCGTCGGGGGATACGAGAGTGCACGGGTGCCGGTCGAACTGGATGTCGACGTTGCGGCGGGCGCGGGCATCGTCAACGGGGATATCGACGGACTGCGGCGCGTGGGGATCAACCTGATCGACAACGCCGTCCGCTACGCCAGCGCTCGGGTGACGGTGTCGGTCGAGTCGGACTCGTCGTCGACGCTCACCATGCTTGTGACCGACGACGGCCGGGGCATCCCGGCCGACGAACGCGAGCGCGTCTTCGACCGCTTCTATCGCGTGCAGGCCTCACGCTCACGCGGCAGCGGCGGCACCGGTCTCGGACTGTCGATCGTGCGCGACGTGGTCCGGGCGCACGGCGGCAGCGTTCGGCTGGCCGCACGCCCGGACGGGAAGCCGGGGCTGCAGGCAATCGTCGTCCTACCTCGCCTCGGGTGATGCCTCAGCTCGTGCACGGCGGTAGGCCACCGGTCGGCAGGCCGGTCGGGATACCCGTGATGCCACCGGACGGCGTGACGCAGGTAGGAGCCGGCTTCACGTACTTGTAAATGACCAGCGCAATCTTGGTGTTCTGCGGGTAGGCGATGCCCGGCGTCGGGTTCTCGTCCTTGACAGTGCCGTCCTTCGCCTTGTCCGGAGTGTTCACCGTCTGGCTGTCGTCGATATTGGTCCAGCCGGCGGAGTTCAGCTTCACCTTGGCGTCGGCGTCCTTGAGGTTGCGGACGTCGGGCAGGACGGTCTTCCCGCTCGACACCGACAGCGTGACGGCCGCCCCCGGCGCGACGTTGCTGAACGGCGGGGCGCTCTGCGCGATAACGGTGCCGACATCGGCCGCGTTGTTCACGATCTTCTGCTTCGCGACGAGGTTGAGGTTGTGCAGGATCGCTGCGGCGTCGGTGTACTGCTTGCCGGTGAGGTCGGGGACCTGCACCTGCTTGGGCGTATAGAGGTGGTACACCACCGTCGACTTCTCGTTGACCTTGGTGTTCGGCCCGGGTTCGAGCGTGCAGACCTGCCCCTTGTCGACTGTTGCATTTCCGAAGCAGGGACCGTTCGTGTCATCGCCGGCGACAGGGTTCAGCTTCGCCGCGCGCAGGGTGTCCTGAGCCGCTCCGGGGAGCTCGCCGATCACCGACTGCGGCACGGTCACCTTCGCCACCGAGTCACTGCGGCCGATCAAGAAGATCGCCGCCACGGCGGCACCGATCACGAGCAACAGCGCGATGACGACGGCCAGCCAGACAAGCCCGCTACGCCGGTCGTCGTCCGGTCCCGGGGGCGGCTCGTCGATGCGGCGCACGGCCACCGGCGGCAGGCCGGAGCGGGCGATGAACTGGGTGCGGTCGGCGTCGGACATGACCGCCTCGGCAGCCACCGGCTGGTTGGCCAGTGCGCGCTGCAGGTCGGTGCGCATCTCACCGGCGCTCTGATAGCGGTTGAGCTGGTTCTTGGCGAGCGCCTTCATGATGATCGAGTCGAGTGCCGGCGGAATTTCAGGATTGCGCGACGAAGGGGGCGCCGCGTTCTCACGCACGTGCTGGTAGGCGACCGCTACCGGCGAATCGCCCTGGAACGGCGGCGACCCGGTGACGAGCTCGTAGAGCAGGCACCCGGTGGAGTAGACGTCCGAGCGCGCATCGACTGCCTCGCCCCGGGCCTGCTCCGGCGAGAGGTATTGCGCGGTCCCGATCACGTTCGCCGTCTGCGTGACTGTCGCCGCGTTGTCCGCGAGCGCTCGAGCGATGCCGAAGTCCATGACCTTGACCGCGCCGGTCGGCGTGATCATCACGTTTGCGGGCTTGATGTCGCGATGCACGATGCCGTTGCGGTGACTGAAATCGAGGGCGCCGCACACGTCGGCGGCAACCTCCATCGCGCGCCTCACCGGTAACCGGCCCTGCGTCTTCAGGATGTCACGCAGAGTGCGCCCCTCGACGTACTCCATCACGATGTACGGCTGTGTTGCTCCGTCCGGCGCCGGGTCCTCACCCGTGTCATAGACCGAGACGACCGACGGATGGTTCAGCCCGGCAGCGGCCTGCGCCTCACGGCGGAACCGGTTGATGAACGACGGGTCACGTGCCAGGTCAGCGCGCAGCACCTTGATCGCGACGTCACGGCCCAACCGGATGTCTCGGCCCCGGTGCACCTCGGCCATGCCGCCGTAGCCGAGCAGCTCGCCCAGCTCGTACCGTCCGCCGATCAACCTCGGCTGCGTCATCGTCCATCCTCACTGCTCGTACTCATCGGAGTGCGTACCACGTCAATGTCCTGCGGTCGTCGAGCGCAAATACGCTTCCATGACTGCCTTTGCCACGGGTGCCGCGGCAAGTCCGCCCGTCGTCTCGTTGCCGTTCACGCCGCCGTTCTCGATGATGACTGCGACGGCGATCCTCGGCTGGCCGCCCTGCATCGCGAATCCCGAGAACCAGGCGTGCGGGGGAGTCTGCTTGCCATTCTTGAAGATCCCGGTGTCGGCCGTGCCCGTCTTGCCGCCCACCGTCACGCCCTGCAGGTCCGTGATCCGCGCCGCCCCGCCCGTGCCCTCCGGATTCTCGACGACCCCGACCATCATCTGCTGCAGCTCCTGGTCGAGCGTCGGGTCGAGCACCTGCGCCATCTGGGTCGGACTGGTCTGGGACAGCACGGAGAAGTTCGAGCTCAAGTCCTGCCGAACCAGGAACGGTGTCATCAGCGAGCCATTGTTCGCGACAGCTGCTGCGATCATCGCAGCTTGTAGCGGTGACATGCGGACGTCCTGCTGGCCGAACGAGGAGTGCGCCAACGAACCCGGATCGGACAGATCGCTCGCCGTGCCCACCGTTGAATGCGCCACGCTGATCGGAACGCTGAGCGGGTCGCCGTCGAATCCGAACAACGACGCTTCCGCTGCGACCTTGGCGCCTTTCAACTTGTCGACGGCCAGCGATGCGAACGCCGTATTGCACGACTTGGCGAAGGCGAACGAGAGCGTGGCGGTGGTGCCGTTCTGACACGTCTCGCCGTTGAAGTTCTCCACGCACGACGACGCCGGATCATTCGGGCACGCGCCGGTGTGATCGTGGAACGGCCAGAAGCCGTTCGGAGCCGGCACCTGCTGGTCGGGTTTGACGCCGTCGCGCAACGCGGCTGCTGAGACGATCACCTTGAATACAGACCCGGGCGCGTATGTCTGCTTCAGCGCGCGATCCAGCATGGGCTGGGCGGGATCGTTCTGCAGGGTCTGGTAGTAGCGAGCGATGCTCGCCGAGTCGTGCGAACTCAGCTTGTTCGGGTCGTACGACGGTGTGGATACCAGAGCGAGAATCGCACCCGTCGTCGGGTCGAGTGCCACCACCGCCCCACGGCGCAGCGTGCCGCCAGACGTCCTCATGGCGTCGTAGGCGGCCTGCTGCGCGGCCTTGTTCAATGTCAGCTCGACGCTGCCGCCGTGCGGATTGCGGCCGGTGAACAGATCTGCGATCTTGCGGCTGAACTGGCGCGGGTCGGTACCGGACAGGACCTTGTCCTTCGCGGACTCGATTCCGTCGGTGCCGTAGACGATCGAGTTGAAGCCGGTCGCGGGCGCGTAGATCGGCCCGTCGGCGTACACGCGCAGGTACTTCAGTTCGTCCGTGGTCGACACGGACTTCGCTATCGCGGTGCCTTGGACGTCGATCTGGCCACGCGGGCTGGAGTACTCCGCCAGGATCGGCAGGCGATTGTCGGCGTACTTGTCGGTGTTGTCGTAGGCGTTGTTCTTGACGACCTGGACAAAGTTGATGTTGACGAAGATCGCCGCGAGCAGCACGCCGAGCGCGACGGCGACCTTGCGGATCGGGCGGTTCATACCAAGCCTCCTAGGCGGCGGATGCGAAGCGTCACGGTGTTGCCACTGCAGGCTCCGGCGTCGCCAGATTCGGCGGGACGTTCGTCGGTCGTCGCGCCGCGTCCGACACCCGCAGCAGGATCGCGAGCAACACGTAGTTCGCGAGTAAGGACGAGCCGCCGTAGGACAGGAAGGGTGTCGTCAACCCGGTTTCGGGCAGCAAGCGGGTGACCCCAGCCACGACGACGAACAGCTGCAGTGCAACGAGGAACGACAGTCCGCAGGCGAGCAGCTTGCCGAACGAATCCCGCACTGCCAGACCGGCGGCGATGCCGCGGGCGACGAACATGACGTACAGCATCAGCAGCGCGACGAGACCGAACAGGCCGACCTCCTCCCCGAAGGAGGAGATGATGAAGTCGGTTCCAGGGAGCGGGATCCGTTCCGGATGGCCCCCGCCCAACCCGGTCCCGAACAGGCCGCCGTTGCTGAGTCCGTACAGGGATTGGCGCAGCTGGTAGCCGTCGTCGTTGTGCGCCGGCGCGAACAGGTGCAGCCAGACGCCCACCCGGGTCTGCACGGTGCCGAACAGTTGGTAGGCGATGTAGGCGCCGCCGGCGAACAGCACGATGCCGATGATCACCCAGCTGACCCGCTCGGTCGCAATGTAGATCAGCACGACGAACAGCCCGAAGAACATCAGTGACGTGCCGAGATCGTGGCCGCGCACCAGAACGGCGATGCACACGAGCCACGCACCGAGCAGCGGGCCGAGATCGCGTCCGCGCGGCAGGTCGATGCCGGCGAATCGCTTCCCGGCGAGGGACAGCACGTCGCGCTTGGTGACGAGGTAGGCGGCGCCGAAGACGCAGAGGAGGATCTTGGCGAATTCACCCGGCTGCAGCGAGAACCCAGCGACACGGATCCAGATCCTCGCGCCATTCACCTCGCTGAAACGCGCCGGCAGGATGGCCGGGAGAACGAGCAGGAACACGCCGGCCAGCGCGAGTGTGTAGGCGTAGCGCTGCAGCGTGCGATGGTCACGGATCAACACGATCAGCGCGATGAAGAGGGCGACACCCATCGCCGTCCAGACGACCTGCGTGGGCGCGGAGGCTCCCGCGTACTGCTGACCGAACTGCTGTGCCTGCTGTTTCTGACCGAGGTCGAGACGGTGAATCATGACTAGCCCGAGTCCGTTCAGGGCGACCGCGATCGGCAGCAGCAACGGATCGGCGAACGGCGCCACTTTGCGGATCACGAGGTGCGTGACGAGGCCGACCAGCAGTGGCACCGCGGCGTAGGTGACCAAATGCGAGGACAGGCGGCCGTCGCGGGTCGCCTCGACGGCAGCTTCGGCCCCGACGACGAGAACCACAGCAAAGCCGAGGAGGAACAGTTCGGTGTTGCGCCGGGTCGGCAGGCGCAAGGCTGCGGGAATGATCGTCATCGGACCGGCCGACAGGGATTCGGCGTGATCTGCGGGAGGGGCGTCTGCACCGGGACCGTCGTGGTCGGCACCGCCTTCGGGGTCGTGCGCACCGTGGCCTTCGGCGTGACGCGTGGCGTGATCGCAGGTTTCGGCGTGGGCGTCGGCGTCGGCGTCGTGATCGGTGTGGGCACGCACACCGGCAAGAGCTGGTTGTGCAGGTTCTGGACGATGTGCTCGGCGTCCTTCTCGCTGCTGGCGTTGATGCCGTCGTTGACCTGCGTGCGTACGGACGGATTGAGGTCGCTGATCACGAGATCGGTGTTCTTGTACACGTCGAAGAACTTCAGCGGACCGATCTCGGTGTTGACACCGCGGAAGATCGCGACCTCACTACCGTCACGCCCGACGAAGTAGTAGGTCTGCGTGAGGGCGTACGCGCCGGCCAGGGCACCGACGATCACCGCCAGCACGATCGCGATGACCAGCGGCGTGCGCCATATGCGCCTGCGCCGTGGCGGCTCCGCGATCTTGGCCGGCGGCGGCGCCTGCCGGCCGATGCGCGCGGCTCGCTCGGCGGGGCTCGAGTCACCGGGAATGTCCTGGGCGTTCGGGTCGAGCACGGCGCCGGCGATCACCGGGACGTCGTTGATCTCATCGCCCGCACGGGATTCGACGACGTCGGCCACGATCACCGTGACGTTGTCGGGGCCTCCCCCGCGCAGGGCAAGTTCGACGAGGCGGTCGGCGCCCTCCTGCGGGTCCGGGATGCGCAGGGTCTCGAGGATGGTGTCCGTCGAAACCACGTCGGACAAGCCGTCGGTGCAGAGCAGGTACCGATCACCCGCGCGGGCCTCGCGGATCGAGACGTCGGGCTCGACCTCGGTTCCGAGCAGCGCGCGCAGGATCACGGACTTGCGGGGATGCTCCTTCGCCTCGTCCGGGGTGAGCTTGCCCGAGTCGACGAGGTACTGAACATAGGTGTCGTCGTGCGTGATCTGGGAGAGCAGATCGCCGCGCAGCAAGTACGCGCGCGAATCGCCGACGTGCACCAATCCGACCTGGGCCCCGAGGAACCGTAACGCCGTCAGCGTGGTGCCCATGCCCTCGAGGCCGGTGCTCTGCCGCACCGCTGCGGCAATGCGCTCGTTCGCGTCGTGCACCGCGTCGTGCAACTCGCCGATCATGTTCGTTATCGGGCGATCCTCGTCGAGCCCCTCCAGCGCCCCGATGACGATCTTGCTGGCGACCTCACCGGCGGCGTGACCCCCCATGCCGTCGGCGATCGCGAGCAGCCGAGGCCCCGCGTAGACCGAGTCCTCGTTGTTCGAGCGCACCAGACCGAGGTCCGAGCGCACCGCGTAGCGCAGGGTGAGAGCCATGGGTCAGCGCAGCTCCAGCACCGTCTTGCCGATACGGATTGCGACGCCGGTGTCCAGCGGCACCGGCCCGTCGAGCTTGCGCTGACCGAGGTAGGTGCCGTTCGTCGAACCGAGGTCCTCGACGAGCCACATCCCGTCTTGCAGGCTGATCCGCGCGTGGCGGTTGCTCGCGTAGTCGTCGGTGAGCACGAGCGTCGAATCCGGAGCGCGGCCGATGAGAACCGGCGCGCCCGTGAGGTCGATCCGCGTCCCCATGAGGTCGCCCGCGGTCACGAGCAGATGGGTCGGGCCGTGAGACGTCGGTGCGGCAGCGGCGCGGCCGCCGCCACGGCGCCTGGCCGGTGGGGGCACGCCTACGCGAGGTTGCCCACTCGTGCGCAGATCGCCCCGGATCACCCGGATGGACGCGAGGACGAACAGCCACAGCAACGCGAGGAAGCCGAAGCGCATGACTTGAAGAGCGAGCGCGGAGTTCATGCAATCCCGATCCTGGGAGCCATCCGGACCGTCATCCCTGCTCGTGATGGAAGACGAGGCGGGTGTGCCCGGCGCGCAGGACGTCGCCGTGGCGCAATACCTGGCTGCCGACCTCGTGGCCGTTGACCGTGGTGCCGTTCGTCGAGCCGAGGTCGTAGACGGTCGCGTAGTTGCCGTCGAACTGGATGTCGAGATGCCGTCGTGAGATACCTTGGTCGAGCAGCTGCAGATCAGCGTCAGTACCCCGACCGACGACGTTGCTGCCGACGCGCAGGTCGAACCGCTGATTGGTCTGGTCGACGACGATGCAGGCGCCCGGGCGCTGCCGGGCGGGCGGCGCGCCAGGCGGCGGCTGCGGCTGCGGCTGCGGCGAGTACTGCGGCTGCTGCGCAGCGGGCGCGGGCGGCGGGCTGTACGCAGCCGGCGCGGGGTAGGCGGCCGAGGGCGCTGGGGACGGCATGGCCGGTGGTCCGAATTCGGCGGCGCCGAGCCCTGGCACCACCGGAAGCGACAGTGAATCGTGCGGGCGCCGCCGAGGGGGCGCCTGCGACTCCATCCGCGAGGCCACCCCGAATACCCCCGTGTGGAGCTGCTCGTCCAGCGCGAGGTACACCTCGATGTCCCCGATGGTGTCCCACCGGTTCTCGTCGAGGTATTCCTGAACCAGCTCGGCGAGTGAGTTCGTGAGCTGCACTTCCCAAGGCACGAGGCGCTCGTAGTCCGAGGACGAGAGGGTCACGCGGTAGCGGTTCGGCGAGAGGACGCGGCCGTTACCCATGACGTTGCGCTTGTCGGCCGCTTCGCGCTGCAGCGCGGTGCCGATCTCGACAGGCTCTACCTGACCCTTGAAGACTCGTGCGAACGCGCCGCCGACGAGGCCCTCGAGGCGGCGCTCGAACCGCTGAGCCAGGCTCACGTCGTCCTCCTCGACCTGTTACGCGCGCGGGGCGCGAGTAAAGAGCATGTGACCCCACACGCTGCAGCGAGTCTACTGGGCAGGGCCTTGGCGCCCGCCAAATCCGGGGCTTCGTGCGTGCTACCGTTGCCCCTTGGCCCGTCTGCGGGAGCCCGACTAGGTGTTCCCGATCGACGCGGCCATATCACTGCCGGGGCAAGTGGCGGAATGGCAGACGCGCACGGTTCAGGTCCGTGTGTCCGAAAGGACGTGGGGGTTCAACTCCCCCCTTGCCCACCAATCTGTGTGCGGGAACACACCGCAGGCTGAGACGGCGTCCGG
This sequence comes from Jatrophihabitantaceae bacterium, assembly GCA_035999365.1. Taxonomy (GTDB): domain Bacteria; phylum Actinomycetota; class Actinomycetes; order Mycobacteriales; family Jatrophihabitantaceae; genus DASYGT01. The sequence continues at coordinate 47,858 of DASYGT010000054.1, forward strand.
TCGATCCTTGCCGGATAGACCGAGCCCGTTCGGTGGTAGGACGGACGCATGGATCTCCTCGGCGACGCGATGAACCTGCTCGGCCGGGCCGGCACCGAGGCACGATATGCCGCGACCCTGCTCAAAGCCCGCGGACCAGGGGTCGCGATGACGCCACCTCACCGCCTGCCCACGGTGCTCCGCTCGCTGGACGCCTACGGTCCGATCGCCGCAGCCATCGCCCTGGCCGCGGCGTCGCAGCCGGACCACCCCGCGATCCACGACGAGCGCGGCGCGATCACGTTCGACGAACTCGAACGTCACAGCAACGCCCTGGCCAACGCGTTGCTCGAACGGGGCTTCGAGCCGGGGCAGGCGATGGGCATCCTCGCCCGAAACCATCGCGGCCTGTTCGAGGCGATTGTTGCCGCCGCCAAGCTCGGGGCGCGCACGCTGCTGCTCAATACCGACTTCGCCGGCCCGCAACTGGTCGACGTGTGCAAACGCGAGGAGGTCGCGGTCCTCGTCCACGACGAGGAGTTCACCGACATCGCGGCCGGGTACGAGCCACCGCTCGGTGAGGTGCTCGCGTGGACCGACGGTGACCCGGGCGATCGGCTGAGCATCGATTCGCTGATCGCGGAGGGCAACGACCGCCCGCCTCCCAGGCCGAGGCACAAGCAGCGCATCGTGCTGCTGACGAGCGGCACGACGGGCACACCGAAGGGGGCGCCGCGCGACCTGGCGCTGTCGATGGTCATCCCGGGCGGTTACCTCTCGAAGATCCCGCTTCGCTCCGGCCGCACGGTGCTGCTCGCCGCCCCGGCCTTCCATGCGTGGGGCATGTTGAGTTCGGTGCTCGCACTCGGCCTCGGCAACACCGTGGTGATCACCCGGCGGTTCGACCCCAAGTTCACCATCGCAGCCTTGGAGCATCACGGCTGCGATGCCCTCATCACCGTCCCTGTACTTCTATCCCGGTTGCTGGACGCCGGTGCAGATGAAATCCGCTCGCACGACCTGTCGGCCCTGCGAATCATCGCGGTCTCCGGCTCGGCGCTCGATCCCGACCTGGCGAACCGCACCATGGATCTGCTCGGTGACATCGTCTACAACCTCTATGGCTCGACGGAGGTCGCGTACGCGACGATCGCGACCCCAGCTGATCTGCGTGCGGCGCCGGGCACCGTGGGACGCCCGCCGTACGGCACGACGATCACGCTGCTCGATCCGGAGGGCAACGAGGTTCGTCACGGTGAGACCGGGCGGATCTTCGTCGCCAACTCGATCCATTTCGAGGGCTACACCGGTGGCGGTAGCAAGGAAACGATCGCCGGGATGATGTCGACCGGCGACGTCGGCCATCTCGACGACGAGGGCCGACTGTTCGTCGACGGTCGCGACGACGACATGATCGTTTCCGGCGGAGAGAACGTCTTCCCCCGCGAGATCGAGGAGCTGCTCGGCGCACACGAAGCCATCTCCGAAGCCGCCGTCGTGGGCGTCGACGACGCGGATTACGGCAAGCGGCTCAAGGCGTTCGTGGTTCTCGCCGACGGTGCGGATCTCGACGACGAGGCTGTGCGCTCCTACGTGAAGTCCAACCTCGCCCGCTACAAGGTGCCGCGCGAAGTCGTCTTCCTCGACGAGCTACCGCGCAATCCTGCGGGGAAGATCGTCAAGCGCGACCTGCCGGACTGAGTGGCGCGCTAGCCGCGCAGTGGTTCGAGGACGGCGAGGATTGCGGCCGTCACCTCGTCCTCACCCCGGTTCGCGTCGATGACGTGCAGCAGTCCTCGCTGGCGGTAGTACTCGACGAGCGGGTGGGTGGCCTCGTCGAACACCTGAAGGCGATTCGTCACCGTTTCGGGGTTGTCGTCGGCACGCCCCTCGACAGCCGCGCGCGCGAGAATCCGGCGGATCAGCTCCTCTCGCGGCGCGTCGAGGTAGATGACCGCGTCGGGTGAGGCCCCGGCCCGTTCGGCGAGTGCCCGCGCCTCGACGGCCTGATCGACGGAACGGGGAAAGCCGTCCAGCAGGTAGCCGTGAACCTCTGAGGCGGCCAGTACCCGCGGCATGAGCAGGCTCAGGATCACGACATCGGGGACCAGATCACCCCGCTTCATGAAATCGGCAACCTGCCGGCCGAGCGGCGTCGCGTTCGCGACCTCGGCGCGCAGCAGATCGCCCGCCGCAATGTGCTCGAGACCCAGTTGATCGGCAAGGCGCTCGCCCTGGGTGCCCTTGCCTGATCCCGGCGGTCCGATGAGCAGGACGTTCACGACGCGACTCCCACGTTCTGCATGCCGACACCCTGGCACCTGATTCGAGGAAACGCTATCGCCACCGCTCAGCGCCGAGTTGGCAGTAGCGCCAGCTGACGCGACTGCGCGACCAGGCGCCCGGTGCTGTCCCAGATCTCGAAATCCTCGTCGTGGAAGCCATCGATCACGTGCTGCGTACTCGCCCGGCAGGCGAGCCATCCAGGTGCGGGGACGCCTCTGACGTGCACTGTGAGTTCGATCGTCGTCGAGCCTGCCTCGCCGAGATCGATCACGGGCGGTGTGGCCATGTCGACCATCGCCGCCAGCGCCAGCGTGTCGGCATCACGCACTCTGCCGCTCTCGTCAGGCGCGAACCGCATCCAGAACTGATCGCTGAGGCGGCCTTGCGGTTCGCCCCGCCGCCAGCCCGGGAGTTCGACATACCGGAATTCCAGTCGGTCAGCGAGGGAGAATCCGGGCACGTCGGCGCGCGTCGCGAGCCCGAGGCAGTCGGCGGGGGGCGGTAGCTCGGGCGCGTGATTGCGCACCTCGGTCCGGCCGGCCGCGCTGCCGAGGTCGGCGAACGTGGCGACGACCCTGACGCGCTCTTTTCCCTCCTGGATCAGCCGGCCAGCGACGGTAGACAGCCGCCGTCCCGATCGGATGCGCTCGACGCGGACTTCGGCCGGGCCGAATCGCACCCGCGAGAGGTAGGTCGCCGATACCGCGATCGGATCGGCGTGCCCTGCGTCGGCGCGCAGTGCGCGCAGGCACAGGGCGAGTGCATAGCCGCCGTTGGCGAATCCCCCGCCTGCGCCGAGCAGCCCCCAACGCTCGCTGACCGCCGCCGCGAAACGCCCCTCCCCGAGGGACGTCACTGCCGTGTCGACGTCGAACGGGTGCCCCGACTCGGCCGCGAGATCCGCACCTCCCACGCCTGCACCTCCCGCCGGTCGACTGCGCGATGTCGACGACAAGGATGGCATCCATGGAGATGACTGGGTGGTTGACCGGGCAGGTGTTCCTCCAGACGGTGGACGATAAGGAGGTCGCAGCGATCGGCGAGTTCCTCAACGCCCGCTCGATCGCGTTTCAGGTTCTGACGCTGAGTGAACGAATGCAGCTCGACCCTGCTGACCCGCGCGGATCGGTGTCGACGGACCGGTTCAGCGTCGCCGTGCAACTCGCCGGCTTTCCGCAGGTGGTCGGACCCGTGCTCAGCGACCTCATCCAGCGTGCGCACGGCGGCGGCTGGGATGCTGGGAGTGGATGACCGTTCTTGCGTCGCGCTTGCAGCACGCACAGCTGCGGCACAAGCTCGGTCCGGAAGGTTGACGGTATGGGCGTGAACTATGGCGACGGGCCTCAGTACCCGTCTTACGACTTCGGCGGATACCCACCTCCCCCGTACTCATCTGTTCCGGTTCCCGAACCGTCCGCGCCCGGTCCGGTCGCGCCGCCGCCTCAGCGCCGCATGCTGCTGGCCACCGCGCTCACAGCGGCCGTGGTCGGAGCGGTGACCGGAGCCGGCACCGTGGCCCTGACGCGCGACCACGGGTCGAACAGTCCGGCCGGGTTGACGTTCAGCACGCAAACGGCACCGGCCGTGAAAGTCGATGGCAGCGTGTCCGCGGCCGCGGCGACGATCGGTCCCAGCGTGGTCACGATCAAGGTCGCCTCCGCCCAAGAGCAGGACACCGGCTCGGGCGTGGTCATTCGACAGGACGGCTATGTCCTCACGAACAATCATGTGATCGCGAATGCGTCCGGCGCCACATTGACCGTCACGCTCAAGGACGGCCGCCAGACCACAGGCAAGGTCGTCGGAGCGGATCCCTCGGACGACCTGGCAGTTGTCAAGATCGGCTTCACTGGTTTGCGTGCGGCGACCTTCGCGCCGTCGGCATCCCTCGTCGTCGGCCAGACCGTCGTCGCAGTCGGTGCACCGCTCGGGCTGTCCGACACCGTCACGTCCGGGATCGTGAGTAACACGGCACGACCCGTGCAGACCGGCGACGGTTCGACGTCCGGCGCCGTCTTCAATGCGGTGCAGACCGACGCGGCGATCAACCCGGGCAACTCCGGTGGTCCCTTGGTCAACCTGGCCGGAGCGGTGGTCGGTATCAACGCCGCCATCGCGACGGACCAGTCACAAGGCGGCCTGCAAATCCCCGGGCAGAGCACGACGGGGAACATCGGAATCGGCTTCGCGATCCCGTCGGACGAGGCTGCGCGGATCGCAGGAGAGCTGATCACGAGCGGAAAGGCGCGGCACGCCGTCATGGGGATCACGGTCGGCAACGGCTCTGGGTCGGCGACCGGCGCAACCGTCAAGACCGTCAACGCGAATGGTCCTGCGGCTAACGCCGGGATCAAGGCAGGCGATGTGGTGATCAAGCTGGACAGCCAGTTGATCGCCGACGCCAACGCATTGGTCGCTGCAGTCCGTTCCCACGCGCCGGGCGACACGGTGACGGCCACGGTCCGCCGAGGGGGGAGCACGCACGTGGTCACTGTCCGGTTGGGTTCTGCTGCGAGCTGAGCCGTGGGGGCTGGCCCGAAACGCGCGAACTTAAGAATTTGTCCTTGTCGGTACTTAGGTATTGACTTAACACCGACCTTACGTTCATAGTGAACGAGCACGAAGGGCAAGCCGAAAACTTAACCAAGATCACACACCACAACGGCGTGGCGAGCGATCACGACAGAGCGATCAGTCGGGTTGGGAACGGCGCGCAATTCGGCCACGAACTGCCGGAAGACATCCGGGGAAACCCCCGCTCCCCGGATGCGACCGGCGGCTCGGTGCCTTCGAACTCGGTGAAACCCCCGCTCACCGAAATGAAGGCACCGGACCACGAAGTCGAAGCCCCCGGTAGAACCCCCGCCTACCGGGGGCTTCGACATGTCCAGGTCTGGCCTGGATACGCAGAGACGCGTGCGCCGGTCCGAAGGTCCCGGCCGTCGGGCGGCGCACCACTTCGTTGGTCAGCGGCGAGCGCGGCGCGCGCGGGCACGGGCACGGGCCGGCGATTCCTCGACCGGGGTGCCTGTGCGGTCAGAGGTCGTGCCGCCAGACGTCGCGCTGCCGGTCGGCGCGTCCTCGTCTTCGTCCTTGGCCCGGCTGATGCTGACCTTTCCGGACTCGAGATCGATCCGCTTCCCACCGGCGCTGTCGCCGATCTCCTCACGGGTGGATTGCAGCCGCCTCTTCTCCTCATCCATATGCCGCTTGGCCGGATTGAAGAGGCTGTCGATGCCCCACTGCGTCATGGCTGAAATGCTACGTCCTGCTGACAAGTTTCCCGCCGGACCACCGCATCACACCGAGGGCTCGTAGCCTCGAAGGATGATGTTCTCCCGCGCCCGGGCCGAACTGCCCGCCCCCGACCGTGCGCTGCGCGGCCGGGCGGACTACGCCTTCGTCATCCCGGACAAGCACTACGTGACAGGCCGTCCGATTCAGCCTCCCTTTCCGGAGGGCATGAAGACGCTCGTCTTCGGTCTCGGGTGCTTCTGGGGCGCCGAAGAGATCTTCTGGCAGCTACCGGGAGTGTGGACAACCGCCGTCGGCTATGCGGGCGGGATCACCCCCCATCCGAGTTACGAAGAGGTCTGCAGCGGCCGCACCGGACATACCGAAGCAGTGCTCGTCGTGTTCGACCCCACCGTCGTCTCGCTCCCGGCCCTGCTGTCGACGTTCTACGAGGTCCACGACCCGACCCAAGGGATGCGTCAAGGCAATGACGTCGGGACGCAGTACCGCTCAGCGGTCTATTACACCGACGAGGGGCAGCGCATCGCCGCCGAGACGGCCAAGGAGGCGGTGAACGGCCGCCTGCTCGAGGTGGGGTACCCGCCGGCTACCACCGAGATCGCCCACCTCGCCGAGTTCTACTACGCCGAGCCCTACCACCAGCAGTATCTGGCGAAGAACCCGAACGGGTATCGGTGCCACAGCAACACCGGGTTGACGTTCCCCGCAGAACTGCTCGCCGCAGGGTAGGTGGGCAGCGCAGAACCGTAGGCTGGACCGGTGCCTGAGCTGCCCGAGATCGAGGCGCTCGCGTCGTTCCTCCGTGAGCGGGCGGTCGGCCGCACCGTCGTGCGTGCCGACGTTGCCGCATTCAGCGCGGTCAAGACCTTCGACCCTCCGCTGTCGGCGCTCGGCGGCGCGGAGGTCACCGCGATCGCGCGGCATGGCAAATTTCTTGACCTGGATGTGTCGGGTCTGCACCTGATCACCCATCTGGCGCGCGGCGGCTGGCTGCAGTGGCGCGACAACCTCCCGCCCGCCCCGCCCCGGCCGGGGCGTGGGCCGCTCGCGTTCCGGCTGCATCTGGCGCCTGAGTTCGCCGACGGTCCGGTCAGCGGTTTCGACCTCACCGAGGCGGGCACCCAGAAGCGTCTGGCGGTCTACCTCGTTCATGATCCACTGGACGTGCCCGGGATCGCCCGGCTCGGGCCCGATGCGCTATCGGTGACCTCGAGCGAACTCACCGAGCTGCTCGGCGGCCAACGCAGCCAGATCAAGGGGACGCTGACCGATCAAACAGTGCTTGCGGGTATCGGCAATGCGTACTCCGACGAGATCCTGCACACCGCACACCTGTCCCCTTTCAAGCTGGCCGCGAAGCTCACCGATGCCGACGTTGCCGCGCTGCACGCCGCAATCCACTCGGTGCTCACCGACGCAGTGCAGCGATCGGTAGGGCAGAAGGCGGCGACGCTCAAGGGCGAGAAGCGCAGCGGGCTCCAGGTGCACGGCCGCGCCGGGCTGCCCTGCCCTGTCTGCGGCGACACCGTCCGCGAGGTCTCCTTCCACGATCGTTCGTTCCAGTACTGCCCGACGTGCCAGACCGACGGGCGCGAGCTCGCCGACCGGCGCCTGTCCAAGCTCCTGAAATAGCAAGGGAAGAGAAGCCGCCGTGCACCCCTCCGAGGTTCCCACCATCACCATCGACGACATCCCCTCCGACGCCGTGCTGCTTGACTGCCGCGAGGACGAGGAATGGGCGGCCGGCCACATCGACGGCGCGCTACATGTGCCGATGAACCTGTTGCCGCAGCGGTTGAACTACGAGCCCGGCCCCCTCACGCCGGAAACGACGGTCGTCGTCGTGTGCAAGATGGGTGGACGGTCTGCCTACGTCGCAGCGTGGCTCAACGGGAATGGCTTCGACGCGGTGAACCTCGACGGCGGGATGCTTGCGTGGGCGCACGCAGGGCGACCGATGGTGAACGAGCGGGGTGAGCGGCCCTTCGTGGCGTAGCCACGACATGGGCAGAGCGTGGCGTAGTCACGGCATGGGCAGAGCGTGGCGTAGCCACGGCATGGGCAGAGCGTGGCGTAGCCAGACAGGTGTTCGGCACGGTGTAACCCAACGATCACCAATCCGCGCCACGATGTACGCGTGAGACCGCGCAGCCGCCGCCGTTCCCTTGAACCGCCCGTTCGACCGATGGTGGTCGCCCATCGCGGGGCCTCGTTCGCCGCACCGGAGCACACGCTCGGCGCCTACGTCGCGGCCATCGAATCCGGGGCCGACGCCGTCGAATGCGATGTGCGGATGACCCGCGACGGCCATCTGGTGTGCGTGCACGACCGAACGGTCAACCGGACTTCGGACGGCAGAGGGGTGGTCAGCGAGTTCGACCTCGACGATCTCAACTCGCTGGATTTCGCGTCGTGGCGGCACGACCTGCCCGGCTCGGCCGACCAGTTGCTCAACGACAGCCCCTACCTCGCAGGCGTTGAACCCGACCGCCTCGAGAGCGGCCGCGTGCTCACCCTCGAGGTGCTGCTGGGCCTCGTCCGCGACGCCTCCCACGACGTGCGTCTTCTCATCGAGACCAAGCATCCGACGCGTTACGGCGGTCTCGTCGAGAAGGAACTCGTCGACATGCTCATGCGGTTCGGCTGGGCCGGTGCCACTCCGCAGCAGCCGAGCGTGCGGCTCAAGGCCTCGCTGGACAATCCGGTAGTCGTGATGAGTTTCACGCCGCTGGCCCTTCGCCGGGTCAAGCTGCAGGCTCCGCAGATTCCCACGGTGTTGCTGCTCGATCGGCTGCTGCCTGGGCGCCGCGACGGGATGCTGCCGGTCGGGGTCCCGATCGCCGGGCCCGGACTGCACGTGCTGCGTGCCGAGCCCGAATTCGTCGCTCGGGCGCATGCCCGGGGACACCAGGTGTTCGTCTGGACGGTGGACGAGCCGGCCGACGTCGAATTCGTACTCGGCCTCGGAGTGGACACGATAATCACGAACCGTCCGGCCGAAGTCATCGCTCAGCTCCCGCCCAGGAGCTGACGTTCCAGCGTGGCCCGCGTCATGGCGCGCGGTGTTATGCCCTAGGACGGCTCGGGGACACCTTCAGTAGCGGTCCCGAAAGCAGTTCTTAGGTCACGCCGTTCTTAGGTCACATCGAAGGAGGATCACCTCATGGGCGCACTGCAGGTTCGGCACGAACCAGCCAGCGCGGCCCAGGTGCGCAACAGCCTCCGCGCAGACCTTCGTCAGCAGGGGCTGGCAGAGGATGGCATCGACGTCGTGCTCCTCGTCACCACCGAGCTCTTCGGCAACGCGGTGCGCCACTGCGCCCCGGCCCCGTGGGGAACACTCGGGGTGGAGTGGGACGTCGACTGCGACCACGTCGCGGTGCGCGTGACCGACGCAAGCCCCGAGCTGCCGCGGCGCCGCACCCCACGTCCCGACCAGCCGAACGGGCGCGGGCTGGCCATTGTCGACTCACTCGTCGAGAGCTGGGGTGCCGACCGGGTCAGCGGCGGCAAGCAGGTGTGGGCCCGGATCGCCGTCCGACGCGAGCACGCGCGATCGGAGCAGATGGCGTAGGCGCTTGACCTAGCCGGGGAGCCCGCGCATCACGCGCAGCGCCACTGACAGCGTCGCGAGATCGACGACGTCGCGGGCCAGCGCCTCGTCGACCGTGTTGCGCGCGCGCTCGACGCGCTCGGCGTTCTCGCGCATCCACGCCGCCATCCGGTCCTCACCGTTCAATGAGTCGTCTGTCGTGCGCAGCACTGCAGAGGTGATCGCAGACAGTGCCGCGTAGACGTCATGCCGTACGGCTGCACGCGCCAGCACGGACCACCGGTCGTCGCGCGGCAACTTCGTGATCGCGGTGAGGAGGTTGTCGACGTTGAACGCTGCGGACAGCGCAAAGTGCAGGTCGGCAATTTCGGCCGCAGAGTGTTCGCTTGCATTCGCGATCTCAACGACGTCGAGGAGCTGGAAGGCGTTGAGCAGCTCGCCGAGTCGCATCGCGAGATCCCGCGGGAGTCCGAGCTCGGCAAGCCGGTCGACCTCACCGGTGAGATTGTCCAGCTCAGCACCGCGCAGGAGCGCAGTCAGCCTGGGCGTCATCTCACGGAGGGTCGGGCCGAACCGTTCGATCTCGCCAGCCACGTCATTGATCGGGAATCGGACGTCGACGAGCCAACGGGTCGCGCGGTCGATGAGCCGCCGCATCTCTTGATACCCCGCGTACTGCGCGTCGGAAGGGACGACGTTGTCAAGCGCCTCGATGTCGGCCCAGAGCTGCGACAGGCCGAACACCTCGCGCACGATCGCGTACGCGCGCGTGATCTGCGCAACCTCGGCACCGGTCTCTTCGATCGCGCGATGGACGAACGTGGTGCCGCTGCGATTGATCATGTCGTTGACGACGACCGTCGTGATGATCTCCCGCCGCAGCGGGTGGTTCGGAAGGTCGACGGCAAAGCGTTCGGCGATCGCAGGCGGGAAGTACTTGGCGAGCACGCCGGCGAACCACGGCTCGTCGGGAAGCGTCGAGGCCTCGATGTGCCGGGTGAGCGTGATCTTCGAGTAGGCCACGAGCACCGCGTTTTCGGGTGAACACAGACCCGTACCGTCGACCTCGCGCTGCGCGATCTCCTTGTCCGTCGGCAGGAACTCGATGGCGCGGTCGAGCTCGCCCGCCCGCTCCAACGCCCAGATGAAGCGCTGGTGGACGCTGAGGAGCGCGGGATCGAGCTTGCGAGCCATGCCGAGCAGCACGTTCTGCCCGTAGTTGTCACGCAGCACGAGCGCGCCGACGTCGTCGGTGACTGATGCGAGCAGCGCACAACGCTCGTCGCGTGTGATCGCGCCGGACGCTACCGATCGATCGAGGAGGATCTTGAGGTTCACCTCGTGGTCGGAGGTGTCGACGCCGGCGGAGTTGTCGATCGCGTCGGTGTTGATCGCGCCGCCGTTGCGGGCGAATTCGACGCGGCCGAGCTGGGTGAAGCCGAGGTTGCCGCCCTCACCGACGATTCGGGCACGCAAGTCGATGCCGTCGACCCGTACCGCGTCGTTCGCCTTGTCGCCCGCCGCAGCGTGCGTCTCGGTAAATGCCTTCACGTAGGTGCCGATGCCGCCGTTCCAGAGCAGATCGACGGGTGCGGTCAAGATCGCCCGGATCAGATCGTTCGGAGTGAGCTTGGTGACCGAGCCAGCCAATCCGAGAGCACGCTGGACCTGTGATGAGATCGACACCGCCTTGACCGTTCGCGGGTATACGCCGCCACCCTCAGAGATCTTGGCCGCGTCATAGTCGGCCCACGTCGACCGCGGCAGATCGAACACACGCCGCCGTTCGGTGAATGACGTCGCCGCGTCCGGGTCAGGATCCAGGAAGATGTGCCGATGGTCGAAGGCCGCCACGAGCCTGATGTGTTCGGACAGCAGCATCCCGTTGCCGAACACATCGCCCGACATGTCGCCGATACCTACGGCCGTGAAATCCTGCCGTTGCGCGTCGATCCCGCGCTCGCGGAAGTGGTACTTCACCGACTCCCATGCCCCGCGCGCCGTGATGCCCATCGCCTTGTGGTCGTAACCCACTGACCCACCGGACGCGAAGGCGTCACCCAGCCAGAAGCCGTACCGGACGGCGATGTCATTCGCGATATCGCTGAAGGTGGCCGTCCCCTTATCGGCTGCTACGACCAGGTACGGATCGTCGCCGTCGAATCGCACCGTCTGCGGCGGCGGGACGACGCGCTGTGTTCCGTCGGCACCAGTCACGTAGTTGTCGGTCAGGTCGAGCAGACAACCGATGAACGTGCTGTAGCAGGCGACGCCATCGGCAAGCCACGCCTCGCGATCGTCGGGCTGCGACGGCCGCTTGACGACGAAGCCACCCTTCGCTCCCGTCGGAACGATCACGGCATTCTTGACCATCTGTGCCTTGACCAGGCCGAGAATCTCAGTGCGGAAGTCTTCGCGACGATCCGACCACCGCAGTCCTCCACGGGCGACCGCTCCGAATCGGAGGTGCACGCCCTCGACGTCCGGCGAGTACACCCAGATCTCGAATCGGGGCCGCGGCTCGGGCAGGTCGGCGATGGAACGCGGATCCAGCTTCACGGCAAGGGCCGTCCGTCGGTTGCCGTCGTCGTCCGTGCGGTAGGCGTTCGTCCGCAGGGTGGCCGTCACCAGCCCGAGCAGCGAGCGAAGGATGCGGTCCTGGTCGAGGCTGGCGACATCGGCCAGCTGCACCTCGATCTTTTCGACGATCTCCGAGGCGTCGTCGGGAGCGGTCGCCAGATCGTGGCCCGGGTCGAACCGGGCCTCGAAGAGTTGCACGAGGTCGACGGCGATGTCCGGGTTGTCGATGAGTGCCTGTTCGATGTAGCCCTGGCTGAACGTCGTGCCCGCTTGCCGCAGGTACTTCGCGTAGGCGCGCAGGACGTTTGCCTGCCACCAGGTCAACGGTGTCCGGACCACAAGCGCGTTGAAGCCGTCCTGCTCGATCTCGTCGCGCCACAGCAGCCGCAACGCCTCGACGACCTGCTCGGCACGCACATCGTCGAAGCTGATTCCCGTCGGGAGTCGCAGCCCGAAGTCGTAGATCCACGTCTCGGTGTCGTCGCTGACGGTGATCTCGTACGGACGCTCGTCGAGAACCTCGATTCCCATCTGGGTGAAGATCGGCAGTGCGCGGGCGAGTGAGACCGAATGCCCGGTGCGGAAGACCTTCAGACGGCGGTCGGCGTCATCATCGTCGTCGGGGACGTAGAGCTCGAAGGCCAGACCGTCGTCGGACGGCAACTGCTCGATGCGCAGCAGGTCGCGAGAAGCGACTGCCGGCGCAAAGTCCTCTTTGTACGCTTCCGGAAGGGCGCCTGTGTAGCGGCGCAGGATCCGATCGGTCTCGTCCTCACCGACGTACTGGCGCAGCAGGTCGGCGAGGTCGTCGCTCCAACGGCGGGTGACGCGCGCCACCTCGGCCTCGACGACGGGGCGGTCGGGTGACGGCGGTGCCATGCCGGGGCGCAAGGCGATCAGGAACTGCATGCGTGCCAGGTTGAGTTCGACGATGCGATCGTCGCGGCCGGTGATCTCGCCTGGCCAGTACCGGGTGATCACCGATGTGACGCGGCGCCGCGTCTCCGGGCCGAAGCGGTCGGCCGGGAAGTACACCAGCACGCTCACGAAGTCACGGTTGAGATGAATCCGCGCGAACACGCCGACGCTGCCGTGGTCGGCTCGGTCGACGACCAGCTGCGCGAGCCGGAGCAGGTCCGGGGTCGGCGCCTCGAGCAGCTCGTCACGCGGCAGTGTCCGGATCGCGGCCAGCAGCCGGCGCCCGGTGTGGCTGTCGGCGCGGACGCCCGAGCGCAGCAGCATCTCGGCAATGCGCCGGCGCACGACGGGCACCCGGCCGACCGTGCCGTCTTCGGCATTGGTGATCAGCCCGAGGAACACGTGCACCGTCTGCGCGCCCGTGTCCGGCGTGCGGGTGACGACGGTGACGCAGTCATAGCGCACCGAGCGCCGGACGGTGGACACCAGCGGAGACTTGAAGATGACGAGTGGGGCTCCGCTGCGGAACGCCGGAAGCAGTTCGAGCGGCGAGACGCGGGCCGCGCCGCGCAGGACGCCCTGCGCATCATCATCCTTCGATCGCGCCGTCGGGCTGGCCAGCTCGTTCGCGGAGTACGCGGCGTGCCCGAGAATCATGTAATTGCCGTCGGCGAGCCAGCGCAGCAACTCGCCGGCCTCCACGCTCGTCTCGCGGTCGAACTCGCCGGGATCGGCCGCGAGCTGATCGGCGAGCTGACGGATCAAGGCATACATCGCAGGCGCATCGGCCACCGCATGGTGAACGTCGGCGAACACGCCGGCCAGGTCGTCGAAGAGCTCCTCGTGCCGCTCCTCGGGAACCGCGTCCAGCTCGATGCGCATCCACGACTCGACGACTGCCCCTTCCGGCAGGTCGGCGTTGTCGTCGATGTCGTAGATCTTGACCAGACGACCGTTCGGATCCCGTCCCACGACCATTTGCGGATGCAACAGCCGTTCGACTTGATAGCCGTTGCGGTCGAGTTCGGCGCGGGCGGAGTCGACGAGATACGGCGCGTCACCCGTCACGACGTCGACCGCAGTCACCTCGGGGTCGACGTCAACGACCCGCATCAGCGTCTGGCCGGCCTGCCGGACTGCGCCGAAGCTCAGGCTGTCGCGGGCGAGTTCGCTCAGCGCCTCGTCGGCGCGTCCGGGCAGCTGGCTGCCTGAGTGCGCGAGGAAGCGTCGGGCGAAGACGTCGGGGTCCGCGACCGGCGCGGCCTCGACACCCGGATGCGTGTCGGTCATGCAGTGTCACCTCGTTGTGACGTCCAATCGGTGCAACTCATCCTTGCACTCACTGCCACCATGTGGTCATGACCCGCTCGGAATCCGACCGTCCACGACCGCTGCCGACGAGTGCTTCCTATGGCATCACGGTGCGCGTCTATGCCGTGCCCTCCGCGTCGGTGGTCGGGGAACTGGCCACGGCAGTCGGCCGGGCCGGCGGCCTGATCACCGCCATAGATGTCACGGAATCGCGCCCCGATCGGATCACGGTCGACGTCAGCTGTTCGGCCGGAGACGGCGAGCACGCGGGTGAGATCGTCGCCGCGATGCGCGACGTGCTGGGGGTGACAGTCCACCGGGTCAGCGACCGCACCTTCCTGCTCCACCTGGGCGGCAAGATCTCGGTAGAGCCGAAGGTGCCGCTGAAGACCAGGGACGACTTGTCGATGGCATACACGCCGGGGGTCGGGCGGGTGTCTCTGGCGCTGGCGGCTCACCCCGAGGACGTGCCGAAGCTGACCGTCAAGGGAAACGCTGTCGCGGTGGTCACCGACGGCTCGGCCGTCCTCGGTCTCGGCAATCTCGGTCCCGGTGCCGCCCTGCCGGTGATGGAGGGCAAGGCGGCGCTGTTCAAGCGGTTCGGTGGGATAGACGCGTGGCCCATCTGCCTCGCGACACAGGACACCGACGAGATCGTCCAGATCGTGCGGGGCATCGCGCCAGGATTCGGCGGGATCAATCTGGAGGACATCTCGGCTCCCCGTTGCTTCGAGATCGAGCGGAGGTTGCGTGCCGAACTCGACATACCGGTGTTCCACGACGATCAGCACGGCACCGCCATCGTCGTCCTGGCCGCGCTGACCAACGCCCTGCGGTGCGTCGGTAAGGACTTGGACGCCGCCAGGATCGTGGTCGCTGGGGGTGGAGCGGCCGGCACCGCCATCGTGACTTTGCTGCTCGCGGCCGGTGCCCGCCACGTCCTCGTCTGGGATCGAGAGGGGATCCTGTCGCCGAACGACGGCAGCCTCAACGGGGCCAAGTTGGAGTTGGCCCGTCAGACCAACCCGATCGGAGTCACCGGAGACCTGCACGACGCCTTGCGCGGCGCAGACGTCTTTGTCGGCGTGAGCGGCCCGGGAGTGCTCGCCGCGGAATGGCTTCGCGACATGGCCCCGCGCCCCGTCGTATTCGCCCTCGCGAACCCCGATCCCGAGGTGGACGTCGACGCAGCTCAATCGCTCGCGGCGGTGCTGGCTACGGGCCGTAGTGACTACCCGAACCAGATCAACAATGTGCTCGCCTTCCCGGGCGTGTTCCGCGGGCTGCTCGACGCCCGCGCCGGGCAAGTGACGACCGCGATGCTGCTGGGCGCCGCCGCGGCCCTGGCGCACTGCGTCTCCGACGACCAGCTCAATGCGACCTACATCGTCCCGAGTGTGTTCGACCCGGCGGTGCACACGGCCGTCGCGTCGGCGGTCCGGGACGTGTACGGCGCGACGCCGTAGCCGAATCGCCAGCCGTAGCCGAATCGCAACCCGCCCCGCGAACCGTCGCCCACGCCCGCCTCGTCTACCTGGCGAGCGAAGGAGTGGCGATGCGACGGGCAACAGCAGTGTGGATCGCAGGGTTGGTCATGGTCGGGACTCTGCTGGCGGCGTGCACGAGCCGGACGCACGGCGCCGCGAGTGGCGGCTTTCAGGCAGCTACGGGTGTTCCGGGCGGGGTGGCAGCCGGCGGCGGCGCGGCAGTCCCGGCGCCCGCGGTCGCGAATGGGACCAGTAAGGGCTCCGCGGCATATGACGCCGCGTCGACAGTGCTGCCGGGTCCATCGGTCATCAGGGTCGCCGATCTGACGGTCTCCACTGGCGCCGTTGGCAGTGCGGCTGACCATGCGCGACAGATCGTCACCGGCGCCGGCGGTTCGGTGGACGGCGACGATCGCACGTCGGGGGCACAGGCGACCGCGACAATGACACTGCGCGTACCCCCCGAACAGCTTGGCGCGGTATTGGCGCAGCTGTCGGCGCTGGGCAAGGAACAGAGTCGGCACATGTCCAGCCGTGATGTCACGACCGAGGTCGCCGACGTCGACTCGCGCGTGCGCAGCGCACTTGCGGCAATCAGCCAGCTCCGCGATCTCTACGGCAAGGCAACGCGTGTGTCGGACATCATCGAGATCGAGAGCGAACTGGCCCAGCGCGAGGCCGACCTGGAGTCTCTGCAGGCACAGCAACGCGCCCTTGCCGGGCAGGTGGCCATGGCCACGGTCACCCTGTATCTCGTCCGCACCCCGGTCGCGGCCCATCATCAGGTCACACGGACCGGCTTCACCGGTGGGCTGACCAACGGCTGGCACGCCTTCACGCGTGGCGTCGCCGTGATCGTCACGGGCGTCGGCGCGGTGCTGCCGTTCCTCGTCGTGGCTGCGATCGGCGGCGCAGGGTGGTGGCTGGCCCGCCGCCGGCGACCGGCGAGTACGCCGCCGGCACCGGAACCGGTCAGCTGAGCGCGCGCGCGGCGTCGAGCAAGCGGTCGTTCTCCTCAGGGGTCCCGATCGTGATGCGTACGCCCGATCCGGCGAAGGCGCGGACGATCACGCCTCGGTCCTCGCACGACGTCGCCCACTGCGTCGTCGCGTCAGCGAGGGGCAACCACACGAAGTTGGCTTGCGACGGCGGCACCCGATAGCCCAGTGCGAGCAGTCCCTCGCGCACGCGCCCGCGTTCGGCGACGAGGCGCTCGACACGTTCGAACAACTGCGCCTCGGCGGCCGGCTCGAGGGAAGCGATCGCGGCGGCCTGGGCGACGCTCGACACGGCGAACGGCACCTGCGTCTGGCGCAGCGCGGCCGTGACGGAAGGATCTGCGGCCACCGCATATCCGACCCGCAGTCCGGCCAGGCCGTAGGCCTTCGAGAACGTCCGGAGCACGACGAGGTTCGGGTGCTCCTTCAGCAACGACATCCCGTCCGGGACGTTCGGATCGCGGACGAACTCGCGGTAAGCCTCGTCCAGCGCGACGACGACGTCCCGCGGCACCGTGCGCAGGAAGGCGATGAGCGCATCGCGGTCGACGGTCGTGCCTGTCGGGTTGTTGGGGTTGCAGATGAATATGAGGCGTGTCTTGCCCGTGACACGGCCCGCCATCTCGTCCAGATCATGGACATGGTCGGCGAGCGGCACGGGCACGGCGGACGCGCCGCTGACAGCGGCGATGATCGGGTAGGCCTCGAACGAGCGCCAGCCGAAGATCACCTCGTCGTCGGCGTCGGCGACGGCCTGCACCAGTTGCGTGCAGAGCGACACCGAGCCGCAACCGACGGCTACGCGGGCGGCTTCGACGCCGAACTTGTCCGCGATCGCAGCGGTGAGCTCGGTCGACTGGTTGTCGGGGTAGCGATTGATCCCACCGGCGGCCTCGGCGATGCGGGTGAGGACATACGGGAGTGGGGGGTAGGGCGTCTCGTTGCTCGCGAGTTTGATCGCGCCCGCCACGGTGCGTCCCGGCACGTACGCGGGTAGCGATCCGAGCATCGGCCGCAGATTCACCATGTCTCAGACCCTCTCATGGCCCGCGAGGCGCTATGCGTCGTCGGTCAGAGGTTGCCCCGCAGCTCCTGCTCACGCTCGATGGCTTCGAACAACGCCTTGAAGTTTCCCTTGCCGAAGCCGAGCGATCCGTGCCGTTCGATGAGTTCGAAGAACACGGTCGGGCGGTCGCCTACCGGCTTGGTGAAGATCTGCAGCAGGTAGCCGTCTTCGTCGCGGTCGACAAGGATGCGCCGGGCCTTCAGCTCGTCGATCGATACTCGCACGTGTCCGATCCGCTCACGCAGCTCCGGGTCGTCGTAGTACGAGTCCGGCGTGTCGAGGAACTCGACCCCGCGGGCGCGCATCTCGTCCGTCGTGCGCAGGATGTCGTTGGTCGCCAGGGCGATGTGCTGGCAGCCGGGGCCGTCGTAGAACTCCAAGTACTCGTCGATCTGCGACTTGCGCTTGCCCACGGCTGGTTCGTTCAGCGGGAACTTCACCCGGTGGTTGCCGTTGGCGACGACCTTCGACATCAGCGCCGAGTAGTCGGTGGCGATGTCATCGCCGACGAACTCGGCCATGTTCACGAAGCCCATGACCCGGTTGTAGAAGGCGACCCACTCGTCCATTCGCCCGAGCTCGACGTTGCCGACGCAGTGATCGACGGCTTGGAACAGACGGTGACCCGGAGCGGCCATCGTCGATGCCTGCTGGACGAAGCCGGGCAGGTAGATCCCGTGGTAACGGGAGCGGTCGATGAGCGTGTGGCGCGTGTGCCCGTACGCAGCAATGGCAGCGAGACGGACGGTGCCGTGCTCATCGGTCACGTCATGCGGCTCGTCCAGCACGATTGCGCCCTGCGTTCGCGCGTGGGCGACGCACTTGTCGACGTCCGGGACCTCGAGCGCGAGATCGACGACGCCGTCACCGTGCGCGCGGTGGTGATCGGCGTACGGGCTGGCGGGCGAGACCGCGCCGATGATCACGAATCGCGCCGAGCCCGCGCGCAGTACGAACGCCTTGTGGTCGCGGTTGCCGGTTTCGGGGCCGGAATAGGCGACGAGCGTCATGCCGAACGCGTGCTGGTAGTAGTGCGCGCTCTGCGTCGCATTACCGGAGACGAAGACGATGGCATCCATCGCGGTGACCGGGAACGGGTCGGTCTTCTCGTCGTAGTCGACGAGACCGACCAACTGCTTGAGGCGCTCGACGGTGAGATCGGCTTCGCGTTCTTCCGGAGTGAGTTCGACCGAGGTCATGCATACACTGTCGCAATCCCGGTGTCTGCTGCGCAACTATTGATTGATATACCGACAGGTCTGTACACGTTGCCCAGTGACGACCGGCCCTGGCGTCACATGATGTCTAGCTGGTGGCCGCACTTATCCCCGCAACGACCGCGAAGATCGCGAAGGCCACACCGGCGACCCGGTGCACCATCCGCACAGGGATCCGACGAATGAGCACCCGCCCGGCCACCACCGCGATCGCCGCGATCACCGTCAGGGCCAGCCACGCCCCGACACCGACAGCCACCGGGGCGCCCAGTCGCGCCGCCAGAGCGGCTGTGGCCAGCTGCGAGGCGTCGCCCCATTCAGCCGCGAAGATCACGCCGAACGAGGTAGCCACGACCCGACCGGCAGGCAGCGCCTGGCGAGCGGCGTGCTCGTCGATGTCGACGTGCTCCGGTTCGCTGAAACCCTCGCGCAGCAGCAGCAGCGCACCGACGGCGAACAGCAGAGCAACGGTGCCTTCCAGCGCCCAACGAGGAAGCAGATGCAGCAGACCGCCCGCGGTGACGGCGATGACGCACTGCACCGCGAAAGCGAGTGAGACGCCAAGCAACACCGGCCTCGGCCGGTAGCGCGTGGACAGCACGAGCGATGCGACGAGGGTCTTGTCGGGGAGCTCCACGAGCAGCACCACGCCGAACGCGAGCGCTGTCGCGGCAAAAAATCCCACCCGCCCATTCTGCCGTGCGACGTGTCGCGCCCCCGCTGGTGGTCCAGTCGGACCTAGCCTGGTCACGATGACCACATTCGTCGCCGTCTTCGCGATGGTGCTCGCATACGTCGCTCTGGTGGCGGCGTATTTCGCGCTGCGCACGCTAGCGAAGCTGCGCCGTGCCTCCGCGGCCCTCAATCGAGGCGCCCGGGGTGATCGGCGCAAGGAGTCGCTGGTCGAAGCGGCCGAGCGCCAGGCGGCGGCCACGGCCCTGCTCGGCGAGGAGCTCGCGGCGTTGCGCACGATCGTCGATCAGGCACGCGACTGCGCCGAGCAGGCCAGAACCTATGCCGACCAACGCTGCGACGAGGCGATCGCCGCGCTCAAGGCCGAGGCAGGCAACGAAGTGGGCGCTCTGCGGCACGTCGCCCTCGTCCGGTACGACGCATTCAGCGAGATGTCCGGACGGATGTCCTTCTCGCTGGCGCTGCTCGACGACTCCGGGGACGGCGTGACGATCAGCGCGATCAGCGGGAGTGCCGACACCCGGGTCTACGCCAAGGGTGTCACCGGCGGCGTCGGTGAACACGAACTATCACCTGAGGAGCAGCAGGCTGTTGCCGCGGCCCATAAGAGGCAGCGCAACCGGCTGGTGCAGCGCAAGGCCAGCTGAACGCATTCCCCTGTCCGCCCACCCGCGCGAACTGACACAATCGCCGCCGTGACCCGATTGGCGTTCCTCGGCCCGGAGGGGACGTTCGCACACGCGGCCCTGCGCATCCTGCCGATCGCCGCCGGTGCCGAACTCGTGCCGATGGTCAACGTGACCCTGGCGATCGACGCGGTGCGCGCGGGAACGGCGGACGCCGCCCTCGTCCCGTTGGAGAACTCCGTGGAAGGGGCGGTTCCCGCGACGCTGGACGAACTCGCCAACGGCGAGCCGCTGACGATCGCCGAGGAGACCTACCTGCAGGTGGCCTTCGATCTGATGGCCCGTCCCGGCACGCAGCTCCACAGCGTCCGCAGCATCGCGACCCATCCGCACGCCGAGGCTCAGGTACGACGCTGGCTCATCGACAACCTGCCGGACGCGCAGATTGCCCTCGTCGGGTCGACGGCGGGCGGCGCGCAGGCCGTCGCGGCGGGCGACTACGACGCCGCCATCGGCGCCGCCGTTGCCGGCGAGATCTACGGATTGACCACTCTCGTCCACGACATCGCCGACTCACCCGGGGCGGTGACGCGATTCGTGGTGTTGACCCGCCCGGCCGCAGCGCCGGATGCGACCGGCAACGACCGCACGTCACTCGTCGCGTATCTGCGGGAGGATCATTCCGGCGCCCTGCTCGAGATCCTGACCGAGTTCGCCGCCCGCGCGGTCAACCTGACCCGCATCGAGTCACGCCCCACGAAAGGCCGCATCGGCCAGTACTGCTTCTCGATCGACTGCGAGGGGCACATCACCGATGAACGCGTCGGCGATGCGATCGCGGCGCTGCACCGCGTCTGCGCCGACGTCCGCTACCTCGGTTCGTACCCTCGCCGCGACGGAACGCTGGGCGGGGTGCCCACGGGCCGCCGCGACGAAGACTTCGTCGATTCGCGATCGTGGCTCAAGCGCGTCCGCGAAACGGGTGCCAGCTAGCTGCCCGTCCGAACGCGGGCGTGATGCGACTAGAGGTACAGGCCGGTGTTCGCATCGTTTCGCTGAGCGGCAACGGCGTGCAGGTCGCGCTCACGCAGTAGCAACAGCTGATCGCCGGCGATGTCGACCTCGAACCGATCGTCCGGGCTGAACAGGACGCGATCGCCGGGCTCGACCGCCCGCACGTGGTTGCCGACGGCCAGCACCTCGGCCCAGATGAGCCGCTTCGAGACCTGGGCCGTCGCAGGGATCAGGATGCCGCCGTTCGAGCGCCGCTCGCCCTCGTCGTGTGGCTCCCGAACAAGTACGCGGTCGTGCAGCATCTTGATGGGCAAGCGGTCGGTCACGTGTTCAGGCTAGTCGGGACGCGCGTCAGCCCCAGCCGAGCTCATGCAGCCGGTCTTCGGCGATGCCGAAGTGGTGCCCGATCTCGTGTGCCACCGTCACGCTGACCTCTCGGGCCACCTCGGCCTCCGTGCGACACATGGCCATGATCGGTCGCCGGTAGATGGTGATGGTGTCGGGAAGTTCGAACGCGTAGTCGTGGGTCCGATCGGTCAGTGCCACGCCCCGGTAGAGACCGAGCAATTGGTCGTCCTCGTCGTCTACCTCCGCGATCTGGACGACGACGTTGTCGAGCATCCGCAGCAGCTGAGGTGGCAACGCATCGATCGCGTCGTCGACGAGCTCGGCGAATCGGTGTGGAGGAACGGCGACCACCGCACCAGTCTGCTCTGCGCGGCCCGACTCTCGCGACCATCCGAAGGCCGCGCTCAGTAACCTGGGCAGGTGATCGACCTCAAGCTCGTCCGCGATGATCCCGACCGCGTCCGCGCATCACAACGCCTGCGCGGTGCCGACGAGTCCATGGTCGACGCCCTGCTCTCCGCCGACGACGCACGCCGATCCGCCGTGGCCCGCGCGGACTCGCTGCGGGCCGAACAGAAGACGATCGGTCGGGAGGTCGCCCAGGCCGCGGCACACGATCGGCCCGCCGTACTGCACCGCGCCAAGGCGCTGGCCGACGAGGTCAAGGCCGCTGAGGGGGAGCAGAGTCATGCCGACGCCGCCCTTCGTGCCGCCCACATGGGGATCGCGAACATCGTCGAAGAGGGTGTGCCACCCGGTGGCGAGGCAGACTTCGTCACTCTCGCCACGGTCGGGACGCCACCGATCGTCGCCCACCCGAAGGACCACACCGAGATCGGCGCCGCGCTGAAGGCGATCGATACCGACCGCGGCGCAAAGGTCAGCGGTGCCCGCTTCTACTTCCTCACCGGCATCGGCGCCCAACTGGAATTCGCCCTCGTCAACCTCGCAATGCAGCAGGCAGCCGCAGCCGGCTTCATCCCGGTCATCGCGCCAGCGCTCGTGAAGCCCGAGATCATGGAGGGCACCGGCTTCCTCGGGGCGCACTCGGCCGAGGTCTACCGCCTCGCCGACGACGACCTCTACCTCGTCGGGACGTCTGAGGTCGCGCTCGCCGGCTACCACTCGAACGAGATCATCGACGCGGCCGAACTACCGCTGCGCTACGCCGGATTCTCATCCTGCTTCCGCCGCGAAGCCGGTTCGTACGGCAAGGACACGCGCGGCATCATCCGCGTGCACTGGTTCGACAAGGTCGAGATGTTCTCCTACGTGCCTGCGGACGACGCGGCAGAGGAGCATCAGCGGCTGCTCGCGTGGGAGCGCGAGTTCATGGACAAGCTCGAACTGGCCTATCGCGTCATCGACGTCGCAGCCGGAGACCTCGGCACATCGGCCGCGCGCAAGTTCGACATCGAGGCGTGGTTCCCGTCGCAGCAGGCTTATCGCGAGCTGACGTCGACGTCCAACTGCACGACGTTCCAGGCGCGACGGCTCAACATCCGCACGCGCGGGGCGCACGGCAACGAGCCGGTGGCCACCCTGAACGGCACCCTGTGTGCGATCGCCCGGACGATCGCCTGCCTGCTCGATCACCACCAGCAGCCCGACGGTTCGGTCTATGTGCCGGCTGCGTTGCGGCCACTTCTCGACGGGCGTGAGGTGCTCAGCGCACCGTGAGCACTGCGCGCACGGCGGTGCGCATGATCGCCACAGATCTCGACGGCACGCTCCTGCGCACGGACGGATCGGTATCGGCGCGCAGCAGGGCGGCGGTCGAGGCCGCAGCAGCTGCCGGACTGGTCGTCGTGTTCGTCACCGGCCGCCCACCTCGGTGGTTGACCGAGGTGGCCGACGCCACGGGGCATACCGGGATCGCCGTTGCCGCGAACGGCGCCGTGTTGTACGACCTGCACGCCGAGCGCATGCTCTGTGCCCACACGATGTCGCCGCCGCACCTGCGCGAACTGACCGGCGAGCTGCGCCGTGCCTTCCCGCTTGTCCAATTCGCTGTCGAATACGGCGATGGCTTCGGCGCCGAGCCCGAATACGTGCACGACTGGCAGATCAACCCGCGGCTCAACAGCCAGGGTCGGCCGATGACGCCTCCTGTCACGAGCGATCTCGCGACGATCATCGCCAAGCCCGCGGTGAAACTGCTCGCCAAGGACCGCGGCGCAGATGTCGACGCCTTCGTCGCCTCGGCAGACGCGCTGCTCCTCGGCCGTGCGACCGTCACTCATTCCTCGTCGTTCGGGCTGCTCGAGATCGCCGCCCCGGGCGTCACCAAGGCGACCGGGCTCGCAGAGGTTGCCGCGTCCCACGGAATTGCCGCCGAGCAGATCGTCGCGATCGGTGACATGCCCAACGACGTGTCGATGCTCGCGTGGGCCGGGCGGTCGTACGCCGTGGCCAACGCCCATCCCGCAGCGCGAGCGGCCGCCGACGAGACGATCGGATCGAACGACGACGACGCCGTCGCCATCGTGATCGAGTCGCTGCTCGCCTGACGTCCTCCGCCGTCAGCGCAGGGCTGCGCGGTGGATCTTCCCCGTCGTCGTCTTGGGCAGCGCGTCGACAAACGTCACGCGGCGCGGGTACTTGTACGGCGCGGTTTCGCGTCGAACGTGCGCCTGCAGATCTGCCGCCAGGGCGTCCGACGCGGTGAAACCGGGGGCCAGCACGACGTAAGCGGCGACGATCTGGCCGCGGGCGGCGTCGGCAACCCCGACGACGGCAACCTCCCGGACGGCGGGGTGATCGAGCAACGTTGATTCAACCTCGACCGGTCCGATCCGGTATCCGGCGCTCACGATCACATCGTCGGCGCGCGATTCGAAGTAGAGCCATCCGTCGTCGTCCTGCCGAACCTCGTCGCCCGTACCCCAACGTCCAGTCGGAGCAGGGTCGCCCGCGTAGCCGAGGAAGAAGGTTGGGACGGTTTTGGGGTCCACGGTCAGCTGTCCATCGATGACGGCGACATCGATTCCGGTCAGCGGACGACCCATCGACCCGGGGGGCGGAATATCGCCGGGGCGGACTCCGACCAGATGGCCGGTCTCGGTTTGCCCATAACCGTCGGCGATCGTGAGTCCGGTGTGCTCACGCCATGCGTCGATGACCGCGACGCCGGGAGCCTCGCCGGCGGTGATCAGCCTGCGCGCCGTCGGGCCTACGGCCGGCGTCGTGTGTGCTGCGATCAACCGGTACTCGGTCGGAGCCATGCAGAGCACGTTCACGCCCTCACGACGGATCGTGTCCAGGCGCTCGTCCGGATCGAACCGGCGATCCTGCAGGAGGGCGTGCGCGCCGCACAGCCACGGCGCGAGGAAGGTGTTGCGCGCCGACTTCGACCATCCAGGCGCCGCGGTCGACCAGACCAGCTCGCCTGGCCTCGCCGCCATCCATTCGGTCGCTTGGAGCCGCTGTCCCCACACGTAGCGCTGCCCGTGGACCACCATCTTGGGATAGCCACTCGTCCCCGAGGTGAACAGAACGAACGCCGGGTCGTGCGCATCGAGACTCGCGGGCGCCGGCGCCTCGCCCGTCGGGAACGGCACGCCGTCTCCGACGATCACGACTCGACAGTCCGGCGCGGCGGCGGACAGCTGAGCGAGATTGCGCTCGTCACACACGGCCAGATCCGGACGCGCCTGCGCCAGCCGCAGGCCGAGGTCTTTCGCGCGAAGCTGCTCGCTGCACGGCATCGCAGCCGCCCCGAGATGCAGGCAGGCGAGGATGCTGAGCACGTATTCGACGCGGTTCCCGACGAGCAGGAGCACCGTCGAATCGCGCCGCACACCAAGGGCGTGGAAGTGCGCCGCAAATCCGTCCGAGGCGGCGAGCAGCGCGCCGAATGTCCACTCCTGCCGGATGCCGTCGGCCGACAGCGTGATCAGCGCGGGGTCGTCGGGGGCGCGGGCGCCGACGAAGTCACGGACGACGTTGCGCCCGCCACGGTCCACAGGGCCCTGCTACAGGTACTGGCCGGTGCCGGGACCTCCGGCCGATTCATCGTCAGGGCCCATACGGCCGCCGGGGATGATGATCTGTCCCCCAGGACCCATGATCGCCCGCTGCTCGCCCGAACCTCCCGGCAGAGCGCGCCCCCGCATTTGTTCGAGCTGGGCGCGGGCAGCCATCTGCTGTGCGAACAGCGCCGTCTGGATCCCGTGGAACAGCCCTTCGAGCCAGCCCACGAGCTGCGCCTGGGCAATCCGGAGTTCGGCCTCGGAGGGCACTCCTGTGCCGAACGGCAGTGTCAGCCGGTCGAGCTCGTCGCGCAGATCCGGCGACAACCCCTGCTCGAGTTCCTTGATCGAGGATTCGTGGATCTCGCGTAGTCGCTGGCGCCCGGCCTCGTCCAACGGAGCAGCCCTGACCTCCTCCAGCAATTGCTTGATCATGGTGCCGATCCGCATCACCTTGGCGGGCTGCTCGACGCTGCCCGTAATGTCGTCCTCGACACTTTCGACATCGCCCCCGTCCGTGCCGGGGTTGGGCGTGGTGACGACGTCCGCGAGAGCGGCGTCATCCTCCGTTGCGGACGGGCTTCCTGCGGGGTGCTGGGGATTCTCGGTCACGCGACCAGTCTTCCTCAGGGCGGAACGGCACGACAACGCACGGGGGTCGGGCGCATGCCAGTAGTCAGTTTCGACGTGGCTCGACTGCGCGGGCTGTATCCCACCGCCGGCACCGCCACAGCGCACCTCGATGGTGCGTTCAGCGCGCTACATCCGGAGTCCGTGATCCGGGCGATCATCTCGACACTGCGTTCGTCGCCATCGCAACCGGGATCCGCGTCCGACCGTTCCCGCCGCTCTGGTCACAGCGTGCAGCAGGCACGGCAAGCGGTCGCGGATCTCGTCGGCGTGCGTGCCGACGACGTCGTCCTCGGACACAGCGCGTCGACGCTGATGCTGCGCTTCGCGACGCTGCTCGCCCGAGATTGGCAGCTGGGCGACGAGGTCGTGCTCAGCCGGTTGGACACGGACCTCACGGTGCGTGCCTGGCTACGGGCGGCGCGGGGCTCGGCAGCGGTCGCACGCTGGGCCGAGGTCGATGTCGAGACGGGCGAGTTGCCCGCCTGGCAATACGCGGGCGGCCTGATCAACGAACGGACCCGTGTCGTCAACGTTCCGCTGGCAAATCCCGCC
The DNA here is from genome assembly GCA_035999365.1 of Jatrophihabitantaceae bacterium. Lineage (GTDB taxonomy): Bacteria > Actinomycetota > Actinomycetes > Mycobacteriales > Jatrophihabitantaceae > DASYGT01. The sequence continues at coordinate 74,345 of DASYGT010000054.1, forward strand.
ACCGGCACCGTGCCGAACGTGCGGGCGATCGCCGATCTGGCGCATGCCTACGATGCCTTGGTGGTGGTCGACGCCGGACCGGCGTTCCCACACATGCCGATCGATGTCGAGGCACTCGGTGCCGACTTGATGACGATCTCGGCCACGACCTTCGGCGGACCGACCGTCGCCGCCATGGTCGCTGCTCCTGGCGTCCTCGATCGGCTGGACGAGGATCCACGGCTGCCGATCCCGCAACGGTTCGAGTTCGGCCCACTGCCCGTCGAACTTCTCGACGGTCTGACGGCGGCGGTAGATCACCTGGCGGGGCTCGATGAGTGGGCCAGCGGCACACGGCGCGAACGGATCCTCGCCTCGCTCACTGCCGCCGGTGCCTACGAACGATGGCTCTACGACATCCTCGATCAGGGCCTGCGTTCCATTCCGGGCGTGACCGTGCTCGGTACTGCCACCGAACGGCTTCCCATGGCGGCGTTCGCGGTGGCCGGTTACGAGCCGACACAGGTCGGCGAATACCTGCAGCAACGCGGCATCTCGGTGTGGACAGGAGCGTCCGGAGTCACCGAGTTGTTGTCAGCATTCGGCGCAGACGAATTCGGCGGTGCGGCATTCGTCGGTGTCATGCCACACACGGCGATCCGCGAAGTGCACCTGCTGCTCGAGGCTTTGGACGCGTTGTCGGGTTGACCTGCGCGTCAGGCCGAGCGCAACAGCACCTTGCCGATGTGCTCGCTCGACTCGAGCAGCCGATGCGCCTCTGCGGCGTCGTCCAGCGTCAGAATGCGATCGATGACCGGACGCACCGCGCCGGATTCGATGAGCGGCCATACGGCGTGCTGGGTCTCCGCGACGATCTCTGCCTTCTGCGCGAGCGGGCGTGATCGCAGGTTCGCGGCGTGCACGGTGCCCCGTTTCACGAGCAGCATGCCGAGATCGAGTTCGCCTTTGCGCCCCCCTTGCAGTCCGAGCACCACGAGCCGCCCGCCGAGAGCGAGAGCCAAGACGTTGCGCGGCAGGTAGGACGCACCCATGTTGTCGAGTACGACATCCACACCCGCGCCGTTCGTCTCGGCGATCACGCGCTCGGCGAAGTCCTCCTCGCGATAGTTGATCGCAACGTCGGCACCCAGGTCGCGGCAGAACCGCACCTTGCGCTCCGTCCCCGCGGTCGTGAGGACGCGTGCGCCGCGGGCGTGGGCGAGTTGGATCGCCATCGTGCCGATACCACTCGTCCCGCCATGGATCAGCGCGCTCTCGCCCGGCTGGAGCTTGCCTGCGCCGAACAGCATCGACCACACCGTGCAGGTCGCCTCGGGGAGCGCGGCGGCGTCAATGAGAGACACGCCTGCCGGGATCGGCATGAGCATGCTGGACGGCACTGCCACGAGCTCCGCATAGCCGCCGCCGGAAATCAGCGCGCACACCTGGTCTCCGACACTCCATCCAGCGACACCGTCGCCGAGCTGGTCGATCGTTCCGGAGATCTCCATGCCCAAGTACGGCGAGGCGCCGGGCGGCGGCGGGTAGTTTCCCTGCCGTTGCAGGACGTCTGCACGGTTCAGGCCGGCGGCCGCCACCCGCACGAGGACCTCTTCGGGTCCGACATGGGGAGCGGGCACCTCCTGCACCTGCAGCACTTCAGGTTCGCCGGGTTCGGTGATCACGACTGCGCGCACCTGCCGACCGTAGCGTCCTGGTGCTACCCGCCAGCGCGAGGGCGACGACCTACCCCTGGAAGCCTGTCTGGGATCTCAGACTCCTCCGGAGCGCGCTGGCGCAGTCTCACTACCTGCGCGCAGAGTTGCGGCATGCCGAAAGTGCTCGTCGACACGGGGCCCTTGTCAGAGGCCGACGTCGTTGCCGTGGCGCGCGAGGGTTCCGGCGTCGTCCTCACAGACGCCGCCCTCGATGCCATTGCCCGCTCGCGCACCATCGTCGACGAGCTCGCCGGCGACACGGCCCCTCACTACGGCATTTCGACCGGGTTCGGCGCGCTTGCCACCAAGCACATCCCCGCGGCGCGGCGGATGACACTGCAGCAGTCGCTGATCCGTTCACACGCGGCCGGCTCCGGTCCGGAGGTCGAGCGCGAGGTCGTGCGGGCGATGATGCTGTTGCGATTGTCGACGCTCGCCACCGGGCACACGGGGGTTCGTCCGGAGACAGCGCAGGCCCTCGCGGCGCTGCTCGATCGCGGAATCACGCCGGTCGTCCACGAGTACGGATCGCTCGGCTGCTCCGGTGATCTTGCTCCGCTGGCGCATGTCGCCCTGGCCTTGATCGGCGAGGGACGCGTGCGCGACCACGAAGGCCGTATGGGGGAGGCGTCGGACGTCCTCGCGCGACATGACCTCACGCCGCTGAACCTGGTCGAGAAGGAGGGCCTTGCCCTCATCAACGGCACCGATGGGATGCTCGGCCAGCTTCTGCTCGCCGCGCACGACCTTGACTTGCTGCTGCGCACCGCTGACGTCGCGGCAGCAATGAGCGTGGAGGCGATGCTCGGCACCGCACGGGTGTTCGCTGCGGACCTGCACGCCTTGCGCCCGCAGCCTGGCCAGGCCGTCGCTGCAGCGAACATGCGGGACCTGCTGGCGGGTTCGCCTATCGTCGCGTCACACGACGGCCCAGATTGCACCTACGTGCAAGACGCCTATTCAATGCGCTGCGCACCGCAGGTCGCCGGCGCCGCCCGCGACACCCTCGCCCACGCGCGCAGCGTCGCGGCGAACGAGCTGGCATCGGCGATCGACAACCCGGTGGTCGTCGACGACCGGGTCGAGTCCAACGGGAACTTTCATGGCGCCCCGGTTGCCTACGTGCTCGATTTTCTCGCGATCCCCGCGGCCGATGTCGCGTCGATGAGCGAGCGACGCACCGACCGCATGCTCGATGCAGCCCGGTCCCGTGGTCTGCCGCCGTTCCTGGCCGATGATCCCGGCGTCGACTCCGGGCACATGATCGCGCAGTACACGCAGGCGGCACTCGTGTCGGAGATGAAGCGGCTCGCGGTGCCTGCGAGCGTCGACTCGATCCCGTCCAGCGCGATGCAGGAGGACCACGTGTCGATGGGCTGGTCGGCCGCCCGGAAGCTGCGCCGTTCCGTCGATGCGTTGACGCGTGTGCTGGCGATCGAAGTGCTCACGGCTGCACGTGCGCTCGACATGCGGGCACCGCTGAGCCCGGGACCCGCCACTGGCGCGGTTGTCGCCGCGCTGCGCGGCACTGTCGAGGGCGCCGGCCCGGACCGGTTCCTGGCGCCCGAGATCGAGGCCGCCGTCGAGTTCGTCCGTACCGGCGCCGCCGTCGCAGCGGCAGACCAGCAACTGCGCAGCCCCTTGCGATGAGAGGACACCCACGATGAGCACCACCCGAGTCGTTCGTTCACCGCGGGGCACCGAACTGACGGCGCGCGGCTGGCAGACCGAGGCCCCGCTACGGATGTTGCAGAACAACCTCGACCCAGAAGTGGCCGAGCATCCGGAGGAGCTCGTCGTCTACGGCGGAACCGGCAAGGCCGCCCGCGACTGGCCCAGTTATGACGCGATCATCCGGACGCTCACAGACCTCAAGCTGGACGAGACCCTGCTCGTGCAGAGCGGTCGGCCGGTCGGTGTGATGCAGACGCACGAATGGGCGCCACGCGTGCTCATCGCGAACTCGAACCTGGTGGGCGACTGGGCGAACTGGGATGAGTTCCGGCGGCTCGAGCAGCTCGGATTGACGATGTACGGCCAGATGACGGCCGGATCGTGGATCTACATCGGTACTCAGGGCATCCTGCAGGGCACCTACGAGACGTTCGCCGCGGTTGCGGCGAAGAAGTTCGGCGGCACGCTCGCCGGCACCATCACGCTGACGGCGGGGCTCGGCGGCATGGGCGGCGCCCAGCCGCTGGCCGTGACGATGAACGGTGGCGTCGCGATCTGCATCGACTGCGATCCGTCGCGTATCGCGCGGCGCATCGAGCACGGCTATCTCGACATCGTGGCCGACTCGATGCAGCACGCTCTGCAGCTCGCGGTTGAAGCACGTGATGCGCGCAAGCCCTTGTCGATCGGCCTCTTGGGCAACGCTGCGTCACTTGTGCCGCAGCTGCTCGCGAACGACGCGCCCATCGATGTCGTCACGGACCAGACCTCGGCGCACGATCCCCTGAGCTACCTGCCGATAGGTGTCGAGTTCGACGACTGGCATGAGTACGCCGCACGCAAGCCTGATGAGTTCACCGGCCGGGCACGCGCGTCGATGGCGCGTCACGTCGAGGCGATGGTCGGCTTCATGGACAAGGGTGCTGAGGTCTTCGACTACGGCAACTCGATCCGAGGTGAAGCGCAGCTCGCGGGGTATTCGCGGGCGTTCGCATTCCCAGGCTTCGTGCCCGCCTATATTCGCCCGTTGTTCTGCGAAGGAAAGGGACCGTTCCGATGGGCTGCGCTGTCCGGTGACCCGAAGGACATCGCCCGCACCGACCGTGCCGTACTCGAATTGTTCCCGGAGAACGAGTCGCTGCGGCGGTGGATCACGCTGGCCCAGCAGCGCGTGCACTTTCAGGGGCTGCCGGCGCGGATCTGCTGGCTCGGTTACGGCGAGCGTGACAAGGCCGGCCTCGCCTTCAACGACCTCGTCGCGTCAGGCGAGGTGAAGGCGCCGATCGTCATCGGACGCGATCACCTGGATTGCGGCTCGGTCGCCTCGCCGTACCGCGAGACGGAGGCGATGGCCGACGGTTCCGACGCGATCGCGGACTGGCCGCTGCTGAATGCAATGGTGAACGTCGCCAGCGGGGCGACCTGGGTCTCGATCCACCATGGCGGCGGTGTGGGAATCGGCCGGTCGATCCACGCCGGTCAGGTGTCGGTCGCCGATGGCACCCCGCTCGCCGCGCAGAAGCTCGAGCGCGTGCTCACCAACGACCCCGGCATGGGTGTCATCCGGCACGTCGATGCGGGCTACGACAGAGCGGCCGAGATCGCCGCTGACGCCGGTGTGCGCGTGCCGATGCGCGAAGGCTGATCACTGCGGGGCGAGGAGCGCGGCCACCCGCGGCAGCAGCGGCTCGTCCGCTGCCAGCCAGGGGACGGCGGCAAGTTCGGCGGGCAGAAACCACTGCGTTGCGTCGTGGTCCTGCTTCGCCTCCGGGAAGCCGAGCAGGTGCTCGGCCAGGTAGAGCCGTAGCTCCGTACCCGGCGAGATCACAGATGTTCCGACGAGTTTGCCGACCGCGATCTCGATGGTCAGCTCTTCGCGGCATTCGCGGACGAGGGCCTCGGCATCGGACTCGCCCTTTTCCACTTTGCCGCCCGGGAACTCCCACTGCCCGGCCAGTTCGGCGGGCGCGCTGCGCCGCGCGCCGAGCACCCGGCCGTCGCGCAGTACTGCCGCTGCGACGACCACCTGAACGGCCATGGCGTCACTATCCACCCGCGCGACGACCACGTCACCATCGCCACCGCCGGTTGGTGGGCAATACGATCGCTGCATGCACCTGGCGACGACACCCGAGGCGAACGCGCTGCTCGAATCCAGTCCCTTGGCCCTGCTGATCGGCATGCTTTTGGACCAGCAGATACCGATGGAGAAGGCGTTCACCTCGCCCTGGGTCCTGGCAGAGCGTTTGGGCGGCACCCTCGACGCGCAGGTGATCGCCGCGTTCGACCCCGACGCGTTCGAGCAGGTGTTCCGCCAGCCCCCTGCCCTGCATCGATTCCCGGCTGCCATGGCCAAGCGGGTGCAGGAATTGGCTCGCATCCTCGTCGAACGCTTCGGTGGCGACGCCGCAACGGTGTGGACGGCGGCCGCCACCGGCTCGGAGCTGGTCACACGTGTCAGCCAGCTGCCGGGCTTCGGCGAGCAGAAGGCGAAGATCTTCACCGCGCTGCTCGGCAAGCAGTTCGGCGTGCAGCCGCCGGGCTGGCGTGAGGCGTCGGGCGACTACGGCGCCAAGGGCAGCTCGCGCTCGGTGGCCGATGTCGTCGATGCCCCGTCCCTCGCGGCCGTCCGCTCGTTCAAGAAGGAGATGAAGGCCGCCGCGAAGGCAGCCGGGTGACCACACTCGTCAGCGGTATCGGCCTGCTCGCCACGCAGGACGCCGAGCTGGGGGAGATCGACGCCGCTGCCTTTGTCATCGACGGCGCGCACGTGGCCTGGATCGGTCGCGCGTCCGCGGCACCCGCTGCTGACACCCGCGTCGACGTCGGTGGGCGTGCCGTGATTCCCGGCTTCGTCGACTCGCACGCACATCTCGTCTTTGCCGGCGATCGCTCTGCTGAGTTTGCCGCGCGCATGGCAGGGCAGCCCTACGCAGCGGGCGGCATACGCACAACGGTCGAGGCGACGCGCGCGGCTACTGACGCGGAGCTGAGCATGAACGTTGCACGGCTTGCTGACGAGTTGCTGCGCGCGGGCGTCACGACCTTCGAATGCAAGTCGGGATACGGCCTCGATGTCGAGACCGAGCAGCGGTCCTTGCGGATCGCACGTCAGCTCACGGCCGAGACGACATTTCTTGGCGCGCACGTCGTAGCGCCGGGCGTCGATCGTGCGGACTACCTCGCCCTGGTCACCGGTCCGATGCTCGAGGCGTGTGCCCCGTTGGCGCGATGGATCGACGTGTTCTGCGAGCAGGGTGCGTTCGACGGCGACGAGGCACGGGCGGTGCTGTCAGCGGGCATCGGCCGAGGGCTCGGTGCGCGAGTACACGCGAATCAACTTTCCTCGGGACCGGGCGTACAGATCGCGGTAGAACTCGGCGCCGCGAGTGCCGATCACTGCACGCATCTGTCCTCCGGCGACGTCGATGCGCTGGCCGGTGCTGAGACGGTGGCGACGCTGCTGCCGCTCGCTGAGTTTTCCACCCGATCGCCGTATCCCGATGCGCGCAGGCTGCTCGACGCGGGCGCGCACGTGGCGCTTGCGACCGACTGCAATCCCGGCTCGGCGTATTCGACGTCGATGCCCTTGGCGATCGCGCTTGGGGTGCGCGAGATGCACATGACCCCGGCCGAGGCTGTTCGCGCTGCGACCGCTACCGGTGCTCGCGCCCTGCGTCGCGCCGACATCGGCGCGATCGCTGTCGGCATGCGTGCCGACTTCGTCGTGCTGGACGCGCCGAGCTACGTGCACCTCGCCTATCGCCCCGGCGTCCCCTTGATCGCCCAAGTCTGGCAATCCGGCACACGGGCCTCTTAGCGCGACGACCCAAGACGCGGCCCGCGGTTCCCTTGAACGGTTAGGTCCTACCTCGGCACGCGCAGCGCGAGCTAGCATCCGTTCGCCGTCGGGCTGAGGGCTGCATGAACTCTGCCGATGAGTTGGTGCTGATGACCATCGACGCGATAGGTAAAGCGCAGCGCAGAGAGACTGGCCTTTGCGTCCGATGTCGGAAGGACGCCGATGACGACCTGCCATTCCGGAAGCCGAGACCAAGGACCATTGACTACCGTGCTTGCCGGGGTGAGCGGAGGCAACGAGGCAGGCATGCCTCGCCGCGCTGCCCAGGCAGCAGGATATGCGGAGGCCCGCAGGTCGCCGTACGCAAAGCCGTTGCCTGTCCCATCCCCAGCAACGAACGAAACCTCGGCCAATCGAATATTTCTCGCACCCACCGCCTCAACAGAGGTAACAACGGCCGGCGCGGCTCCGGAGACGACGAGCGTGTCCATCCCAAATTCTGTGGGCCGGGACTTGAGCACCGACCACGGATCGTCGGTGGTGGCAGCCTGACAGTTGCCGAACGAATCCGACTTGTCGATCAA
>DASYGT010000058.1:0-109274 GCA_035999365.1 Jatrophihabitantaceae bacterium
AGCCCGCCGCCGACCTGCCGCGCTGCGCGTGGGCGACCTCGGCGCCGGACTACGTCGCCTACCACGACGACGAGTGGGGCACCGAGCTGCACGGCGACGTGGCGCTGTTCGAGCGGCTGACGCTCGAGGGGTTCCAGTCCGGCCTCTCCTGGCTGATCATCCTGCGCAAGCGCACGGCGTTTCGGGCTGCGTTCGCCGAGTTCGACGTCGACGCGGTCGCGGGGTTCGGTGAGGCGGACGTCGCGCGGCTGCTCGCCGACGCGGGAATCGTGCGTAACCGCGCCAAGATCGAGGCCACGATCGGCAACGCCCGCGCGATCCGCGCCAGCCTCGACGATTCACTGGACGCGCTGCTCTGGTCGTTCGCTCCTGCCGAGGCCGCGCCGTTTGAGTTCCGGTCAACGTCAGCGGAGTCGGTGGCGATGTCGAAGGAGCTCAAGCGCCGCGGGCTGCGATTCGTCGGGCCGACGACCTGCTACAGCCTGATGCAGGCCGTCGGCATGGTGAACGACCATCAGCCCGGCTGCTGGAGGGTTAGCGGCCGGTGAAGATCGGCTTCTGTTTCGCGACGAAGGCAGCTGTGGCGTTGCGGTGATCCTCGGTCGCGCCGCACCGCGTCTGCAGCTCGGCTTCCTTCTCCAGCGATTGCTGCAGCGTCGCATCGGCCGCGAAGGCGATGGACTCCTTGATCGCGGCGTACGCGACCGTCGGGCCGGCAGCCAGGCGGGCCGCGAGTTCCTGCGCGGCCGGCAGTGTGTGGTCCGGCTCGGCGACCGCGTTCACCAGCCCCATCTCGAGCGCGGCCTCTGCGGTGATCGGCTCCGCGAGCAGGGCGAGGGCGGTGGCCCGCGCTGACCCGACGATGCGCGGCAGCGTCCACGAGACTCCGCTGTCGAGGGTGAGACCGACGTTGGCGAAGGCGAGCAGGAAGCCGGCCTGCGCCGATGCGATCCGGAAGTCACAGGCGAATGCGAGGCCGGCCCCCGCTCCGGCTGCCATGCCGTTGACTGCCGCCACGATCGGCTTCGGCATCCCGGCCAGCCCCATGATGATGGGGTTGTAGTGCTGCGTGACCGTGTCGAGGGGCGCCGGATCACCCGCCTCGAGCAGCGCCACGTGCTCGCGGAGGTCCTGACCGACGCAGAATCCGCGCCCCGCGCCGGTGAGCACCACCGCCCGTACGGTCTGGTCGCGACCGATCTCCTCGACCGCCGCGCCCAGCGCCTCCTTCAGCTCCAGGGACAGCGAATTCATCGAGTCGGGGCGGTTCAGGGTGACCGTCGCGACTCCGTCGCGGCGATCGACCAGCAGCACGTCGGACACGGCGGGGACTCCTTCTCCGGGGGTTCTCCGGACGCTACCGCGCCCCCTGGGTTGGGCGGAGGCGGTGCAATGCGGGAGAATGGACACCAACTGTTGATCCGGGACCCGCCGACACGTCCGCGCGGCCCCGGCGGGGACATCAGACACATGAGCCTGCGCGCTCATCGAGGAGGTACGCATGGCGGCCATGAAGCCGCGGACGGGCGATGGCCCGCTCGAGGTCACCAAGGAAGGACGCGGCATCGTGATGCGCGTCCCCCTCGAAGGCGGCGGGCGCCTCGTCGTCGAGATGTCGGCCGACGAGGCCACCGCGCTGGGCGACGCGCTCAAGAATGTGGTCACCTGAGCTGACCCGCTGATCAGAAGCTCCGGCCCCGGAACTGGCGACCTCGCTGGGCACCGGGGCCGAGTGCTGTGCGGCGGCGCCGTCACACCCCATGACAGGATCGGCGCATGCTCGACGTCCGCGTTGCTCGCGACGAACAGGCACCCGCAGCCGAGGGCGTGGACCTCTCGGGTGACGCCGCCGCACTGCGGCTCGCGGCCGGGCGATTCGCGCGCGGCCTGGAGCTGGACGTCTGCGCAGTCGATGTGACGGGGCTGCGCGGCAGCCGCCTGGCAGCCTTTGTCGAAGGGCTTGTGCTCGGTGCCTACCGCTTCACGCGAAGTTCCAAGCCGGTCGCGGCGCCGAGCCGGGTCGAGTTGATCGGCGTCGACGACGAGCAGGCGCTCGCCGACGGGCTGCGGTACGCCAGGGCCACGGTGTGGGCCCGGAACCTGGCGAACACCCCCGCGTCCACGAAGACGCCACAATGGCTTGCCGGAGAGGCCTCCCGTGAGCTGGGCGGCTGCGGCGTGGCGGTGACGGTGCGCGATGAGAGCTGGCTGGCCGAGCACGGGTTCGGCGGCCTGTTGGCTGTCGGCTCGGGATCCGTGGCGCCTCCCCGGTTCGTCGAAGCCGCGTGGCGCCCGCGGGGCGTGCGGGCAGCCGAGCATGTGGTCCTGGTGGGCAAGGGCATCACCTTCGACACCGGGGGTCTGAACATCAAGCCCGGTGACTCGATGCGCACGATGCACACCGACATGTCCGGTGCGGCTGCGGTGCTGGCTGCGGTACGCGCCGTCGCGCAGGCCCGAGTGCCCGTCCGCGTCACGGCCCTGGTGGCGTCCGCCGAGAACTCCGTCTCCGGTTCCTCGTTCCGTCCGGGCGACGTGATCCGGCACGTCGGCGGCCGGACGAGCGAGATCACGAACACCGACGCCGAAGGACGGCTGGTGCTGGCCGACGCCCTCGCCTACGCGGCGGCCCGTCTGGATCCGTCGGTGATGGTGGACATCGCGACGTTGACCGGCGCGATGAAGGTCGCCCTGGGTCTGCGCACGGCCGGCGTGTTCGCGACGTCGGACCAGCTCGCACGGGCGCTCGTCAAGGCCGGTTCGGCGACGGGCGAGCCCCTGTGGCGACTGCCGATCGACGATGACTACGCGGCAGCGCTCGACTCCTACATCGCCGACGCCGACAACGCTGCGGGCAATCCCGGTGCCATCACCGCTGCCTTGTTCCTGCGGCCATTCACCGCGGGCCTGCCGTGGGCACACCTCGACATCGCCGGCCCGGCGCGCGCGACAGCCGATGACGCTGCGGTCAGTCGTGGCGGCACGGGATTCGGCGCCCGCCTCCTGACCCACTGGGTCGAGTCGCTGGCGTGACGGCGCGATGGCGCGCCTGGTGACCCGGTGATGCCCGAGCTGGTGCTTCCGCTCGTCATCCGTATCGAGCGCGATCGACCTCCTACCCGCACGGACGCGCTCGAGGCAGCGGCCCGCGGTGTGCTGCTGATGCTCACTACCGAGGAGGCCGCCTGGGCCGCGGACGTCGCGTTGTGGGACGGGCAGCGGATGCGCAAGGTGGTGCGCCGTGCACGCGGCACCCAGTGGCAGCGGGCCGCTCAACTCCCCGGGCTGACCGTGCGGCACGGCAGCGCCGAACTGCGCGTGTATCCGCCGATCCCGACCGACGACTGGCCTGACGCGCTGGCCCGGCTGCAGGTCGGCGGCACCGAACTGGACGATCCCGACGCTCCCCCAGCGCCTGCCGCCCAGGTGCCGCTCGTCCTGCTGTCGCCCGTCGCGCAGATGACCGCTGGCAAGTCGATGGCGCAGGCCGGGCACGCTGCTCAGCTGGGCTGGTGGGCGTCGTCCGCCGCAGATCGCGCGCGCTGGCGCGAACAGGGCTTCCCGCTGGCGGTGCGCGTCGCGTCACTCGAACAGTGGTCAGACGCGCTGCGCCACGGGCTGCCCGTCGTGCACGACGGGGGGTTCACCGAGGTCGAGCCCAACACCCGGACTGCCACGGTCGTGCTGCCCTGGCTGGATCAGAGAAGCGACTCGTAGAGCTCGATCGTTCGGTGCGCGATCGTGTCCCAGCCGAACTCGCGCACGGCCCGCTCGCGCCCGGCATGTCCCATCGCGGCGGCGCGTGCCGGGTCGCCGCACAGGGCGTTCACTGCATCGGCGATGCCCGCTTCGAATTCGGCATCGGTGACAGCGACACGGGGGACCAGGATTCCGGTCAGGCCGTCGGCCACCACCTCCGGGATTCCGCCGATGGCGCTCGCGACCACCGCCGTCTCGCATGCCATCGCCTCGAGATTGACGATGCCGAGCGGTTCGTACACGGACGGGCAGACGAAGACTCTCGATGCGGTCAGCAGTTCGACGAGCGCAGGGCGAGGCAGCATGTCGTGAATCCACACGACGCCGGTTCTGCTCTCACTGAGCCGTGTCACCGCCGCCGCGGTGGCGGTGCCGATGTCGGGGGTGTCGGGTGCGCCGGCGCACAGAACGAGCTGGACTGCCGGGTCGAATCGTTGCGCCGCGGCCAGGAGGTGCCCGACGCCCTTCTGCCGGGTGATCCGCCCGACGAAGGTCGCAATGGGGCGGTCCGGGTCGATGCCGTAGCGCTCGAGGACGCCGTTCTGGGGCGTCGGCGTGTAGAGCGTGGTGTCGATGCCATTGTGGATCACGTGGACGCGCGCGGGATCGAGCGACGGATAGGCGGCGAGCACGTCGGCACGCATGCCGTAGGACACCGCGACGACGGCCGACGCCGTCTCGTAGGCCTGTCGTTCGGCCCAGGACGACACGCGGTAGCCGCCGCCGAGCTGCTCGGCCTTCCACGGCCGCTGCGGTTCCAACGAGTGCGCGGTCAGCACGTGGGGAATGCCGTGAAGTTGACCGCCGAGCACACCGGCGAGGTTCGCGTACCAGGTGTGGGAATGCAGGATGTCGGCATCGCCGATCGCCGCAGCGATCTCGAGATCCACGCCGAGGGTCTGCACGGCCGGATTTGCCCTCGACAGCTCTACCGGTGGCCGGTAGGCACGAGTGCCGGGCTCGCTGCGCTCCTTGCCGAAGCAGTGGACCTGGACGTCGACGAGCCGTCGCAGTTCGCGGACGAGGAATTCGACGTGCACGCCGGCGCCGCCGTAAACCTCCGGCGGGTATTCACGGGTCAGCACTGCGACGCGCATGCCGCCGACGATAGCGGCGACTAGGCTGAGTCCATGGCTAGGGAGCCCCGCGTGCTCGGCATGGTCCTCGCGGGCGGCGAGGGCAAACGCCTCTGGCCGTTGACTGCCGACCGTGCCAAGCCCGCCGTTCCGTTCGGCGGAAACTACCGGCTGATCGATTTCGTCCTGTCGAACCTGGTGAACGCAGGGTATCTGCGGATCTGCGTCCTCACGCAGTACAAGTCCCACTCACTCGACCGTCACATCACCCAGACGTGGCGCATGTCGACGGTGATCGGCAACTACATCACCCCCGTGCCGGCCCAGCAGCGGCTCGGTCCGCGCTGGTACACCGGCAGCGCTGACGCGATCCTGCAGTCCTCGAACCTCATCTACGACGACAAGCCCGACTACATCGTCGTGTTCGGTGCCGACCACGTGTACCGGATGGATCCCCGGCAGATGGTGCAGCAGCACATCGACACCGGCGCCGGCGTGACGGTCGCAGGCATCCGAGTGCCCCGCGCCGAGGCGAGTGCGTTCGGGGTCATCGACGCCGACCCGGACAGGCGCGTCATCGACTTCCTCGAGAAGCCCGTAGATCCTCCCGGGCTGCCCGACAATGCAGACGAGAGCTACGCGTCGATGGGTAACTACGTCTTCACGACCGAAGCCCTGCTCGAGGTCCTGAAGCAGGACTCCGAGGACGAGGGCTCTGTGCACGACATGGGCGGCAGCATCATGCCGATGATGGTCAAACAGGGCGACGCGTTCGTGTACGACTTCGCCGACAATGACGTGCCTGGCGCCGAGGAGCGCGATCGCGGTTACTGGCGCGACGTCGGAAGCATCGATGCGTACTACGAGGCTCACGCCGATCTCGTCGCCGTGCACCCGATCTTCAACCTGTACAACCAGCAGTGGCCGATCTACACGTATCACCCGCACCTGCCGCCGGCGAAGTTCGTCGAGGGAGGACTCGCGCAGGAATCGATCGTGGGCGCCGGGACCATCCTGTCGGGAGCGACGGTGCGGCACAGCGTGATCGCCCACGGCGTCCGCCTGCACGCCGGCGCATACGTCGAAGGGTCGGTGCTGCTCGACGGCGTTCAGATCGGTCGTGGCGCTGTCGTTCGCAAAGCGATCCTCGACAAGGACGTGGTCGTCCCCGAAGGGGCGCACATCGGTGTCGATCCAGAGCTCGACGCGTCGCGCTACCACGTGTCTCCGGGCGGTGTGGTCGTGCTGGGCAAGAGCCAGTTGGCCTTACCGTGAGAGTGCCACCGGTGGTACCATATGTGGTGTGGAGAAGACAACCGTCTACCTACCGTCAGAGTTGAAAGCTGCGTTGAAGCGCACCGCAGCGCTGCGGTGCACGTCCGAGGCCCAGGTCATCCGACTCGCCGTCGAACACGAGGTTGCGAACGTGCGGCCGGCGCCCCGGGGCGGCTTGTACGGCGGATCGGAGCCCATCGCCGCGCGGGTCGACGAGTTGCTCGACGGATTCGGCGAGCGTTGATCGTCGACACCAGCGCGCTGCTCGCCTTCTTCGACCGCAATGAGCCGGCACACGCTGCCTGTGCAGACGCCATCACGGACAGCGCCGAGACCCTCGTTGTGTCGCCCTTCGTCGTTGCCGAACTCGATTACCTGCTGTCGACGAGGGTCGGCGTCGATGCCGAGCGTGCGGCTCTTGCCGAGCTCTCCGGTGGTGCGTGGGTCCTTGCCGATTTTTCGGCCGCGGCAATCGGTACGGCGATCACTGTCATCGACCGTTATCGCGATCAGCGAATCGGTCTCGCGGACGCGTCCAACGTCGTCCTCGCCGGCGAGCACAGCACCCGCACGATCGCGACGCTCGATCGGCGGCACTTCGAGATGCTGCGTCCACTGAACGGCGGCAGGTTCACCCTCGTGCCGTGAACGCAGGCTCAGCGGGCGCCGCTGATGCGCTTGCTCAGCGTCCGGGCGGTATCGACCACGCGCATCGCGAGTTGGGTGCGGCGTTGTGGCGAGACCTCGACGTCGGGATAGGTCACTGCAACGCTGGCGAGCGGATGGCCGTTGTGATCGAGTACTGCCGCCCCCACCGAACCGAAACCCGGCGAGATCTCGCCGTCCTCCACGGCAAATCCGAGCCGGCGGACCTCGGCCAGCACTTGACGAAGGGCAGACGGGGACCGCGGGCCCCGGTCGTTGCGCGTCACGAACGCCTCGGGACCGGGGAACAGCGCGCGCACCTGCTGCGGTGGCAACGCGGCGAGCATCGCCCGGCCGCTGGCGGTCAGCTGCGCCGGCAACCGCACACCGGCGTCGGTGACCAGCGGCGGACGGCCCGGCGCGCGCTCCTCGATGACGTACAGAACGTCGCGTCCGTGCAATACCGCGAAGTGCGCGCCGTGGCGGGTGCGGTCGACGAGTGCAGCCAGCTGCACCTGCGCCAGTCGCTGCAACGGCGCATGCCGTGTGTAACCGGTGCCCAGTTCGTAGGCGCTGACGCCGAGTCCGAACCGGCGCTCCTCCGGTAGGTGCACGACGAATCCCTCATCCTGCAAGGTGGCGAGCAGGTGGTACGCCGTCGAGCGCGGCAGGCCCAGCTCGCGGGCGATCGTCGCCGCCGCTACCGGTCCTGCCTGACGTGCCAAGAAGCGCAGTATCGACAGGGTCTGGTGCGCTGCGGGCACCTGTGCCATGACGCGAGCGTAGCGACCAGTCTGGGATACCAGACCCTGATGCGCGCCAGGTGCTGGCGCCGGCGCTCGCCCGGGTGTCACATATCAGCACCGATCCAGCAACGTGCTTCACGCCCGGGCCGCAGAGCGGCAGGCTGCTCTAAGGTGTGGCCGACACACCTTCACAGGAGGTAATCCGTGGTTCACCGCTCACGCCCGGCCCTCGTCGCCGTGGCTGTTTGTATCGCCGGCGCGCTGACGCTTTCGTCTTGCGCGTCGAACAAGGACACCACCTCGGGCAGCACCACGAGCACCGGCGGCGGCGGCGGCGCCTCGGCCGCGGTGCCGACACTCGACAGCGCGGCAGCAGCCCTGGTGCCGGCCGCCCTCAAGAGCAAGGGCACGCTCCAGGTGGGTGTCGACGCCACCTACGCGCCGAACGAGTACAAGGATTCCAGCGACAAGATCGTCGGATTCGATATCGACCTGTTCAACGCGGTCGCAACGACCCTCGGCCTCAAGGCCAACTACGTCGCATCGAACTTCGACAACATCATCCCCGGCATCACGGGCGGCAAGTACGACGTCGGGGATTCCTCGTTCACCGACAACAAGAAGCGCGAAGCGACAGTCGACTTCGTGACGTACTACAGCGCGGGCATCCAGTTCGTCTCGACCGACAAGACGTTCGACCCGACCAACGCCTGCGGCAAGAAGATCGCCGTGCAGGCCGCGACGATCGAACTTGACGACCTGAACGCACGGAGCAAGGCGTGCACCTCTGCCGGCAAACCGAGCATCAACATCCAGCAGTTCACCGCGCAGGGTGACGCGACCACGGCCGTCACGCTCGGCAAGGTGGTCGCCATGTCGGCCGACTATCCGGTCAGCGTCGACGCGGTCAACAAGAGCGGCGGCAAGTTGCAGCTCGTCGGCCAGACCAATTTCGGGGCTGCGCCATATGGCTACGCCGTGGCCAAGGGATCGGCATTGGAGAAGGCGCTGCAGGCCGCCGTGCAGAAGTTGATCGACAGCGGCGCCTATGACGCGATCTGCAAGAAGTGGAGCCTGACTGGTGGCGAGATCAAGACAGCGCAGATCAACGCCGCCACGAGCTGACACATGAGTGGAACGGGCGACCCGGCGCCGAGTCGGCGGACGCCTGATGGCAGCGCGGACGGCCCTGAGCTGATCAGGGCCGTCCCGCTGCGGCACCCCGGCCGCTGGATCAGCTCGTTGGTCATCGTGGTGCTCATCTTCCTGTTCGCGTACGGCGTCTTCACCAACAACGCATACCGCTGGGACCTCTACCGCAAGTACGTCTTCGATCAGCGCGTCTCGCAGGCCGCGCTCATTACTATCGACCTCACCCTGCTCTCGATGTTGTTCGGCATCCTGATCGGCATCGGTCTGGCCGTGATGCGGTTGTCGCCGAACCCCGTGCTCAAGTGGGTGGCCTGGGGCTACCTGTGGTTCTTCCGTGGTACGCCCGTCTACGTCCAGCTGGTGTTCTGGGGACTGTTCACGACGATCTACAAGAACGTCGACCTCGGCATCCCGTTCGTGCACCAGTTCGCGCACTTCAACCTGATCAACATCCAAGGTCTGTTCTGGTTCGCGGTAATCGGACTGAGCCTGAACGAGGGCGCGTACATGGCCGAGATCGTCCGAGCAGGCATCAGCTCTGTCGGCGAGGGGCAGACCGAAGCTGCCGTGGCGCTGGGTATGAGCTGGCCGCTGACGATGCGCCGAGTGGTGCTGCCGCAGGCAATGCGAGTGATCATCCCGCCCACCGGCAACGAGGTCATCAGCATGCTGAAGACCACCTCGCTTGTCGTCGCCCTCCCGTACAGCTTCGACCTGTACAACCGCGCGCACGACATCGGTGTGCCGATATTCCAGCCAGTCCCACTGCTTCTCGTGGCATCCACCTGGTACATCGCCATCACCAGCGTGCTGATGATCGGCCAGTACTACCTGGAGCGCTACTACTCCCGTGGCGCCAGCCGCACGCTCACGGCGCGGCAGATGCGCGCACTCGAACGAGCAGAGCTGGCGCTGCCCGGCGCCGGGGCTGGGGCCCGATGACCACAACCGCCGAGCCGATGGTCCGTTCCGTCGGCGTGCACAAGAATTTCGGGCACGTCAACGTGCTCAAGGGCATCGATCTGAGTGTCGCCGCCGGTGAGGTGATGTGCTTGATCGGTCCGTCCGGATCCGGCAAGACCACGTTCCTGCGCTGCATCAATCACCTCGAGCAGATCAGCGCCGGACGGCTCTACGTCGACGGCGTCCTCGTCGGCTACTCAGAGCGCGGCGGCAAGTTGCACGAATTGCAGCCGCGTGAGGCCGCGCGCCAGCGCCGCGAGATCGGAATGGTGTTTCAGCACTTCAACCTGTTCCCGCATATGACAGCGTTGGAAAACATCGTCGAGGCTCCGTTGAAGGTCAAGAAGCTGAGTAAGAACGATGCGACGGCGATCGCTCGACGGCTCCTCGGTCAGGTCGGCCTGGCCGAGAAGGAGAGGTCGTACCCCGCTCAGCTTTCCGGCGGCCAACAGCAGCGTGTCGCCATTGCCCGCGCGCTCGCGATGCAGCCCAAGTTGATGCTCTTCGACGAACCGACCTCGGCGCTGGATCCCGAGCTCGTCGGTGAGGTGCTCGACGTGATGAAAGATCTGGCCCGGCTGGGCATGACGATGGTTGTCGTCACCCACGAAATGGGCTTTGCACGCGAGGTCGCAGACCAGTTGGTGTTCATGGACGGCGGCGTGGTCGTCGAGAGCGGAGACCCGCGGGCTGTGCTCGCGGCGCCGAAGCACGAGCGGACGAAGGCGTTCCTGTCCAAGGTGCTCTGATGACGGTCGGCTGGGACGCGGACAGCGATGTCGCGGCATGGCCGGGACTGCCCCCGTTGGACGGCGATCGCGCGGCTGACGCATGTGTGGTCGGGTTGGGTGCCTCCGGCCTGGCTGCGGTCGAGGAGTTGACCGCGCGGGGGCTGTCCGTGGTCGGTATCGACGCCGGGCGCGTAGGTGGCGGCGCGGCCGGGCGCAACGGCGGATTCCTGCTCGGCGGGCCGGCCGCGTTCCTGCACGACGCGATCGCACGGTGGGGCGAGGCCGACGCGGTGTCGCTGTACCGGCAGACGCTTGCCGAGATCGACGTGCTGGTCGACACCCTTGGCACAGACGTTGTCCGGCGCACCGGCTCGATCCGCCTCGCAGGCCTTCCCGGCGAACCGACCTCCGCGGTCGAGGCCGCGGTGCGCGAGCACGAACTGGACGATTGCGCGGCCCATGCGCTCGCACTGCGCACACACGGCATCGCGGTCGAGGAATACGACGGGCTGCTGGGTCGAGGCATCTTCCTGCCCGACGATGCAGCAATGCACCCCGCCCGCCGCGCGCTCGCCGTCGCCGTCAGAGCGGCCCGGGTGGCCGAGCTGCACGAACACACCTCCGTCCGCGAGCTGGCCGACGGACGGGTCGTCACGGCACACGGTCAGATCACTGCCGGTCTGGTCGTGGTGGCGGTCGACGGGCGCCTGGACATCCTGCTTCCGCAGCTGGCCGACCGCGTGCGCACCGCGCGGCTGCAGATGCTCGCGACGGCGCCCCTCGGAGCACGGCGGCTGCACTGTCCGCTCTACGGACGGTGGGGCTACGACTACGCCCAGCAGACGCCGGACGGGCGGCTCTTCGTCGGGGGCGGTCGGGATCTGTTCACCGCGCAGGAATGGACGACGCTGACCGAGACCACGCCACCCGTCCAGCGGTACCTCGATGCGATTGCGCCGCGCATCGCGGGTGCACCGGTGCAGGTGACGCATCGCTGGGCCGCGTCGGTCGGATTCACCCTCGACGGCCGCCCGCTCTGTACAAAGGTCGACGAGCGCACCGTCGCCATCGGTGGGTACAACGGCACGGGAAACCTCGTCGGCCCGATCGCCGCGAGAGCGGCTGTGGCGCTCGCGATCGACGGGACGGCGCCGCCGGGCTATTTCGTCGGCTGAGCTCAGCATGGCCGGTGCCCGCGACCGGTCGACGGGTACGGGAGAATGCGTGGGTGACCGTCGCCGAGTCGGAGCCGCATGAGCTGGCTGCTGCGTTGCGCGCTGCCGGGTTGGCCGAGGTCGACTTCTCCGACCGCCGCCGAGCCGAATACTCCAGCGATGCCTCCAACTACCGCGTGGTGCCGTCAGTGGTCGCCTTTCCCCGGCACGTCGAACAGGTGCTTGCGGCATTGCAGGTGGCGCGCGATCTCGGCGTCCCCTTCACCTCCCGCGGTGGTGGTACGTCCACGGCGGGGAACAGCGTGGGCAGCGGCATCGTCGTCGACTTCTCGCGATATCTGAATCGAGTCCTGTCCGTCGATCCGGAGAGCCGCACCGCCGTCGCAGAGCCTGGTGCGGTACTAGATGCGATCTCGCTGGCCGCGCAGCCGCACGGTCTGCGCTTCGGCCCGGATCCATCGACGCACGCGCGCGCCACACTCGGTGGCTCGCTCGGCAACAACGCGTGCGGCTCGCGTGCGCTGGCGTATGGCCGCACCTCGGACAACGTCGTGCAACTCGATGTCGTCACGGGCGACGGCACGCGATTCACTGCGCGTCGGCAGGGCCGTGACCTCGACGCCGCGCCGCCGATCGTCGGTAGCCTCGCGTCGATCGCCGGTGCCCGCCTCGACACCATCCGCACGGAGTTCGGCCGCTTCGTCCGGCAGGTGTCGGGCTACTCGCTGGAACATCTGCTGCCGGAAAACGGCACCGACGTCGCGAAGTTCCTCGTCGGTACCGAAGGAACCCTGGGCGTGGTGCTCGGCGCGACCGTGCGGCTGGTCGAGTCACCGGCCGCCGTCGTGCTCGCAGTATTGGGATACCCGGACATGCCGGCTGCGGCCGATGCGGTGCCGGGCCTGCTTCCGCACCGACCCGTCGCGCTTGAGGGCATGGACGCCCGGTTGGTCGAGGTGGTGCGGCGCAGGCGCGGGGCGTCCGCAGTTCCGGAACTGCCCCGCGGCGACGGCTGGCTGTTCGTCGAGATGTCCGGCGCCACCGAGGCCGAGGCGCGCGCCTCGGCCGAGAAACTGATCGCCGACGCCGCCTGCATCGATTCGGCGATCGTCTCCGGCGAGGCAGCTCGGGCGTTGTGGCGTATCCGTGAAGACGGAGCCGGGCTCGGCGGCCGAACGCCCGCCGGAGCGCCGGCGTGGCCCGGGTGGGAGGACGCCGCCGTGCCGCCGCCGCGACTCGGCGCGTACCTGCGGGAGTTTCGCGCGCTGATGGATGAGCACGGTGTCGACGGGTTGACCTACGGACATTTCGGTGACGGCTGCGTGCACGCCCGGATCGACTTCCCCCTGTCGAGCGAGCCCGCCCGCTTCCGCGAGTTCGTGGTCGCCGCTGCGCAGCTCGTCGGGCGGCACGGTGGTTCGATGTCGGGCGAACACGGCGATGGGCGGGCCCGCGGCGAGGTTCTTCCGTACATGTATTCAGCGGACGCGATTGCGGCGTTCGGCCAGATCAAGCGGCTGTTCGATCCGCACAACGTGCTCAACCCCGGTGTGATCGTCGAACCCGCGCCGCTGGACGCCGACCTGCGCGTGCCAGCAGCGCGGTCGCTGCATACGTCACTCGGCTTCGCCTACGCCCACGACGGCGGCGACTTCAGCGCTGCGGTGCATCGCTGTGTCGGTGTCGGTAAGTGCCGCGCCGACACCACCGCCGCGGGCGGCGTGATGTGCCCGTCCTACCTCGCCACCCGCGACGAGAAGGATTCGACCCGAGGGCGCGCACGCGTGCTGCAGGAGCTCGCGAACGGATCGCTGGTGAAGGATTTCCGTTCCGAGCAGATCATGGATTCCCTCGACCTCTGCCTGTCGTGCAAGGGGTGCTCGGTCGACTGCCCGGCAGGCGTGGACATGGCCACCTACAAGGCGGAAGTTCTGCACCAGCGATTCCGCCGACGCATCCGGCCCGCGTCGCACTACGCGCTCGGCTGGCTGCCACGGTGGGCGCGGCTGGCTTCGCGTGCGCCCCGGGTCACGAACGCGGTGCTACGGCGCCGCACTGTGGCCTCGGCCGCCAAACGCATGGGTGGGATCGACGCGCGGCGCCCGCTGCCGGAATTTGCCGGCCAGACGCTGCGGGCATGGCTACGTGAGCGCCCCGAGGCCTCCGGCACGCCGGTACTGCTGTGGGTCGACACCTTCACCGACCACTTCGCGCCGGAAGTCGGGCGCGCGGCGGTACGTGTGCTGGAGGCAGCGGGGTACTCGGTCCGCACCACCGACCGGCAGGTGTGCTGCGGCCTGACCTGGATCTCGACGGGCCAGCTCGACGGTGCGCGTCGTCAGCTGCGCCGCAGCCTCGACGCGCTCGAACCCGCACTGCGCGACGGTATGCCGATCGTCGGTCTCGAACCCTCGTGCACCGCGGTCCTGCGCAGCGACGTCCGCGAGCTGCTTCCCAGCGACGGGCGTGCCGATCGGGTCGCTGAACTCACTCGCACGCTCGCCGAGCTGCTGAGCGCGACCTCGGGGTGGACCCCCCCGCGTATGGACGGTGTGCACGGCGTCGCCCAGCCGCACTGCCATCACCACGCGGTGATGGGTTGGAGTGCAGACGCCGCTCTGCTGCGCGGGGCCGGGGCCGATATCACCGCGGTCGGCGGATGCTGCGGCCTCGCCGGCAACTTCGGCGTCGAACGCGGCCACTACGAGGTGTCCGTCGCCGTCGCCGACACCGCGCTGCTCCCCGCGGTACGGGCGGCCGGCGAGGGCGCTGTCGTACTCGCGGACGGCTTCTCCTGCCGTACTCAGCTCGACCAGCTGGCGAACCTGCGGGCCAGGCATCTCGCCGAACTGCTCGACGACCGTCTGGAGCTGACGTGACTCCCGGTTTCGTGCCACCGCCGTACCCGTACGACCGCCTCGACGAGCTCACGGAGATCGCGGGCCGCCATGATGGCGGCGCCGTCGATCTCTCTATCGGCACGCCGTGCGACCCTCCGCCCGATGCGGTGATCTCGGCACTCGCGACGGCGACCTCCGCGCGCGGCTACCCACCGTCGATCGGCACGCCCGTCTTCCGTCGTGCGGCGGCGCAGTGGGTGCAGCGCAGGCTCGGTGCGGTGGTCGATCCCGACACGGAGGTTGCGGCATGCGTGGGTAGCAAGGAGTTCGTCGCCTCGCTGCCGCAGTACCTGCAGCTTCGCGACCCGTCTCGTGACACCGTGCTCTACCCGGCTGTCAGCTACCCGACCTACGAGATGGGCGCAGTGCTCGCCGGATGCCGGGCGGTGCCCTACGCACACCTGGACGACGTGTCGGCCGATGACGTCGCACGAGCGCTTTGCGTGTGGGTCAACTCGCCGTCGAACCCGACCGGCGCGCTGCACGATCTCGCCGAAGCGGCGCACTGGGGCCGCGAGCGGGGGGTGCCGGTGCTTTCGGACGAGTGCTATGCCGAGTTCACCTGGAGCGCTCCCGCGCAGACGATCGTTCGCCATGGGACGCAGGGCGTGATCGCGCTGCACTCCCTGTCGAAGCGGGACAACTTCGCCGGGGCGCGCATCGGCTTCTACGTTGGAGACCCCGACCTCGTGCACTATCTGCGCGAGGTGCGCAAGCACGCGGGCCTCATGCCGCCGGGCCCGGTTCAGGCGGCGGCCGTCATTGCGCTGGGAGACGACGAGCACGTCGACGCGCAGCGCGCGCGGTACCTGCATCGGCTGGAGCGCCTGCGTGAAATTCTGGCAGTCGCCGGCTACCCGGCCGACATGCCCGAGGGCGCGTTCTACCTGTGGGTTCCCGCCAGCGATGCCTGGTCAGCCGCGCGCGATCTCGCCCGGCGCGCGGGCATCGTGGTGTCCCCTGGCGAGTTCTACGGCTCGGCCGCGCAAGCCTGGTTCCGGGTTGCGGCGGTGCAGCCGGACGACCGGATCGAGCTGGCTGCCGCGCGCCTGGGCCGTTGACCGATCCCGCTCCGGACACACCGCGGACACATTTTCGCCATACTGTGCCTCGGATGGCCGATCTGTTCGACGACTACGCGCGCGGCGAAGCATGGGACGAGATGATCGCCGCGGACGGCAGTGTGCGCGCGCCCTACCGCGTGCTGCACGACTCCATCCAGCGCAGCGGGGCGCAAGAGCTCCGGGCCGGCGTTGACACACTCGCCCGTGCCTACCTCGATCAAGGCGTCACGTTCGACATCGGTGGTGAGGAGCGGCCGTTCCCCCTCGACATCGTCCCGCGGGTGATCGACGACGGCACCTGGCAGACGATCGAGCTCGGCGTCCGGCAGCGAGTTCGCGCGCTGGAGGCCTTCCTCGCCGATGTGTACGGGCCCTGCCGGCTCGTCAGCGATGGCGTCATCCCGCGCCGAGTGATCACCTCGTCGCGGCACTTCCAGCGAGCGGCATACGGCATCGAGCCGCCGAACGGCGTTCGTGTACACGTGTCGGGCATCGACCTCATCCGCGACGAAGCCGGAACGTTCCGCGTGCTCGAGGACAACGTCCGGGTGCCGTCGGGGGTCAGTTATGTGCTGGCCAATCGCAGCGCGATGCGCCAGCAATGGACCGACGTCCTGGGCAAGGTGCGACTGCGGCCGGTGTCGCACTATCCGCAGCGCCTGCTCGCGGCCCTCGTCGCGGCCGCCCCCAGCGGGGTCACCGATCCGTGCATCGTGGTGCTCACGCCGGGCGTCTACAACAGCGCGTATTTCGAGCACGCCTGGCTGGCGCGGGCGATGGGCGTCGAGCTCGTTGAGGGGCGCGACCTCGTCTGCTCCGGCGGCGTGGTGCGGATGCGCGACACATCCGGTGAGCGTCGCGTCGACGTGATCTATCGCCGGGTCGACGACGAGTTCCTCGACCCGGTGCAGTTCCGATCGGACTCGATGCTCGGGTGCCCAGGCCTGCTGACCGCGGCTCGCGCCGGCAACGTCACGATCGCGAATGCCGTCGGCAACGGGGTTGCCGACGACAAGCTCATCTACAGCTATCTGCCCGACTTCGTTCGGTACTACCTGCGGGAGGAGCCGGTCCTGCCGAACGTCGACACGTGGCGCCTCGAAGAACCGGGCGCCCTCGAGGAGGTGCTGGACCGCCTCGGAGAGCTGGTTCTCAAGCCGGTGGACGGTGCGGGTGGCAAGGGCTTGGTCATCGGGCCCGCCGCCGGCAAGGACGAGCTGGTCGCACTGCGCGAGAGGGTGATTGCCGATCCGCGGGGCTGGATCGCTCAACCGGTCGTCCAGCTGTCGACGGTCCCGACGCTGAGTGGTGACACGATCGCCCCCCGGCACGTCGACCTGCGCCCCTTCGCGGTGAACGACGGCAATGACGTGTGGGTGCTCCCGGGGGGCTTGACCCGGGTTGCTCTCGTTGCCGGCTCGCTCGTCGTCAACTCCAGCCAGGGCGGCGGCTCCAAGGACACCTGGGTGCTGGCCGGCGAGCGGCGACCCGTCGTCGACGCGCGGTCTGCGGCGGCGGCCGAGCGCCGCGAGCGGGCGCCGATGGCCAAGCTCGACAGTTCGGCCGAGGACACCATGCAGCAGCAGCAACAACAGCAGCAGCAACAGCAGTCAGGAGGTGCCGCGTGCTGAGCCGGATAGCCGAATCCCTGTATTGGATCGGGCGCTACGTCGAGCGCGCCGAGGACACCAGCCGCATCCTCGACGTGCATCTGAACCTGCTGCTCGAGGACCCCTGGGCGCCTGAGGACGTCGTGTGCGCCTCCCTGATGTCAGCGATGGGCCGTGAGGTCGTCGAGCCGGCGGCAGCGGCCGACGTGCTCGATGCCCTGGCCTGGGACCGGTCGACTCCGGCGTCGGTTCTCGGTGCCCTCGGGGCCGCTCGCGAAAACGCCCGCCGCAGCCGTGAGGTCGTGTCAGCCGAACTGTGGGAATCGATCAACGTGACGTGGCACGAGGCGTCGCGCCCCGGCCGCCGCGCCCATCCACATGCGTTCCTGACCTGGGTCCGCGAGCGGTCAGCCGCATTCAACGGCACGGCCGACGCCACCCTGTCGCACGATGACGCGTGGCATTTCCTTGTGCTCGGGCGCAGCATCGAGCGCGCCGACATGACGGCGCGGCTGGCTGCCGCCCGTGCGCTGGCCGGGACGGCCGGGCCGTCGTGGGTCACCCTGCTGCAGAGCTGCGGCGCCTATCAGGCGTTTCTGCGCAGCGCGAGGGGAGCCGTCAACGACGCGCGGTCGATCGAATTCTTGTTGCTCGACCCACTCTTTCCCCGCACCCTCATGAGCGCACTGGTCGAGGCCGAACGCTGCCTCGACGAACTGGGGACCCGGCATGCACACGTCGATCGCGGGCAGGGCAGCGAGGCGCATCGCGTGCTCGGCATGATCCGGTCGGAATTGCAGTTCACGCCGACCGTCGAACTGCTCGACGACATCTACCACGTCATGGAGCGCGTGCAGGCGGCGTGCTCAGCGGCGAGTGACGCGATCGCGCGGCGTTACTTCCCACGCGGCGTCATCACGTCCTGGAAGGCGTCCTAGATGGGCATTTCGTGAAGGCGCGATACCGGATCGAGCACACGTCGGTGTACCGCTACGACGAACCCGCAACGGCATCGTTCAACGAGGCCCGCCTGACCCCGCGCACGAACCGATGGCAGAACACCCTGGAGAGCGTCCTGCGGGTCGACAGCGCGACGTGGCAGCACCGCTACGTGGACTATTGGGGCACGCAGGTCCGGGTGTTCGAGGCCGAGCGCCCGCACCGCGAGCTGGCCGTACGCGCCAGCAGCCTGGTGGAGGTCGAGCCGGAACTGCGACCGGCGCCGCGTGGTCCGCTGACATGGACCGACCTGCGCTCGCGGGCAGTCGTCGATGAGTGGGGCGAGTACCTCACCCAGTCGGCCCGCACGCTCCCGTCCGACGATCTGGCCGAGACTGCGCAGTCCCTCGTCGACGATCGCGATCCCGCGAGGTCAGCGCTCGCGATCAGCAACGCGGTGCATGACGCGATGACCTACGAGCCGGGCTCAACGGGGGTCGAGACTTCGGCTGCCGAGGCTTGGGCGGCGGGTCGTGGTGTCTGTCAGGACTATGCGCATCTGGTCGTCGGCGCGCTACGGAACGTGGGGATGCCGGCCCGGTACGTGTCGGGGTATCTGCATCCGAAACCGGATGCCGAGCTGGGCGAGGCCGTCATCGCAGAGAGCCATGCCTGGGTCGAGTGGTGGTGCGGCGAGTGGGTGGCACACGACCCGACGAATGCGACGATGGTCGCCGACCGGCACGTCGTGGTCGGCTGTGGCCGCGACTATCGCGATGTTCCGCCGATCAAGGGCATTGTGGCGGGGTCTCCGGTCACGACCGACCTGAAGGTCGAGGTCGAGATCACCCGCCTCTCGTGAAGCCCGTCACGACGTGCCCGGTTAGGCCCCCCTCGCGTTCGGGTACCCCATTGGGGTCCGCAACCGATGGAAGGGACCTAACGCAATGAGTGCAGTCGACAAGGCCAAGAACGCCATCGAGGACGTCGAGGGCAAGGCGAAGGAAGCTCTCGGGCGTGCCACGGGCGACCGCAGCACCGAAAACGAAGGCCGCAAGGACCAGGCCAAGTCCGATTTGAAGGACGCGGGCGAAAAGGTGAAGGACGCGTTCGGTCACTGACGCCCCGCATCATCTCGGCCGCCTTGAGCGGTGCGTGTACGTACGGCCCTCGCGACGTCATCGTCGCGGGGGCCGACGCCGTCCTCGGGGTGACGCGCTCACGGCGATCCTGCTATGCACTGTGTCGGCACGCGACGTCCGCCGCGGCCGCCGGCAGGTAAGGGGTTGCCCGATGACCGAGGCGTTGCGACCGCAGAAGCGTGGCCGCCGAGTCGCAATGACCGATGACGAGCGCGACGCCTTCCTGGCGGCCGAACGTACCTGCCGGGTGGCCACTCTCGGGCCTGATGGCGGCCCCCATGCGACGGCATTGTGGTTCGGCTGGGACGGGACACACCTCTGGCTCTACTCGATCACCCGGGCGCAGCGGTGGGCCGATCTGCAGCGCGATCCGCGCATCGCGATCGTCGTCGACGCGGGGGAGGACTATCTCGAACTGCAGGGGGTGGAGATCACCGGTACCGCGGAAGTCGTCGGTGAGGTTCCCCGGACCGGTACGGCGTCGGACGAGTTGGCCGCCATCGAGAAGGTCTTCGCCCGCAAGTACATGGGTGGCGACGAGATGTTCCACGACGGCCAGCACGCCTGGCTGCGCGTCACGCCCGGCAAGATTGCGAGTTGGGACTTCCGCAAACTCGCGAACCTCTGACGGCTCAGCCGAACTCGACGCCCTGCGCGAGGGGCAGTTCCGTCGAGTAGTTCACCGTGTTGGTCGCCCGCCGCATGTATGCCCGCCACGCGTCCGATCCCGACTCGCGACCGCCGCCGGTCTCCTTCTCGCCGCCGAACGCACCGCCGATCTCGGCGCCTGAGGGGCCGATGTTGACATTGGCGATGCCGCAGTCAGAACCGTCGGACGCCACGAAGCGTTCGGCCTCGCGCACGTTCATCGTGAAGATCGACGACGACAATCCCTGGGGAACGTCGTTGTGCATCGCGAGCGCCTCATCGAAGTCCCGGTAGGTCATCACGTAGAGAATCGGCGCGAAGGTCTCGGCTTGCACGATGTCGCTCTGTGTCGGCATCCGCACGAGTGCCGGCTGGACGTAGTACGCCTCCGGGGCGGAGTCCGTGTGCACGCGTTCGCCGCCGGCGACGAGCTCGCCTCCGTTGCTCTGCGCCTTGTCGATCGCGTCGGCGTAGCCCTGGTAGGACGCCTCGTCGATCAGCGGGCCGACCAGGCTGCTGTCGGACAATGGTGAGCCGATGGGCAGTGACTCGTATGCGGCCTTCAGCCGATCGACGAGCTCGTCGGCAATGGACTCGTGGGCGATGACGCGCCGAAGCGTGGTGCACCGCTGACCTGCAGTGCCGGCCGCGGAGAAGACCAACCCACGAACAGTCAGGTCGAGGTCGGCCGACTCGGTGACGATCGCGGCGTTGTTGCCACCCAGTTCGAGCAGCAGGCGGCCGAAGCGTGCGGCAACGCGCGGTGCAACGGCCTTGCCCATGCGGGTCGAGCCGGTAGCGCTGATCAGAGCCACCCGGGGATCGTCGACAAGAGCGGTGCCCACGGTTGCGTCACCGAGAACGAGCGAGGAGATCTCTGCGGGTGCGCCGGCGCGACGGGCTGCCTCGCTGACGAGCGCTTGGCACGCGAGGGCGGTGAGCAGCGTCTTCTCCGACGGCTTCCAGATCACCGGATCGCCGCACACGAACGCGAGCGCTGCGTTCCACGACCAGACTGCGACGGGAAAGTTGAAGGCGCTGATGACACCGACGACACCGAGCGGGTGCCACTGTTCCATCATGCGGTGGCCTGGGCGCTCGGACGCGATGGTCAGTCCGAACAGCTGGCGAGACAGACCGACTGCGAGATCGCAGATGTCGATCATTTCCTGCACCTCACCGAGGCCCTCGGAGCGGATCTTGCCGGCCTCGATCGAGACGAGGGCGCCGAGATCGGACTTGTGCTCGCGCAGCAGTTCCCCGAGTTCGCGGACGAGCCGGCCACGGACCGGGGCCGGAACTGAGCGCCATTGGCGGAAGGCGGTGTGCGCCGCGTCGACGGTGGCCGCGACGTCGGCCGGGGTGTGTGAACGCACCCGGCCCAGCTCGCCACCAGTGATCGGCGAGCGGGCGACGAGGTCGCCATCGCTGGACAACGCGGTGACGCCGAGGCGGCCGAGGATGGCTGCAGTGTCGACGGCGAGGTCGCTGTGGGCGGGGATCGTCATGGAAGTCTCCGGGCAAAGTTTGGGGGAAGAAGATACTTACGGCTACTCAGTCTATGCCGTAAGTTGTTCTTATGTCTAACGGCGAGGCGGCGCTGGATGTCGGCAGACTGCGGCTGCTGCGCGAGGTCTCCCTGCGGGGCAGCATCGCCGCTGCCGCCCGATCGCTGGGGCTGACGCCGTCAGCGGTGTCGCAGCAGCTTTCCGTGCTCGAACGCGAGGCGGGCACGTCGCTGATCGACCGGTCGCCACGTGGCGTTTCGCTCACCGGGGCCGGCCATGCGCTGGTCGTGCGTGCGGACGAGGTGCTCGACGTCCTGGCGGCCGCCCGCGCCGACCTCGATCGAATGGGCGGCGTTGTCTCGGGCCCGGTTGCCGTGGCATCGGTGGCGTCCGCCGCCGCGACGTTCGTGTCGGCAGCCGTCGGGCACCTCGCCGACGCCCATCCCGGTATCGCGCTGTCGATCACGGCGGTCGAGCCGGTGGCCGCGCTCGACCTGCTGCTCGCCGGCGACGTCGACGTGGCGATCGTCGACGAGTACGACTACGTCCCGCTCGCACTTCCGGATTTCGTGTCCGCACGGGAGCTGTGCGCCGAACCGCTTGTGCTCGTACGCCCCGAAAGCGATCGGGGCAAACGGGTGCCCGCCCTCGCCGAGCTTGCCGATGCCGCCTGGGTGATGCCGCCGGAGGATGCGGCGTGCGGTCAGGCGGTGCGTTCGGCCTGCCGCGCTGCC
The DNA here is from genome assembly GCA_035999365.1 of Jatrophihabitantaceae bacterium. Lineage (GTDB taxonomy): Bacteria > Actinomycetota > Actinomycetes > Mycobacteriales > Jatrophihabitantaceae > DASYGT01. The sequence continues at coordinate 22,068 of DASYGT010000058.1, forward strand.
GGATTTGAGCCCGACGTGCGGTGGCAGACCGATGACATGCTCCTGCTGGCGCGCGCGGTCGGCGCCGGGCACGGTGTCGCCGTGCTACCGAGGTTTTCGGTGCCCAGCGGCGTTGCTCCGATCGTGGCTACGCCACTGCGGTCACCGGCGCTTCGGCGCCGGCTGACAGCCGCCGCGCGGTCGGCAACACTCGCCCGACCGGTGGTGGCCATAGTGGTCGAGGCACTCGCTCGGGCCGCCCAGGAGGCGGTCGCCGGCGCGTGAGGACGCTGACGCAGGGCCGGACGCGGGGGCTATGCCCGGGTTTCGCATGATACGGCCTGTCCAGTTCCGGCCACGTAACAGAGTCTCGGCTTGACGAACGGGAACGACACGCGTGTAATTCCCTACGTGTCGTTCACGGCGAGCCGAGGGACCCAGGAGGACGCCATGGCGGACCTAGCAGGCAATCTTGCCGATCACGAACTGTCCGAGCTCTTCGGTCTTCCCGACGAAGCGAGCTGGCAGGAGCGCGCCTTGTGCGCGCAGACCGATCCGGAGGCCTTCTTCCCAGAGAAGGGCGGATCGACGCGTGAGGCGAAGAAGATCTGCACCGGGTGCGAGGTCCGCGGCGAGTGCCTGGAGTACGCCCTGCACAAGGACGAGCGGTTCGGCATCTGGGGCGGGCTCTCCGAACGTGAGCGCCGGCGCCTCAAGCGGCGCGCCGTCTAGCCGCTACAGCGGGTCGATCTCGTCGATGTCGCGGCCGAGCAATTCGGCCACCAGCTCTGCGACCACGGCGAACACCAGGTCGGCGCGGTCGTCGCGATCTGCCGCTCGCGCCTCCAGCGGCCGCCGGTACACGAGCACCACGGGGCGTGAGACACCGCCCAGCCCGGTGCGAAACAGCCGCCCGAGCGGGATGCCGCGATCGACGACGACGCCCGCGTCGACATCGTCGACAGCGGGATCCAGCACCGGCGGCACGTCCTCGACGGCGAACTCCACCCCGGCCAGCTCTGCCGACCAGCGGTCCTCCAGCTCGTCCACGGCGTCGAGGACGAGATCGTCGAATACTTCGCTCGGGCTACGGCTGATCGGAATCGCCTTCGGGGCGATCCCGCCACGTACCCCACGTCCGCGGCGGTCCCGGCGGGTTCGGCGGGCTGCCGGGTGCCTGCGGGACCGCGGATCGATACGCACGCGGTCAGCCTACGGCGACCCGGCGCGACACGACGGCGCCGAACACCGGCGAAACGGCCGTTCGCGCCCATCGCACCGATAGTGTGCCGGGCTGTGAGGACGCTCCGCAGTTGCAGTCGCACGGGGTGCGGCCGTCCCGCCGTCGCGACCCTCACCTACGCCCACGCCGACCTCACTGCGGTCGTGGGACCGCTGGCCTCCTACGCCGAGCCGCATTCCTACGACCTGTGCGAAGAGCACGCCGTGCGGTTGACCGTTCCCCGCGGCTGGGAGGTGCTGCGGCACGAGGGCGAGTTCCCGGCCCCGATCCCGCATGCCGACGATCTCGAGGCTCTCGCCGACGCCGTCCGCGAGGCCGCCCGCATCGAGCCCGCTGCGGGTGAGGACGGCGAGCTGGAGGCCGCCACCGGTCGACGCGGCCACCTTCGCGTCGTCCCGCCGGCGCACTGACCGTTCGCGCAGGCCGGCCTGCTGAGCCGGCGCCGAGGCGCCGACGCAGTCGTCGGTAGGCTCGGCAGTTGTGGACCTCTCGACGATCGTCAAGGCGTACGACGTGCGCGGGACCGTGCCCGATCAGCTCGACGAGCCGATAGCGCGGGCGATCGGGGCGGCGTTCGTCGACGTCACGGGTGCGAAGAAGATCGTCACTGCGCACGACATGCGCGACTCGGGACCGGGTTTGGCCCGCGCCTTCGCTGAGGGGGCCCTGCACCGGGGTGCGTCGGTCGTCGAAGCCGGCCTCGGCTCGACGGACATGCTCTACTTCGCCTCCGGCCACCTCGATCTCCCCGGCGCGATGTTCACTGCCAGCCACAACCCCGCGCAGTACAACGGGATCAAGATGTGCCGCGCCAGCGCCGTCGCCATCGGGCAGGACACCGGGTTGGCCGAGATCGGTGCACGCGCTGGTGCGCTGCTGGCCGGGGGACTGCCGCCCGCCGAGGTCGCGGGGACGGTCGAGCAGGTTGATCTGCTGCCGGAGTACGCCGCCTACCTGCGTGGTCTCGTCGACCTGCGCGGCATCCGGCCCCTGAAGGTGGTCGTCGACGCCGGCAACGGGATGGGCGGCTACACGGTGCCCGCCGTCCTCGGCGACACGGTGCTTGCGGCGCTGCCACTCACGATCGTCCCGCTGTATTTCGATCTCGACGGCACCTTCCCGAATCACGAGGCCAACCCGCTCGAGCCGAAGAATCTCGTCGACCTGCAGCGCGCCGTGGTCGCCGAGGGCGCTGACCTCGGTCTGGCGTTCGACGGCGACGCCGACCGCTGCTTCGTGGTCGACGCTGCGGGCAATGCGGTGTCGCCGAGCGCAGTAACCGCTCTCGTCGCTTCGCGCGAGTTGGCGAAATCGCCGGGGTCGGTCGTCATCTACAACTTGATCACCTCGCATGCCGTCCCTGAGGTGATTCGCGAGAACGGCGGCGAGCCCGTGCGCACGCGCGTCGGCCACTCGTTCATCAAGGCAGAGATGAAGCGCACGAACGCCGTGTTCGGCGGCGAGCATTCCGCGCACTACTACTTCCGAGACTTCTGGTTCGCCGACACCGGCATGCTGGCGGCGATGCACGTGCTCGCTGCATTCGGCGAGCAACCCGGCACCCTGGCCGACCTCACCGCGCAGTACACGCGCTACGCCGCGTCCGGCGAGATCAACTCGACGGTTGACGATCAGCAGCGCCGCCTCGACGCCGTCCGCGCCGCCTTCGCAGAGCGTGCGAGTTCCATCGACGAGCTGGACGGGCTGACCATCGAGCTGCCCGACGGCAGCTGGTTCAACGTCCGGGCGTCCAACACCGAGCCGTTGCTGCGCCTGAACGTCGAAGGTCCGGACGAGGCCTCGATGTCGGCCGTCCGCGACGACGTGCTGGCCCTCATCCGCAGCTGATCTCGTACCGATCCGTCGACGCCGACAAGGAGCGACATGCCCATCGACACAGCACTGCTCGACCTGCTGGCCTGCCCGAGCGACGATCACGCCCCGCTGCGCCTCGAGGAGCGCGCCGGTCGACAGATCCTGGTGTGCACCCACTGCGCGTCGACATTTCCGATCCTGGAGGACATACCGGTGCTGCTGCTCGACGACGCGACGCCAGGCCCCAACGGGCTCGGCAAGCGAACCTGACCTCGATGGTGCACGACGCAGATGTTTGATGAAGCCGTTCTCGACGACGCCGATCTGCTGGAGCGGCGTGACGAGCAGCGCCTGCTCCGCACGCTGGCCTCTGCCGGTGCACAGGTTCGGCGTGCCGTCGAGCTGCGCGACGACTTCGGTGTCGAGCGGCTGCGCGGCGACATGCCGCGTGCGCTCCTCGTCGCCAGCGACGCCCCGCCGTCCGCCGCGTTGCGGTTGGTCACCAGGCTCAGTTGCGAGGCCACCCCGGCGTTGCCGTGGCACGGCGTCGAGCTGCCGCGGTGGGCCGGGCCGGCCGACGCCCTGCTCATCGGCGCGGTCGACGGTCGGCATCCACGGCTTGCAGAGCTCGCCGAGCAGGGGGCCAGGCGCGGCTTGGCGATGGCGGTCGTCGCACCGGCCGGTTCACAGGTCGCAGCCGCTGCGGGCCGTGCGCCGTTGCATGAGCTACCCCCCGACCTGAATGTGCGCGCCGCGCGTTGGGCCGTGCTGACGCCCCTGCTGCAGGCGCTCGACGCCCTCGGCATTCATCAGATCTCCCGCGAGGTCTTCGATGCGATCGCCGATGCGCTCGACGAGACGGCAGAGGCCTGCCGCCCGAGCGGTGACGCCTTCACCAACCCGGCCAAGTCACTGGCGGTCGAGTTCGCCGACTCGATTCCGTTGATCGTCGGGGCCGGCGCGCTGGCAAGCGTGGCGGCGCGGGCGACCGCCGACGCGTTGCAGCTGTGCGCAGGGGTCGAGGCGGTGTCGGTGAGCCTTCCCGACGGCGTCGCCCGCGCGGGGGCGCTGCTCCGTGGCGCAGGTCCGGCGGCGGCCGACGACTTCTTCCGCGACCGCAACGATGCCGGACACGTCCGCCGCGCGCGACTGCTCGTCGTCGGCGACGACGGATCGCCCGACGACCCCGGTCTCGGTGATCGATCCGGCGCCCGCATCCAGCTCGACGAGGTCGCGGCGCGGCGGGCGGCGGCAGCGTTGCACCAGCTAGCCCGGGAAATGGGGCTGCGTTCCTCCAGTGTCGACGTGCCCGAGGGCGCGAATCCGCTGGCGCGCTTCGGTGCCTCCGCGGCGTTCGGTGAGTTCACCGCCGCCTACCTCGCCTTCGGCCTGGGTCTTGATCCCGGCGCCCGAACTCCGGCCGAACTGGCGCACTGACCGGATGAAGGCAACCAACCGATGAGTGCGCACGGGGGGTCGCGAGCGGTCATCGCGGCGCTGGGTGCGAACCTCGGCATTGCGGTCATCAAGTTCGTCGCGTTCGCCGTCACCGGCTCGGCGTCGATGCTCGCCGAGGGTGTGCATTCGGTCGTCGACTCCGGCAATCAGGGGCTGTTGCTCCTCGGGGCGCGGTCTGCGCGACGCCGCGCCACACCGGAGCATCCGTTCGGCTACGGGCGCGACCGGTACGTCTACGGCTTCCTCGTGGCGCTGATGTTGTTCTCCGCCGGAGGATTGTTCGCCCTCTACGAGGGGGTGCAGAAGATCCGTCACCCGCATCACCTCGACTCCCCACTCGTCGCGATCGTCGTGCTGCTGGTCGCCGTCGGCCTCGAGGGCTTCTCGCTGCGTACCGCAGTGCGGGAATCCACCCAGCTGAAAGGTGCGGACAGCTGGCTGGGATTCATCCGGCACGCGAAGATCCCTGAGCTTCCGGTCGTGCTCCTCGAAGACGTAGCCGCCCTGATCGGACTGCTCCTCGCCTTCGGCGGCGTGGGGCTGTCCGCGGCCACCGGCGCGCGGGTATGGGACGGCATCGGGACGACTGGAATCGGTCTGCTTCTCATCACCGTCGCGGTCGTCCTTGTGATCGAGACCAAGAGCCTGCTGGTCGGAGAATCGGCGGCACCGCGCGACGTCGCCGCGATCGGCTCCGGCTTGCTCGGTCCCGGCATCGACCGGGTCATCCACTTGCGCACCCTTCACCTCGGTCCCGACGAACTGCTCGTCGCCGCCAAGGTGGCGATGCCGCCAACCGCAACGCTCGCTGAGGCGGCCGCGGCCATCGACGCAGCGGAGGCCCGCGTACGCAGCGCCGTTCCGTCGGCCCGCGTCATCTACCTCGAACCGGACGTCGATCGGCCGACGGATGGCTGAGTGGCCCGCCGTGTTCGCCGTCGAGGGCGTCGAGCGCAACTACGCCTGGGGATCGCCCACGCTCATTCCGCGACTGCTCGGCGCCGAACCAGACGGCCGGCCCATCGCCGAACTGTGGTTCGGAGCCCATGAGGACGACCCGTCCTACGTCGTGTCGGAGGGCGTGGCACTCGACACGCTGATAGCCACCGAACCGGCCGCGCTGCTCGGAACGGCTGTCGCCGACCGGTTCGACGGCCGCCTGCCGTTCCTGACCAAGGTGCTCGCGGCGGAGCGGGCGCTCTCGATTCAGGTGCACCCGACGCTCGATCAGGCGCGCGCCGGCTTCGAGGCCGAGAATGCGCTCGGCCTCGCGCGCGACGCACCCGATCGCCTCTACCGCGATGCGAACCACAAGCCCGAACTACTGTGTGCGCTGACGCCCTTCGACGCGCTGTGCGGTTTTCGCGAATGCGCCGACACGCTGCGGTTGCTCGACGCCCTCGGGTGCGCCCCACTGATTCCGGTGCGCACTGCACTGGCGGCCGGCGATCTGAAAGACGCCTTCACCTGGCTGCTTCGGGCCGACGATCCGGTGCCGATCGTGCGGTCGGTCGTGGCGCAAGCCGGGCGGCTGCTCGACGATCCTGAGTGGGCCGGCGCGGCTCGCGCGGTGGCGATGGCGAACGCGGACTTCCCGGATGACATCGGCGTCGCGCTGTCGCTCCTGCTCAACGACGTACGACTCGAACCCGGAGAGGCGATCTACCTCGGTGCCGGCAATGTGCACTGCTACCTCAGGGGCATGGGCGTCGAGGTCATGGCGAACAGTGACAACGTGCTGCGCTGCGGCCTCACGCCGAAGCACATCGATCTCGACGCGCTGTTGACAGTCGCTGACTTCACCCCGTTGGCCCAGCCGAGATTCGCCCCGGACCGAACCGACGGCACGGGTAGCGAATTTCAGCCCCCGGTTCCGGATTTCCGCGTCACCTCCGTCGATCTCGACGGGTACCGCAAGCCAGGTGCCGCCCTCGGATCCTGTGCCGCCGGGACCAGCTCCCAGCCCTACCTGGTGCTGTGCGTGTCCGGTGCGCTCGAGATCGTCGCTGCCGGTGATCGGGTCAGCCTGCTGCCCGGCCGGGCGGCCTTCGTCCCCGCCCGCGAGGCCGCATTCACCCTCACCGGCGCCGGCCAGGCGTTCCTCGTGACCGTCGGCGCCGATCGGCAAACTTGACACGATCGTGGTAGCTTGGCCGTGATGCAGTCGTTGACGATCCAGCAGGCAGCCGAGGCAACCGGCTGGTCGCAACGAATGCTGCGCTATCTCGAGAAGGCCGGCCTGGTTGCCGCCCTGCGCACTCCGGGAGGTCACCGCCACTACGGCCCGCGGCAGGTCGAGCGGCTGCAGAAGCTGCGTGAACTCCTCGACGGCCACGACCTGGGCATCACCGACCTGGCATTCGAACTGCGTATGCGCACCGATCCCGTCGTCGCCCGCGCCGTCGACGAATGGTTCGGCCCGATCCACCGCTCTGCCGCACCACCGGACGCCGACATCTACCGGCGGCTGGCCATCGATGAATCGCAACACCCGGTAACACCCATCGCCCGCGTACCCCGAGACAACACTGGAGACTCCGTGACCGTCACGCTCACCGCCGACACGGCCGGCAGCGTCACCGACTTCAAGGTCGCCGACCTGTCACTCGCCACGTTCGGCCGTAAGGAGATCGACCTCGCCGAGCACGAGATGCCCGGCCTGATGGCACTGCGCCGCGAGTTCGGCCCGAGCCAGCCGCTGAAGGGCAAGAAGGTGGCCGGTTCGCTGCACATGACCGTGCAGACGGCCGTCCTGATCGAGACGCTCGCCGCCCTCGGCGCCGATGTGCGCTGGGTCAGCTGCAACATCTTCTCCACCCAGGACCACGCCGCCGCGGCGATCGTGGTCGGGAAGAACGGCACGCCCGACAACCCCCAGGGCATCCCGGTGTTCGCCTGGAAGGGCGAGACGCTCGAGGAGTACTGGTGGTGCACCGAGCAGATGCTCACCTGGCCGGACGGCACCGGACCGAACTCGATCGTCGACGACGGTGGCGACGCGACGTTGCTGATCCACATGGGCGTCGAGTTCGAGGCGACCGGGGCAGTGCCGACGACGGATGAGAACGACTCCGAGGAGTACGGCATCATCCTCGATACGCTGCGCCGCTCGATCGTCGACCATCCCGGCAAGTACACCCGGATGGCCGCCGACATCATCGGCGTCACCGAGGAGACCACGACGGGCGTCCACCGCCTGTACGAGTTCGAGAAGGCGGGCACGCTGCTCTTCCCGGCGATCAACGTGAACGACTCGGTCACCAAGTCGAAGTTCGACAACAAGTACGGCTGCCGCCACTCGTTGATCGACGGCATCAACCGGGGCACCGACGTGATGATCGCCGGCAAGCTGGCCGTCGTGTTCGGATACGGCGATGTCGGCAAGGGCTGCGTCGAGTCGCTGCGCGGCCAGGGTGCACGCGTCGTCGTGACCGAGGTCGATCCGATCTGCGCGCTGCAGGCCGCGATGGACGGCTTGGAGGTTGTGACCCTCGACGAGATCGTCAGCAAGGCCGACATCTTCGTCACCGCCACAGGCAACAAGGACATCATCATGGCCGATCACATGTCGCAGATGAAGCACCAGGCGATCGTCGGCAACATCGGCCACTTCGACAACGAGATCGACATGGCGGGCCTGGCGAAGCTGCCGGGCGTCCAGAAGATCGAGGTCAAGCCGCAGGTGCACGAGTGGCGGTTCGCCGACGGGCATTCGATCATCGTGCTGTCCGAAGGCCGACTGCTGAACCTGGGCAACGCGACGGGTCACCCGTCCTTCGTCATGAGCGCGTCGTTCTCCAATCAGACCATCGCGCAGATCGAGATCAACAAGAACCCCGACGCCTACCTCGTGGACGGCAAGCCGACGGTGACCACCCTGCCGAAGCATCTCGACGAGAAGGTGGCCCGCCTGCATCTCGACGCGGTCGGTGCAAAGCTCACGTCGCTGACGAAGTCGCAGGCCGAGTACATCGGCGTGGATGTCGCCGGTCCGTACAAGCCGGAGCACTACCGCTACTGATCGTCTCGACACTTCGGGGAGAGTTCGCCGCGCTGAGCGGTGTGAACTCTCCCCGAAGTCTTTCAGCGAGTTCAGTGCAGCGCGATGAGGACGCCGATCGCAAAACCGGCGGCGAGCAGCCACAAAGCCGTCGGAAGCGCAGCCCACAACCTCATCCGGAGAACACCTCGCCGTTGCGGACGGTGACGGCGACCCGCGGCAGTGGAGTGGACGCCGGCCCATTGGTAACCGCGCCCGTGCCGGCGTCGAACCTGCTGCCGTGACATGGGCAACGGATCGACCCGGTGGCGACATTGTCGACGTGGCAGCCCTGGTGGGTGCACACGGCAGAGAACGCCTGCACCTGTTGACCCTGTCGGGTGATCACGACGGCCGGGTTGGTGAGCACGACGCCACCACCGTCCGGAACGTCGGATACGGCGACGAGGCGCTGACCCGATCCGCTCGGCGGGTTGGCGTACGCATTGGCCGCGGTGGTTCCTTTGGGCGTGGTGGCGGCGGAACTGTTGCGCGCGATCGCGAACCCCAGGACCCCGCCCGCTACGACGATTGCGGATGCCGTCAGCGCCGAGCGCCGGGTGATGGCCTGGTCAATGCTCACGTGAGCGGAAGTCCTGACCGGGTGAAGAACCACATCGCGGAGGTCAGCCACACCACGACGAACGCGGCGAACGTCAGGCCCCCAAGTACGGGCAACGCCCAGCCCGGCAGGTTTCGCGTCCGGAGGCCGAGCATCTTGGCTGCGTACGCGCCGTAGAAGGCACAACCCATGACGCTGTGCACCAGCACGCGAGGCGTCGTGCTCACGAATCCGAGCGACCAGAGGCAGTGCACGGCGACCGGCAGGCTCAGGGCGAACGCGGCGGCGCCGCTGTAGCGGTGCACCGTCGACACGGCGCGTGGCGCGTCGCCGACGAAGGGTAGGCGTGACCACATCCAGGACGCCGTGACCACCTGAACAAGGACGAGCGTGAGTGCGGCCGTCGCGAACCAGGTCTTCATCTGCAACATGCCCGAGAAGCCCGCCAGGAAGAGCGGGCGCAGGGCTGGATCGTGCACCTTCGCGTATACCCCGAGCGCCACCGCGACGGCTGCGCCGGCCAGGAACGGTGCGGCGGCGTTCGCTGCCCGCTGGACCGGCTTACCCGAGCGGGCTGTCGCGGTCATGGCGCCAGATTGGCACGCACGGGCGCTGTAGTACACCTGTTCAGACCGGGCAGAGCCGAAAGTTGACTCAGGGCTTCTGCGTTGTCGGGGGAACATGCCAGGCTCGGGTGCATGGCTGAGTTCCTCCTCGCGATCGGCACGACCAAGGGCCTTCTCCTGGCCCGCAGCACCGATCGCAGCACCTGGCAGATGTCCGAGCCGGCGTTCCTGATGAACGGTGTCTATGCCGTCGCCATCGACACCCGGGGTGACACGCCGAGGCTGCTCGTGTCCGCGACCAGCGAGCACTGGGGGCCGTCGGTCTTCCGCAGTGACGATCTCGGTGCCAATTGGGTCGAGCCGGACGAGGGGGCGATCGCATTCCCCGAGGACACCGGCACCTCGCTCGCCCGGGTGTGGCAGCTGGCGCCGTCAGCGGCCGAGCCCGGTGTCGTGTGGGCCGGCAGCGAGCCCCAGGGATTGTTCCGCAGTGAGGACGGCGGCGAGCACTTCCGGTTCGTCCGCGAGCTGTGGGACCACCCGCACAGACCGGATTGGGGGGCGGGATTCGGTGGGGCGGCGATCCATACCGTGCTGCCGCACCCGACCGATCGCGACCGCGTACTCGTCGCGATGTCCACCGGTGGCGTGTACCGCACCCAGGATGCGGGCCGCACGTGGTCGGCGTCGAACGGAGGCGTGAAGGTTTCCTTCTCGCCCGATCCGTGGCCCGAGTTCGGCCAGTGCGTGCACAAGGTTGCCCGCGACGCGGCCGAACCTGATCGCCTGTTCCTGCAGAATCACCACGGCGTCTACCGAAGTGACGACGACGGGATGTCGTGGACGTCGATCGCCGCTGATCTCCCGACCGACTTCGGCTTCGCCATGGTCACGCATCCGCGCAAGGGTGAGGTCGCCTACAACTTCCCGGTCACCGCTGACCGCGAACGGCTGCCCCCGGGGCGGGCCTGCCGGGTCTTCCGCACCGAGGATTCCGGGGCCTCGTGGACGCCACTGGGGCACGGACTTCCGCAGCAGGACTACTACGGGATCGTGCTGCGCGACGCGATGTGCACCGACGACGGCGAACCCGCCGGCGTGTACTTCGGAACGCGCAACGGCGACGTCTACGCCAGTTCCGACGAAGGCGCCGGGTGGGCGCTCGTGGCTGCTCACCTGCCCGACGTGCTGTGCGTGCGCGCGGCACAGATCTCGTGAGCGAGCCCGCGGCGGCGCGGGTCGTCGTGCCGGCGGCATTGCGGCAGTTCACCGACGGGTCGGCACACGTCGAGGTCGCGGTGGCTTCCGGCGCAACGGTCGGCGACCTGCTCGATGCGCTCGCCGAGCTGAAGCCGGCCCTGGTGCGGCGTATCCGCGACGAGCAGGGCCAGCTGCGCCGATTCGTGAACCTCTACGTCGACGGCGAGGATGTTCGTCGCGCCGGCGGCAATTCCGCGGCCGTGCCCGCCGGCGCCGAAGTGCTCGTGCTGCCCTCGGTCGCCGGCGGGTGATCAGCGGCTAGCTTCCGGCGTAGGCCGAGAAGGCCGGGAAGTATCCGCCCGACTGACCGGCAGCGGTCGGGTGGTACGACTGCGTGATGTTGCTCCAATCGATGGAGTGCAGCCACGAGTTGCTGTCACAGATCTCGTGCCCGTTCGCGAACGCGGAGCGCACGTCGGCGAAGGAGAAGCCGTGTCGGGCTGCGGCCGCCTGGATGACCCCGTCGAGCACGTCCGCACCTTCGTTGATCTTGTTGCGATCGGTGCTGCTGAGACCGATGCAGTACCACAGGTCGTGGTAGAAGCGCGGGTAGTCCACCACCACGACGCGGGCGTTCGGCGACCGGCTGCGGATGCCGTTGTAGGTGGTGTCGAGCCAGCCCGGCAGCGACGTGCGTGCCGTGTTCTCGGCTGCGTTGACCTCGCTCACGCAGGTGTCGGTGCTGTAGATGACGCAGTCCTCCATGACGGTGGAAAACCCCACGTCGTTGCCCCCGATGGTGATGCTGACGAGCGTGGTTGTGGAGCTGAGCGCCGAGAGCTGGTTGGCGTTGACATCGGTCGTCTTCGCGCCGCTGCACGCCACCGACACATAGGACGCCGGGGCGTGCGCGTTGGCCCAGAGCTGGGAGTAGGCGAGCGTGCTGCGCAGGCAGCTGCCGCTGGAGGAGGTGTAGCTGCCGGAACCGACACCGGAGGCGTAGGAATCGCCGAGGGCGACATACCGGGCGCCGGCGGCCGACGCCGGGCCGGCGGCGACCAGGGCAGCAACAGCAACGACGGCTGTGACCACGGTGATCCTGGTGACGAGCGAGACACGCGATCTGAGCACGAATACCTCCACGAGAAGACGAACCCGATCAGGACGGACAATCCCTACCAGCTATCTGTGACGGCGGGAAGATGATCAGACCGCTGGATTTGCGTTAAGTCTGATCAATCGGGCATCGACGCATCTGCCCCTCGCGCGGTAACTGCGACAGCGCACCGCGTGTCCGGCGTCGTCGATCACGACCCGATGGTGGCGGATCACCGCATTTGGGGTGCGAGGTGTCACGATGTGGGCGTGAAACCACGCGTCCTGGTCGTCGACGATGACTCCGCCCTCGCCGAGATGCTCGGCATCGTGTTGCGCACGGACGGCTTCGAGCCGGCCTTCGTCCCGGACGGCACCCGGGCGCTTCAGGCCTTCCGGGAGTCCAAGCCCGACATCGTGTTGCTCGACCTGATGCTGCCGGGTTTGTCCGGCATCGACGTCTGCCGGGCGATACGAGCCGAAAGCGGCACGCCGATCATCATGCTCACAGCCAAGAGCGACACCGTCGACGTCGTGCTAGGCCTGGAATCCGGTGCCGACGACTACGTGGTGAAACCGTTCAAGCCGAAGGAGCTGGTGGCCCGCATGCGGGCCCGGCTGCGCCATCACGAGGAACTGGCCAGCGAGAGCCTGTCGATCGGCCCCGCCGATTCCCCGGTTCAGATCGACGTGCCGGCCCACCAGGTGATCCGCGACGGCAACCCGATCGGCCTCACCCCTCTCGAGTTCGATCTCCTCGTCGCGCTCGCCCGCAAGCCACGCCAGGTCTTCACTCGTGAGGTGCTGCTCGAGCAGGTATGGGGTTACCGCCACGCGGCTGACACTCGGCTGGTGAACGTCCATGTACAGCGGCTCCGCTCGAAGGTCGAGCGCGACCCCGAGCGCCCCGAGGTCGTTCTGACAGTTCGAGGAGTCGGCTACAAAGCCGGGCCTCCGTGACACAGCTCCGCCCCGGTCGCGCGCTCGGCTGGGCGCGCCGCCCGGCGGAATCGGGCGGCGTGCGACAGCGCGTCGTCAACTGGGGTCGGTCCACTGCGCGTTCGGCCGTGTACGCCTGGCGGCATTCGCTGCAGCTGAGGGTCGGTGCGACGACGGTGCTGGTGACCGGTCTGGTCGTCCTGGTCATCGGCATCCTGCTCGTCGATCAGGTCTCGGGCGGCATCCTGCGTACCAAGAAGCAGGCGGCGATCAGCCAGGCGAAGATCGGTCTCGCTTCGGCCAGGGGCGCTCTGGCGACCGTCTCGGCCGACAACGCGGGCGCCGTCGAGACCGCGCAGTTGGACATCACGTCGACCCTCACCGCAAGCGGCAACAGCGCCGGGTTCTTCTCCATCGCGATCGAGTCGGCATCTGGTCAGGGTGACGCCGTCGTCCCGATCGGGCTGCGCAAGCTGGTACAGGGCGGCAACCTCGCGTTTCAGTACGCGCCGGTTCAGGCGACTGCCGGCGGCAAGCCCGAACCTGGCCTGATCGTCGGTGAACCCGTGCAGGCACTGACGGGGCTTTTCGAGCTGTACTACCTCTTTCCACTGACGAGCGAGCAGCAGACGATCGCCCTGGTCCAGCGGACCGTCCTCCTGTCCGGGCTTGCACTGGTTCTGCTGGTGCTCGGTATCGCGTTGCTCGTGACCCGGCAGGTGGTGCGACCGGTGCGGGTGGCCGCTCAAACGGCGGGCCGGCTCGCCGCCGGTGACCTTTCGCAGCGGATCAAGGTGCAGGGCTCTGACGACATCGCCCGGCTGGGGCAGTCGTTCAACGACATGGCCGGCAGCCTGCAGCGCCAGATTCGGCGCCTCGAGGATCTGTCCCGATTGCAACGCCGGTTCACCAGCGACGTCTCGCATGAGTTGCGCACGCCGCTGACGACGATCCGGATGGCCTCCGAGTTGCTGCATGCCAGTCGCGCCGAGTTCCCACCTGAGCTGGGCCGCTCGGCCGAGCTCCTGCACACGCAGCTGGATCGGTTCGAGTCCCTGCTCGCGGATCTGCTGGAGATATCGCGGTACGACGCCGGTGTGGCGCATCTGGAATCCGAGACGGCGGACCTGCGCGGACTCGTGGGCATCACGGTTGAGTCGCATCGTGCGATCGCCGAACGGCACGGCAGTGACATCGTCGTGAACGAACCCGATCAGCCGGTGCTTGTCGACATGGACTCGCGCCGCGTCGAGCGGATCCTGCGCAACTTGCTCGGAAACGCCCTCGATCACGGTGAGGGCAAGCCGGTCGAGATCACGGTCGCTTCGGATGAGAACTGTGCCGCTGTGACTGTGCGCGATCACGGTGTGGGATTACGCCCCGGAGAGGCAGGGCTGGTGTTCAACCGGTTCTGGCGTGGCGACCCGTCGCGAAGTCGCCTCACGGGGGGCACCGGGCTAGGGCTCGCGATCAGTCTCGAGGATGCGCGGCTGCACGACGGCTGGCTACAGGCCTGGGGCGAGCGCGGCAAGGGGGCGCAGTTCCGGCTGACGCTGCCGAGGCACGCGGGGCACACGTTGATGGCGTCGCCACTCCCGCTGGATCCCGACGATCTGGATGCCGACGAGGATCTGGAATGAGCCGTCCGATACGCCGCCGTCGTGCGGGCGCACTTCCCGCGCTGCTGGCCGCAGTGACGGCGGCATCCCTGCTGGCTGGGTGCACCGCCGTGCCCTCCAATTCGACGCCGCAAGTCGTGAACAAGGTCGGTGCCCCAGCGGCAACCGACGACCTCAGCCTGACGCCTCCGCCGGGTGCCGACCCGCGAACGATCGTCTCCGATTTCCTCAGAGCCGCGGCGACGAACGACCCACACCACACCGCTGCGCGTGGCTTCCTCACCACCGATGCAAGCAACCGCTGGTCGGACACGACCGTGAACATCGTCGACGAGTTCACGATCGGGAACTTCACGACTGCGACCTCGCAGTCCGGCTCGATCGATGTCTCGGGTCGGCCGATCGGAGCGATCAGCGCCTCGGGCACCTACCGACCCGATCTGACGGGTGATGGAACGGGCGGCCCGAACGCGATTCGATCGCAGTACGGCCTCCAGCAGGTGAAGGGGGAGTGGCGGATCGCCTCGCTCCTCCCGGGCGTTCCGCTCAACCTGTTCGACTTCAAGCGGCTGTACACCCAGCGCGAGCTCTACTTCTACGACCTGGCCGAACAACACCTCGTGCCCGATCCGCGCTTCACCGCTATCACCGACACCGGTGCGCTGGCCGGCTGGCTCGTGACCCAGCTGGTCTCTGGCCCTCGACCGGAACTGCAGAACGCGGTGACGACTGAGTTTCCTCAGCTCGACCCGTCGCGGGTGACTGTCGCGGTGGGTGCGGGCGGGGCACCGTCAGTGATCAGCATCCCGGGGGCGGGCCAGCTCAATGCGGCGACCCGAAGCCGGATCGCCGCGCAGTTGGCTGCCACCCTGGTGCAGGTGCCCGAGGTCGACGAACTGAGCATCGCCGACACGGGCAAACCGGTGACGATTCCGGCGGCGCACGGCGCGCTGTTCTCTGCGAGCCTCTACCCGTCGCCCGCCGGTCCGGTGACATCGGCACCGTCGTTGTACTACCTGCGCGGCGGTGGCGTGGTCGACGAGGCGGGCCGCTCCCTTCCTGGACCAGTCGGGACCGGCACGTACGGCTTGTCCTCGGCGGCAGTGGCCAGCGGCGGATCGCCCGACCTGCGCGTCGCGGGGATATCGGGCATTGGCTCGGCCGCGGGGCTGCTGATCGGGACCGTCCGCACCGGGCTGCGACGCACGGCGCTGAGCGGGAAGCTGTCCCGGCCCGCGTGGGCGCCCGGGCTCGATGAGGTGTGGCTGGGCGACGGCAAGACCATCTACCGGTGCGGAGCCGACGCAAAGCCGGTCAAGGTGGAGCCGACCGTGACGACCGGGCAGCTCAACGGTTCGATCACCGCTTTGCGGCTCAGCCCGGAGGGCTCGCGCGTCGCCATGGTCGTCACCGCCACCGACGGCACGAATGTCTCTCAAGTGTGGGTGGGATCGATCGTCCGGTCCGCTGCCCAGGTACGCATCGACGGTCTCGAGCCGGTGACGCCGGTCGGTGTGTCGATCAAGGACGTCGCGTGGAACGACCCGTTGAAGCTGTTCGTCATCGGTTCGGTCAATGGTGACACCAACATCTTCGAGGTTCAGGTCGACGGCTCGCTGTGGACCCCTCGCGACGTGCTCAACCTGCCGCAGGCACCGGACACGATCACGGTCGCCGCGAACCAGCCGGCCTGGGTGTCGGCAGGGACCACGGTGTGGGTTCGGCGAGCCGGCGAGTGGGCCAGCCCCGGGCCTGGCACCACGAACGGGACGAACGGCACCGACCCGGTGTATCTCGAGTAGCGAAGGCCGGGGTGGGCATCGTCCACAGGTGGCGGTCGAGGCTGGCGCCGGCTCGCCGCACACCGCCAGAGTCGTACGGTGCGGAAACGGGCGTTGCTGTCGGCCTGGCTCGACCTGCTCCTGCCGACTGCCTGCGTCGGATGCGGCCGTCCGGCGGTCAGCCTGTGCCGCGCATGCGCCGGTGTCGTCCTCGAGCGCGGCTGGGTCGCGGGAGTTCCGCTGACGACGGCCGGGCACTACGTAGGCGTGCTGCGCACCGCCGTGCTGGCCTACAAGGAGCGCGGCCGGCTGGAGTTGGCACGACCGTTGGCGGGACTGCTGGCGCTGTCCGTTGACGCGCTGCCCGCCGCGGCACTCGTTCCCGTGCCGTCCTCCCCAGGGGCAGTGCGGCGGCGGGGAGGCGATCACGTGCTGCGGTTGGCTCGCCGGTCGGGACGGCTGCTCGATCGGCCAGTATGCGACGCCCTGCGACTGGCGCGCCCGGTGCGTGACGGTGCCGGACTGTCGGCACGCGAGCGGGCCGACAATATGAACGGCGCACTGGGTGTGCGGTACGGGCGTGGCGCAGGGGCGGTGCCTGACGCCATCGTCGTCGACGACATCGTCACGAGCGGCGCGACTGCTGCAGAGGCAGTACGGGCGTTGCGCGCGGGCGGTTGGCGGGTCCGGGGAGTGGCAGCGATAGCACGGACTCCCTTGCGGAGTCCAGGAGAGGCGATGGGTGTGTCGTCCTCTGGCACGTCCCACCCGACGGGGCTACCGTGGGCCTGACCTGACCAAGTAGGCGCAAGTCGACTGGAGGTCGTATGGGCACTGCCGTGGGTATGGAGATCGTCGTCCGTGGACGAAACGTGGTCGTTCCCGACCACTACCGGCAACACGTGGCAGACAAGATAGCCAAGGTCGAGCGGTACGACCAGAAGATCATCCGTACGGACGTCGAGTTACAACACGAACGAAACCCACGGCAGACCGGCAGGTGCCAGCACGTCGAGATCACCTGTCGCACGCGCGGACCGGTGGTGCGCAGCGAGGCGTGCGCCGAAGATTTCTACAAGGCCCTCGATCTGGCAGCTGAGCGCCTCGAGCGCCGGTTTCGCCAGGCCGCTGACCGTCGTCGCGTACACCACGGTCGACGCACTCCGCCCTCGATCGCGGCGGTCGCCGTCGACAACACCGTCCTCATCACCGACGACGACATCGAGGACGTCGATACCGAGTCCGACGACGGCCCGGGTCGGGTCGTGCGGGAGAAGGAGCACCCCGCCAAACCGATGACGGTCGACCAGGCGTTGTTCGAGATGGAACTGGTCGGTCACGACTTCTACCTGTTCAGCGACGTCGAGTCGGGCCGGCCTTCCGTCGTCTACCGCCGGCACGCATACGACTACGGGTTGATCCGGCTGACCGTCTGAGAGCGCACCAGAGCGAAGCGGGCTTCGTCGCTGAACGAGCCATCGGCGTTGCGCAGTCGCGCCGTGCGGATGCCGTCCGTGGCGAAACCGGCCGCGAGCGCAACACGCTGCGAGGCGATGTTCTCGATCTTGGCACCGAGTTCGAGCCGTACGAGCCCGGCAACGTCGAAAGCCCAGCCGGCGAGCAACCGGACGGCGCGGGTGGCGTAGCCGCGTCCCCGAAACGCTGGATGCGTCGCGTAGCCCACCCGCGCGACTTGCGGTGGACCGGACATCCGCAGCCGCACCGAGCCGGCGAATCCGCCCGACGCCTTGTCGACGACGGCCAGCGAAGCCAGCGATCCGACCAGCCAATCGAGTCCGGCCCGACCAGTGGCGGCGGCGACCTCGTCGCGACTCGCCGGGTGCCCACGAAATCCGAAGCGCAGGCTCTCCGGATCGGCGTCCTGCTCCCAGAACGGCTCGGCATCGTCGGGCTGCACCACGCGCAGACCGATGACGCCGTCGTCGAGAACGCCGAGTCGGGGGAAGTCCGGCGCGATCGCGTCGCCGGAATCGGCGGCTAGCCGGGCAAAGCAGGCCGACGCGACCTCGCCACTCGGGATGCGTAGCTGTGCGCGGTGCAGGCCCTCGAAGGCGAACCCCGCCGCGAGCGCCGTGGCGGCGGAGGCGAGGTTGGTGACCGCGCAGCGCAACTCGATCCGGTTCAGCCCTTGCGTGTGGCCCCACTCGGTGAGCGCGCGGGTCGCCTCGGCTGCGTATCCGTTGCCTTGCGCCGGCGGGTAGATCGCGTACCCGATGTCGGCGCCGAGAAGGTTCGTCTTCGAGTAGCGCAGGTCGGCCGAGCCGACGACCGCACCGCTCGCCCGCTCGACGACGGCACTGCCCAGCCCGCTGCGATCGGCCCGGTTCGCGTTGGCAACTTCGCTGACGAAGCTGACGGCATCCTGCATCGTGTAGGGGTCCGGCAGCGAGAGGAACTCGTGCATCTGGCGGTGCTGCATGGCCTCGAAGACACTCGAGGCGTCCTCGGCCCGCCACGGCCGGAGCAGCAGGCGGCGGGTCGTCAGCTCGATATCGGCAAAGCTCCGGCCCTCGGCCACAGCGACTCCTCTCACGGCTCTGAGCGCACGATTGTCCCCGGTGGCGCAAGCCTCGCCCCCGAGATTTGTGACTGTGCCGTGATCACCCACGGCCAGCCCGTACCATTGCGGCCGTGGTGTTAGCGAAACTTCTGCGTGCCGGTGAAGGCAAGATGGTCCGGCGACTGTCCATGATCGCCGATCACATTGAGACACTCGAAGGGGATTACGTCGACTTCACAGATGCCGAACTACGGGCTCTGACCGACGTATACCGCGAGCGTCTGGGCGACGGCGAGACTCTCGACGACCTGCTGCCGGAGGCCTTCGCGCTCGTCCGTGAGGCCGCGCGGCGCACCCTGGGCCAGTTCCACTACAAGGTTCAACTCATGGGCGGCGCCGCGATGCACCTCGGCAACATCGCCGAGATGAAGACGGGTGAAGGCAAGACGCTCGTCGCCACGCTCCCGTCGTATCTGAATGCGCTCGCCGGAGACGGCGTGCACATCGTCACGGTCAACGACTACCTGTCCGGCCGCGACGCCGACTGGATGGGGCGGGTGCATCGTTTCCTCGGCCTCACCGTCGGCAAGATTCCGAACGACATGCCGCCCGAGCAGCGCAAGGCTGCCTACCTCTGCGACATCACCTACGGCACGAACAACGAGTTCGGCTTCGACTATCTGCGCGACAACATGGCCTGGTCGCTCGAGGACCGGGTCCAGCGCGGGCACCATTTCGCCATCGTCGACGAGGTCGACTCCATTCTGATCGACGAGGCGCGGACGCCGCTCATCATCAGCGGGCCGGCCGAGGAGAACCAGCGCTGGTATCTCGAGTTCGCACGAATCTCCCCGCGCTTGCGCAAGGACGACCATTACGAGGTCGAGGAGGGCAAGCGCACGGTGGCGATCACCGAGGAGGGCGTCGCCTTCGTCGAAGACCAGCTGGGCATTGACAACCTGTACGAGGCGGCGAACACACCGCTGGTCGGCTATCTCAACAACGCGCTCAAGGCGAAGGAACTCTTCAAGAAGGACCGCGACTACATCGTGGCCGACGGTGAGGTGCTCATCGTCGACGAGTTCACCGGCCGCGTCCTGCACGGCCGCCGCTACAACGAGGGCATGCACCAGGCCATCGAGGCCAAGGAGGGCGTGCGCATCCAGCAGGAGAACCAGACGCTGGCGACAATCACGCTGCAGAACTACTTCCGCCTCTACGAGAAGTTGTCGGGCATGACCGGAACGGCCCAGACCGAGGCAGCGGAGCTGCATCAGATCTACAAGCTCGGCGTCGTTCCCATCCCGACGAACCGTCCGGCGATACGCGCCGACGAGACCGATCTGATCTATAAGACCGAGGACGCGAAGTTCAGTGCGGTGATCGACGACATCGCGGAGCGGCACGAAGCCGGCCAGCCGGTTCTCGTCGGCACGGCCAGCGTGCAGAAATCCGAGCGGCTCGCGTCGCTGCTGCTGCGCAAGGGCATCCCGCACGAGGTTCTCAATGCCAAGCAGCACGAACGCGAGGCCGCGATCATCGCGAACGCAGGCCGCAAGGGTGCTGTCACCGTTGCGACGAACATGGCCGGCCGCGGCACCGACATCATGCTCGGCGGCAACCCGGAATTCGCCGCGGACTCGGCGCTGCGTGAGCGTGGCCTGACGCCGGCCGAGACGCCAGAGGAGTACGAGGCCGCGTGGCCGGGCGCACTCGAGAAGGCGAAGGCGGAAGTCGCGCTGGAACACAACGAGGTCGTCGGCAGCGGAGGTCTCTACGTGCTCGGCACGGAGCGGCACGAGTCTCGACGCATCGACAACCAGCTGCGCGGTCGCTCCGGTCGTCAGGGAGATCCGGGCGAGTCGCGCTTCTACCTCTCGCTCGGTGACGACCTGATGGTCCGGTTCAACGGTGAGCGTGTCGCGGCGATGATGAGCCTGCTTCGGTTGCCGGAGGATGTGCCGATCGAGGCACGCGCCGTATCGAAGGCGATCCAGTCGGCGCAGACGCAGGTCGAGCAGCAGAACTTCGAGATCCGCAAGAACGTCCTGAAGTACGACGAGGTCCTGAACAAGCAACGCACGGTGATCTACGAGGAGCGCCGTGAGGTGCTCGAGGGTGCGGATCTCTCGGAGCAGATCCGTTCGATGATCGACGACGTCGTGAAGAGCTACGTGGAAGGTGCGACGGCCTCGGGGTATTCCGAGGAGTGGGACCTCCAGCAGCTCTGGACGGCGCTCAAGACGCTGTACCCGATCTCGCTGGACATCGACGAGGCGATCGAGCAGGCCGGCGGCGCCAGGGCTGACCTGACTCGCGAGTTCCTCATCGAGGAGCTGACTGCTGACGCGCAGTCGGCGTATGACGTGCGCGAGGAGGAACTCGGCGCCGAAGTCCTGCGCGAGCTGGAGCGGCGCGTGCTCCTGTCGGTGCTCGACCGCAAGTGGCGTGAGCACCTCTATGAGATGGACTACCTGCAGGAGGGCATCGGGTTGCGCGCGATGGCCCAACGCGACCCGCTCGTCGAGTACCAGCGCGAAGGCTTCGACATGTTCGCCGCCATGATGGAGGGCATCAAGGAGGAGTCGGTCGGTTTCCTGTTCAACCTGGAGGTGCAGGTCGAGGAGCAGGAGGTTCCCGCTTCATCGGCTCCGGAAAGCGCCGTGGCTCTCGCCGGCGACGGCGGCAGTGACGGTGACGGCGGCGGCGGGGACACGCCGCAGCTGGATGTCTCGCTGCTCAAGTCGGCGCAGGACGCTCACGAGTCCGGATCGTCGAACGGGCACCCGCACGGGCCGCAGATCCGGGCCAAGGGGCTGGATCGGGAGGCCTCTGCGAAGCCGCTGGTGTACTCCTCGCCGGAGTTGGGGTCCGAGTCACCCAAGGTGCAGGTGACGACGGAATCCGGCGATTCGGCAGGTTCGGCGCAGGCCGGCCGCCGGCAGCCAGGCCGCAGCAATCCGAATCGCGGTAGTCGCGGTAACCGTTCCAAGCGCAAACGCTGATCCCGGTCGCCTCCCGGGCTAGCCGAGCTGCAGGCGGGTGCAGCGCCACCGTCCCTGGTCGGCTTCGGCCCGCAGCGCGACGGCCCTGACCCGTCGTCCGTGCTGCAAGGTGGCGGTGATCTCCGCGACTCCGGGGCACGGCTCACAGACGCGCACCGATCGCACCGTCGCCGCGTGCGCCCAATGGCGCGTGCGCAGCGCGATCGCACGATGGAAGTCGGTGCGCAGGCCGTGCGCGATCGACGGGCTGAGCACTCCGGCGAGTTGGTGCAATGGGCGCTTGCCGCCGGCGGCCTCGATGATGCCGACGAGAAGCCGCCGGGACCAGAGCACGGGATCGGGTAGATGACCGCACCGCACGGGGGCGGTGAACATCATCGGTGGCTCGACAACGCGAACGAAGGGAAGTGGCTGGTCGAGGTCGCTGACCACGAACGCTCGTCCTCCGACGAGTTCGTCGTCGAACGGCGGCTCGCGCCGAGGTGCCGGCCGCACCCGGATCGTCGTGTCGCGGGTTGGCGGCGAGGACTCGCCGATGAGGCCGACGGCGCGCGTCATCTCGGAATCGCCGCGCTGTCGTCGTCGACCTGCAGCTGCTGGCCGGGGCGGATCACGCCGGGATCCGGACCGATTAGCCGGCGATTGCCGGCGTAAATGTGACGCCACGACGCGGTGATCGCCCCAGCGCTCGCATCCGAGCCGAGGCGGGCTGCGGCGATACCCCACAACGAGTCGCCGGGCCGGACGGTGACCAGACGGGGCTGTGCGGGATCGGCAGGCTGGGCTCGCTGTGGCTCGGCGGCGCTCGTAGGCCACGCGGGCGCGGGGATCGTCGGCTGGCTGTCGGTGGCCATGGCTGAGACGGGGGAGAGAACGAGGCCGGCGCCGGTCGCGGCGGCGACTAGGCGGTAGAGCATCTCGGGCAGCACGAACCGGGTGACCGAATGCGCGCACTGTCCGATGACGCCCGGTAGGGCGCACAGGGCACCCGCGGCGAGCCCGACGGCAAGCCAGGCGGCGGCAAGCCAGAGTGCGGCCCCGGCGAGTGTTGCGGCGGCTGCGTCGGCGCCCACCTCGTGCACCCAGGCATGCGGCGACGCCAGGTGACGAAACAGGCTGTGCGGATGTGGCCAGGTACCGATCAGCACGCCGAGATCAGCCGCGACCAGGCAGAGGTATGACCACAGTGATCTCGATTGCATAATTTTCCCCTTGTTTGCGTAGATTTGCTTTTATAGGTTGGATCGCCCGGTCGGGTCAACATCTGATGATTCGCTGTGGATGGCTGCAAAACGGCGACGGCGGGTCGAGATTGCTGGACACGCCTCCGGGGGGATCGAGTGCGCTGGGAGCAGTTGTTCGCCGATCTCGAAGCACGTGCCGAAGAACTCGATCGCTCCGAACGCGCTGTGGAAATTGCGGAGCGTTCGCGTATCGAGGCCGGGCGGCTGACCATCGCAGGCAGGCTGGCAGCTGCCACCGGATCTCAGCTGCGGATCCGCGTCGCCGGAGGCGCGACGGCAAGCGGGCGGCTGCAACGCAGTGGGCCGGGATGGTTCCTGCTCGACGCCGGCGGGGGGCATGAATGGGTCCTCGCGACGGGAGCAGTTTTGTCGATCGTGGGGTGTGGGCGGTGGTCCGGCTCGGTAGAGGATCGGGGCGTCCGTACTGACCGGCTGGGCATCCGCCACGTCCTGCGCGCGATCGCGACCGACCGTTCGGCTGCGACGATCCACCTGGTGGACGGGTCTGCGATCTCGGGAACCATCGATCGCGTAGGTCAGGACTTCCTGGACGTGGCGCTGCACGGCGACGGCGAGGCTCGGCGACGGGACCTCGTGCACGGCGCCGCCCTCGTTCACCACGATGCGATTGCGATGATCCGCCGGCAGCCCTAGCTGGGTTCGTCGACGAATGGGTGTGCGTCGACGAAGTGGCGCGTCTCGTCGTACATGCGCGTGATGAATTCCTCGAGCTTGCTGCGCTCGACACGCCACTGGCCGCGGCCGCCGATCTTGATGGCTTGGAGCTGCTTGTTGCGCACCAGGGCATAGGTCTGCGATCCGGAAATGTTCAGGATCTCGGCAACGTCGGCGAGGGTCAGAAATCGATCGCTGTGCATCAGGTGCCGCCGGGTTCCTTCCGTCAGGCTGGTCGGACCAGTGTTTCAGTGTGGCGCGGGACCACTTGCGGTTGTCCACACCTGATTCAGACGGTTTCGACATCGTTGACCGGTTCGGGCACTATGCCGCCTGTGCCCAGCGCCCAGACGTCCACCCCTCAGAGCGAGCCGTCTCCGCAGGCGCGCCGTATTCGGCGCCCGTCCTGGATCGATGCGCGGCTGCTCATCGGCATCGGTTTGGTACTCGCGTCGATCGTGCTGGGCGCGCGCGTTGTCGCCGCGGCGGACCACACCTACGAAGCCGTCGCGATCACGCATGACACCGGCGAGGGGGCGATCCTCGGCGCGGCTGACGTGCGTGTCGCCCGGGTTCGGCTTCCCGATCAGGGCCTCTATCTCGCCCGCGCCGAAGCAGTCGTCGGTCAGCAACTCTCCCGCCCGTTGACGCGCGGCGAGCTGGTGCCGCGTTCCGCACTGGGCATTCCCCCGGCGCTCACGCTGATCGAGGTACCGCTTCCTGCGGCTTCGGCGCCACCCTTGGCTGCCGGGCAGCGGATCGCACTGTGGCTGTCCAGCGCAACCTGCCCGCCCGTCCTGGTTCTGTCGGCGGTGACGGTGCAGCACGTCCGCGATCCTGGGACAGACACGTTCGGAGGCGGGGCCGCTGGGGGAGCCGGACAGGCGATCGACATCAGCGTGGCACCGGCATTGGCCGACCGGCTCGTCACGGCACTGTCCCGAGACCGCGCGCAGTTGCGGGCGGGTGTTCTCTCCGGTGCAGCTGCCGTCGCGGGCGAGGTTCCGCTCGGGTCGTTGGACTGTCCGGGGGCTGGGCCCGGTCCGTGAGGATTCCGGTGCTTACGGCGGCGGCAGGCGCGACGTGGGAGGCCGAGCTCGTCGCCTCGCTCGGGCACGGCGCACATCCGATCTCGGTCAGCCGGCGCTGCGTCGATGTCGTCGACCTGCTGGCGGTCGCGGCCACCGGGCAGGGGCAGGCAGCGCTGGTGGCGGCTGACCTGCGCCGGTTCGACAGCGACGCCGTCGATCGTCTCTGGGCGGCGGAGGTGGTCCCCGTCGCCGTTGTCGACCGTGACGACGTGGTGACGACATCGCACGTCCGGGCGAGCGGTGTTGGCTACACAGTGCCGAGCGACGCCCCGCCCGAGGTCTTCTCCTCCGTCGTCGTTGCGGCCGTCGCCGAAGCGCGCGGTACCCGGGGTGCGCGTCGCGCGTTCGCCAACCCGCTGGAATGCCTGGGCGCCGTGGGCGAGCAGCGCAGCGACCGAGGTCTTCCTGCTGCGAATCGGCCCTCGGCCGCCCTGCGCCGGGCTTCAGGCCCGGAGCTGGCGGCGGTGAACGGCCCTGGCCAGGTGATCGCGATCTGGGGGCCGACGGGCGCACCCGGCCGCACGACAGTGGCGACCGGGCTCGCCGACGAGATCGCGCGGCTTGGCCAGGGCGCCTTGTTGGTCGATGCCGACGTCTACGGGGGCACGGTCGCCGCCGTCCTCGGGCTCCTGGACGAATCGCCCGGTCTTGCCGCCGCGTGCCGGTCGGCTGTGGCTGCCCGGCTCGATGCCGCAGGGCTGGCTGCGCTCTGCTGGCAGGTCCGTCCGGCACTTCGGGTGTTGACAGGCATCCCTCTCGCACATCGCTGGCCGGAGGTTCGTGCCAGCGCGATCCCCGCTGTGTTCGCCGCAGGGCGTTCGCTCGCGCCGTACACGGTCGTCGACTGCGGCTTCGCCCTGGAAACCGACGAAGAGCTTGCGTTCGACTCGCTCGCGCCCCGCCGAAACGGCGCGACACTTGCGGTCCTCGACAGCGCGGACCTGGTCGTCGCCGTCGGTTCCGCAGATCCGATCGGTGTGCAACGCCTGATCCGCGGCCTCGCCGAACTGCGCGATACGGGCGTGGCCGCCCCTGTTCGCGTCGTGCTCAACAAGGCCCGGCCCGGGGTGATTCGCGGCGACCCTGGCCGCGCACTGGAGCCGCTCCTGTCACGCCTGGCCGGCCGGCCGCCCGACGCCGTGCTTCCAGACGACCGCGACGCGCTCGATGCCGCCACCGCGGCAGGTCGCTTGCTCGCCGAGGTGCGCGCGGCGAGCCCGCTGCGGCGAGCACTGGTCTCCCTGGCCGGTTCGGTCACCGGCATCGAAGGCGTGGCGGCGCGCCACCGGCGCGCTCGCTGACCGGCTGGTCATTATCGGTGGGTCAGCCCGCCCTCCGTGGCCCGGCTCTGTGACAATGGACGCCGGACCGCGAAGGAGTGAGCTTGCCCAGCGAACGCTTGTCGTCGGCCGACGTGTCCTTCTTCTATCTCGAGAGCCGCACCACCCCGCAGCACGTCGGTGGCCTGGCGGTGTTCCGTCCGCCCGCCGACGGCTTGGACTATGACCGTCTGATCACACTGCTCGAGGAGCGGATCTCGCTCGCGCCGAGATACCGCCAAAAGATGCGCGCGGTGCCGGGCCACATCGCCAACCCGGTGTGGGTGGACGACCCGAACTTCGACATCACCTATCACGTAAGGCGCACCGGGCTGCCCCGGCCCGGCGGTGACGCGGAGCTGCTGGAATTCTGCGCGCGGATCCAGTCGCGACTACTGGATCGGTCCCGTCCACTCTGGGAGATGTATCTCGTCGAAGGGCTGCAGGACCACCGTGTAGCAATCGTCACCAAGACGCACCATTCGATGGTCGACGGGCGATCGACGGTCGACATCGCGCAAGTACTTCTCGACGAGTCTGTGCAGCCGCGCCGGACCGTCGAGACACTCTGGATGCCCGCGCCGGAACCGAGCAGTGCCGTGCTGCTCGGCGGCGCGTTGCTCGGAGTGGCGCGCCGCCCGGCTGCGGTCCTGGACACGATGCGACTCGGTATGAACGACGTCCGGGCGACCTCGAAATGGGTCCAAGCGGTCGCGGGCAGCGCACTGTCGGCGGGCGCAGCGTTGGTGCACCGAGCCCCGGCCTCGCCGCTGTCGGCAACGCTGGGCGAGCAGCGGCGCGTGGCGATTGCGCGTACGCGACTGGACGATTACCGCACCGTGCGCCGAGCGCACGACGCGACCGTGAATGACGTCGTCCTGGCATCCGTGGCCGGCGCGTTGCGCTCGTGGTTGCTGCAGCGGGGTGAGTCGATAGCGCCGATGGCCTCGATCCGCACCCTGGTGCCGGTCAGTGTCCACGATCCCGCGGCCGAGAGCATGGCGGTCGGCGCCACCGACGCGCCGGCTCATGGTCCTAGCGATGTCACCGGTCTGCTCGTCGACCTGCCGATCGGCGAGCCGGATGCCGTTCGCCGATTACGCCACGTCCGCGAGACGATGGCCGCCCATCGGCGGTCCGGACGTGCGGTGAATGCTGACGTGCTCGTCGAACTGAGTGGCTTTGCGCCCCCCACCCTGCACGCGCTCGGCGCTCGGGCGGCCCACGGTCTGACGCGCCGAATGTTCAGCCTTGTCGTCACGAATGTGCCGGGGCCGCAGAGCCCGCTGTACGCGGCGGGCGCCCGCATGATCGAGATGTTCCCCGTGCTGCCGCTGGCACCCGGGCACGCAGTATCGATCGGGCTGACGTCCTACGACGGCGGCGTGTTCTTCGGAATCAACGCCGACCGTGACGCCGTGCCCGATGTCGCAGCGCTCGCAGGTTGTATCGAGGACTCGCTGGCCGAACTCGTCGAGCTCAGCCCGCCCGACCACGACCCGCCGACGCGCGGTGCGCCCGCCCGCGCGACCCGCCGACGGCCGTCGGCCCGGTCGGCAACAACTCCTTCGCGGGACACCAGATCCACAAGGGAGCCAAGCGGATGACGAGGGCATCAGACGACCGACGGCGTGCGATCGTTCTCGGTGCAGGTGGAGTGCTGGGCTTTGCCTGGACGCTCGGCGCCCTGTCGGCCTTCGAAACCGTCACCGGCCTGGACGCGAGAGACGTGGACGTCGTCATTGGGACGTCCGCGGGTTCGGTCGCGGCGTCCCTGCTCGGCTGCGGCTTGCCGGTGCAGGCGATCTGCCGTCATCACCAGGGCATGCCTGCGCCGGAGGACCCGCCGATCGACTTCGACTACGGGAGAAGCACGGGTGGGGCACTGCCACCGCGGCCGGGCTGGCGTCCAGGGTCCTACCGGCTGGTGCTGGACGGCCTGCGGCATCCCCGTCGCGTGCCCCCGATCGTCGCACTCTCGGGGTTGCTGCCCTCTGGCCGCGGCACGCTGGAGCCGGTGCACGATCTTGTCGAGGCGGTTGCTATCGAGTCGGGTTTCGCCGACGAATGGCCCACCCAGCCGCGGCCGTGGATCGTGGCGGCCGACTACCGCACCGGTCGTCGGGTCGTCTTCGGCCGTGAGCCTGCTTCAGCCGCCACCGTGCATCCGATCCGGGGTGGCGTGGTCGAACCACGCGTCGTCCGGCGAGCGCGGTTGGCCGATGCTGTCACTGCGTCCTGCTCGATTCCCGCGTGGTACCCGCCCACCATGATCGACGGGATTCCGTACATCGACGGAGGGACGCTGTCGAACGCTTCGGTCGACTTGTTGCGCAGTGCCGACGTCGACGAGGTATTCGTGTTCGCACCGATGGCGTCCGTGGAGATTGATCGGGCGCGAGGAGCGATATCGCGGGTGGAACGCGTGGTGCGCCGAGCGATCACCCGTGGCATTCTCGCCGACGTCGCCGTGCTGCGCGCCAAGGGAATGCGGGTTTGTGTCGTGACCCCGGAGCCGGCGGATCTGACCGCGATGGGCGTCAACCTCATGAACCCCGCCCGGCGCAATGAGGTACTGGAGACTGCTGAGGTCACCGCCGCGGCGCAGATTGCTCGCCAGGTCACCGCAAAGTCGGGGTGGAGCGTTGCTGCGCCGGGCGTGGGTCAGTCTCGCGTGGCTGATGCGAAGGATTCGCCCGCGTGAGGGTGTATCTGCCCGCGACCACCGAATTGCTACGTGCACTGGTGGCCGACGGGGAGCTGGGGCCGGCGCCGCTGACTGGATTCGCCGTCACTCCCGGGCTGCGCGAATGGTATGTCGACGACGACATCGAAGAACTGGAGTACGCCGCCAGCCTGGAGGCGGCGCGTGCGTCCCTGCGTCTGGTGGATGCTGACCCGTCCGCGGCGCGCCGACGGGTGGTCGTCGCTGCCGATGTGCCGGACACCGCGCTTTCCGTGCGTGACGACCTCGATCGCGGTGTTGTGCAGGCGCGCGCGGCGGTGTCGTTGGCGGACATTGCATCGGTGCACATCGACGATGCGGACGCAGAGAGTGCAGTGGCAGCAGCGGCTGAAGCCGTCGTGCGGGCTGACCTGGGGGATTCCACGGCCCAGGATCTCGTCGATGACGTCGAAGGCTTCGAGCTGTCCTGGTACGCGACCCAGGAGATCGCGGCGGTGCTCGGCCACCTCTGACGCATGACGCGGGGCGCACCTGCCGTGGCACGATCGACTGATGGACGCCATCACTCATCCGCCCACTCCGGTGAACGAACGCATCCGCACCTACGCTGCCGGTTCGGCCGAACGGGAGCGCCTCGCCGTGGCTCTCACCGATCTGGCAGGTACACCGGTCGAACTGCCGATGACGATTGCCGGCAAGCAACGGATGGCCGCCGGTGATCGGATCGCGGTCGTCGCCCCGCACCGGACGGACCTCCAGCTCGGTGAGACCGCCAATGCGACTGCCGCCGACGTGGAGAATGCGATAGGTGCCGCGCTGGCCGCCGCGCCGGCATGGCGGGATCTGCCGTTCGACGAGCGGGCCGCGGTGTTTCTGCGGGCCGCAGAATTGCTGTCGTCTTCGTGGCGCGACCGGCTTAACGCGGCGACGATGCTCGGGCAGTCCAAGACGGTGCAGCAGGCCGAGATCGATTCGGCGTGTGAGTTGATCGACTTTCTTCGGTTCAACGTGGCCTTTGCGCGTTCGATTCATGAGCAGCAACCGATCAGCTCTGCCGGGGTGTGGAACCGGACGGACTACCGCCCGCTGGAGGGTTTCGTCCTGGCAATCACGCCTTTCAATTTCACCGCGATCGCTGGGAACCTGCCGACCGCGCCGGCGCTGATGGGCAACGTCGTCGTGTGGAAGCCATCGCCTACTCAGCAACTGGCGGCACACCTCACGCTGAGGCTGCTTGAAGCAGCAGGCCTGCCGCCGGGCGTGATCAATATGGTTACCGGTGACGGGCAAGCCGTGAGCGAGGTGGCCTTGCGCCATCCGATGCTCGGTGGAATCCACTTCACCGGCTCCACTGCGACGTTCCAGCACCTGTGGCGTTCGGTTGCCGAGTCGATCACGGGATACGCCGGCTACCCACGGCTGGTCGGCGAGACCGGCGGTAAGGACTTTGTCGTTGCTCACTCGTCGGCGGACCCTGCGCCGCTCGTGACCGCGCTCGTTCGCGGGGCGTTCGAGTATCAAGGGCAGAAGTGCTCCGCGGCGTCGCGAGCCTATATCCCGAGGTCGTTGTGGCGCGGCGGCGTACGTGACGAGCTTGCTGCTGTCACCGCGTCGCTCGGCTTCGGTGATGTCAGCGACTTCAGCAATTTCGGTGGAGCGGTGATCGATCGTCGCGCCTTCGACAGGTTGAGCGGCGTGCAGCAGCGGCTGGCGGCCGACCCGAGTGCTCGCGTTCTTGTCGGGGGCAAGAGCGACGACAGCGTCGGGTACTTCGTCCAGCCCACCGTCGTGGAGGTGGACGACCCTGCGCACGAAGTGTTCCGCACCGAGTACTTCGGTCCGTTGCTTGCGATTCACGTGTACGACGACGCCGAGTGGGCGCCGACCTTGACCCAGCTCGAGTCGATCGCTCCGTACGCGCTGACGGGTGCGGTCTTTGCGACTGATCGTTCCGCCGTGGACGAGGCGTCGAGGGTGCTGCGATTCGCGGCCGGCAACTTCTACGTGAATGACAAGCCGACCGGAGCTGTCGTGGGGCAGCAGCCGTTCGGTGGCGCGCGTGCGTCGGGCACGAATGACAAGGCCGGCTCGATCTGGAACCTGCTCCGATGGGTGTCACCGCGATCTATCAAGGAGACGTTCGAACCGCCGACCGATCACCGGTACCCCCACATGGGTTGATCCCGCTCGGCTGCGCGAATTGCACCTGTTCGCCCCCGGGTGCGCGCAGCGCGCGTCCGGCTGGCATGTGCGCCGGCACGCGACGAGGGTCGATGCCGATGAGCCCGTAATCCGCACGATCGGAAAGCCTCAGGGCGTAGGTCACCATCGCGGTTGAGGTGACCCTGGCACCGAGGGCGGCGCGATCTCCGGTGATGACGACCGTCAGCCGTGCCGAGCCGGCCCGCCGGGCAATGTCCAGGGCGATGTCGGTGCTGCACCCGTGGTCGGCCTGGTCGGATGCCGCGGCGAACTCCTCCCAACCGTCGATGATCAACAGCTCGATCTGCGCGCGCGGGTCGCGGCGCCGTTGCAGGTCGACGCTCATTCGGCGCAACAACGTCGCAACCGTTTCGAACGCGAGCAGGTCGACTGCCTCGACGCAGTGCGGCAGCCCCGCCAGGTCGGTGACCCCGGAGCCGACGGCATACACGCGGAGTTGGGCTGCGGTGAGTTGAGCCGCGGCTCGAAGCGCTAGGCACCGCGCGCCCGTGGTTCGGCCGGTGCGGGCAGCTCCGGCGAAGACGATCGTGC
This sequence comes from Jatrophihabitantaceae bacterium, assembly GCA_035999365.1. Classification (GTDB taxonomy): domain Bacteria; phylum Actinomycetota; class Actinomycetes; order Mycobacteriales; family Jatrophihabitantaceae; genus DASYGT01. Next base: position 53,659 of record DASYGT010000058.1, read on the forward strand.
CACCGGTCCCGAGGTCGACCAACGCCGCGGCTTGCGCCTGGTCGCGGGGCTGATCGACGAGGCCGAAGTGGACGACGTCCGTCCGCGGGGGTGCTGGCAGATCTGCGTCGGCGATGACATCAGGCAGGGGCGGCAGCCACGGGCACGGCGCCGGTGGGCGTTGCGTTATCGCTGCGGCGGTGCCGATGGCGCGGACGAGCACTCGGATGTCACGATCCGGGACATCGGTCGCGTCAGCCCCGGGTTGCGTGTCATCCGGCAGCTCGCGCCAGGGCATCAGGCGGACGACGCCAGTCCGCAGCGGATCGCGAGCTACCTGTCCGCTCACCTGCGCGATCTGGATACCGGTCCTAGCGCCGGCGCGCACCATGATCGCGCGACCTGCATGCGTCGGGTCGATGGTGGCCGCGTCGCCGGTACCGATCACATCGATCGATTCGCTGGTGTCGTTCACCCGAAGAGCTATCCGCAGACTCGTGTTCGCCCGGATATCGGCCGAGACGATTCCCGCCGGACGCTGCGTGGCGAGAACCAACTGAATCCCCAGGGAACGCCCTCGTTGCGCCACGCTGACCAGACCGTGCAGCAATTCGGGTGCGTCTTCGGCGAGCGCTGCGAATTCGTCGATCACGATGATCAGCCGCGGTAGGTGCGGAACTCCCGGCGTCGCGCGATAAGCGTTGAGATCGGCCGCGCCCACCGGTACGAACAGCCTCTCCCGTCGACGTAGCTCGCACTCGAACGCCTGCAACGCTCGATCGGTCAGTGACGGATCGAGGTCCGTGACCATTCCCGCGACGTGGGGAAGCGGCGCGCACTCGGCGAACGCCGCCCCGCCCTTGTAGTCGATCAGCACGAAGGACACCGACTCGGGAGGGTGGTTCGCCGCAAGTCCGACGACAAGCGATTGCAATAGCTCCGACTTCCCCGCGCCGGTGGTGCCGGCGATGAGCAGGTGCGGACCATCGGCGGCGAGATCGATCTCGACGGGCCCGGAGTTGCTCAGTCCGAGGACAGTGGTCGGCCGTCCGTCGCTGTGTTGCCAGCGCTCGGCAAGGTCGCGACCGCTGGGATGTGGCGCGAGCTGAAGAAGGTCGAGCAGCCGGCATAGGTGAGGGACCTCGGCGCGTTGGGTGGCTGCGTGATCGAGCAGGGGGGCAAGCGCACGCGCCACCACTTCGGACGCCTCAGGATGCATCTGATCAGCCACGCAATCGATCCGCGCTCCGGCGCGGGACACGGCAAGGCGGGTGCCCGTCTCGCCATGTATCGAGAGGGACGAGCTGCGCGGCGACAGTGACTGCGCCCCGACGACGACAGCGGTGATCCCGATCTCCGCGGCGGGCTGCGCGAATACGTCGAGCAGGGCGGCGTCCACGGTGCCTGCCGGGACGTCCACGAAGACGATGACCCAGCGTCCTGACCACTGCTCGCCTGCAGGGCGCGCTGCCCGGCGTCGTGCCGCAACACGAGACAGCCGCTCTGTTGTATCTGCCCATGCCGAGGTCGACGTTGACGGCGGCTGGCGGAGGTGTGGCAGCCAGCGCAGCCAATGCCAGCGGTGCGCGACGTCGGGAGAGAACATGCCGACGATCTCGACATCGACGGGTGAGTACAGCACGGCGAGTTGGCACAGCACGTAACCGGCAAGTCTCTGCATTGCAGTACGCGGTCCCGTCACGATCACCGCGCCTCGAGCCAGGTCCACTTCAACTGGGACCGAGGAGACCGTCCGTTCGACGGGAACGCCGCCTTGGGTGATGTGGAGCTGGGACGGAAGATCACCTGTGCCGACGCGTATCGGCAGTGTGCCGCTATCGCGCGGGGCGCGCTCCCAGATGCGGTTGGTGCGCCCGACAGCGATCTCGGCAACGGATGCCGCATCGGGTGCCGCTTGCCGGCGTCGGTTCGCCTCGGCACCCATCGCCTGTGCGATTACCATCTCGATCTCCGTGGTGCGCTGTCGGCGGTCGGCCTCCGACCGACGCGTACTACGCCGTCGGCGCAATGCCTCTACGAGAGTCATGCCTGCGGTCGTCAGTGGCATGGCGGCCGCCAGGAACAGCATTTGTGCGCTATGGAGCATGACGGCCATCGCCACACCGATGGCGAGCGCCAGCGCGGTCGGTGCGAACGTCGCGGAGGATCGCTGGGCGCCTTCCTCGATTCCCGGCACCTCGTACTCGCGGTTGTCGAGCCGCTCCGGCAATCGTTTGTGTCTGCGGATCATGACCTGCTGCCTGATCGGCCGGACGCGCGCAGGTGCATCGACCGGCCAGCTGAGGGCGAGGAATGAATCGCCCAGCCGAAGAACCTGCCCGGCCCGAAGTGGCGCGCCCGACGGTGCAACCACGACGCCATCGACCGTGCTGCAGTTCGTCGCGCCGAGATCGGTAACTGTGACAGCGTCATGGCTGACCGTGATGAACGCATGACGACGGGAAACATCCGCGTCGGTAAGGACGAGATCGCAGAGGGCGGACCTGCCGATCGTGATCGACCCGATTGGCAGTGCGATCGCGCGACCCGAATCCGGCCCGCCGACGACCCGCAGTGTGAGCATGCTTGCCCGCGCTCGGCCACGCGGAGCGCGCGGACCGACATGCAACACCGAACCCACGGCGAGCCGATCTGATCCGAGTCGAACGCCGGCATCAATCACCGATCCGTCTGACCAGATCGCCGCGTCGGGAGCGCCGCCGGCGATGTCGCGCAGCTGCCCGGCGATCTCGTCCATGCGCGTATCGGGCGTGCCGAAGACGGCGACATCGCAGGACGGCGCCATGGTGGATTCGATGGTCAGGTCCACTCGCACGCCGTGCAGTCTCCACAAATCAACGGCTCGATGTCTCGACGATCGCCGCACTTGTGGACGGCCGTCCCCCTCATCCACAACGCCGTGCGCACCGCCGCATCACTATCGGCTGCGTCGTACCGTCAGGGCTATTCGCAGCGACAGAAGGGATGGCGATGTCTGGCCTGAGGGTCACACCGGAGCAACTCGCGGCGTTGAGCGGTGCCGTCAATCGCGTGTCGACAGGTATCCGGGGAGAACATCAGCGCCTGAGGGGGCAACTCGCCCCCTTGTTCGGCGCGGAATGGGTCGGTTCGGCCTCGACGCAGTTCGGTGCGCTGTACCAGCATTTCGATCAACACGCGCGGGGGATGTCCGACGCCTTGGACGGAATCGGTGTCTTGCTTGCCAGGGCGGGTCATTCCTACGCCGAGGTCGAGCGACAGATCGCGGCATCGTTCCGGTGAACAGCTACGGTGGCGGGACTGTGGCTGCCCCGGACACCCTCTCCAGCGTCGAGGACGCACTGCGCGATCACTTCGGCCAGGTACCGCAGCGAGCATCGGTGTCCTTCGTCGGCGTCGACCCCATCGAAGTTCTGCGGTTCGAGCCCATTCCGGGCGAGCACGCCTACGTCAGTCTCGGCGCGAGTCGGCATCCGATGAACGCTGCCGACAGTCCGGTCCGTCTCGAGGACGGCCCGCGCGCCGAGCTCATGGTGCACGTGCGCGGACTCGACCCGCCTGATCTCTGGCGGCAGGTAGCCGTGCTGGCGGCGGCTCCGGCCGTCGAAGGAGTGGTGTACGTGGCCGGAATGACCGTCGATCTCGGAGCGCCGCTCGGTGCCGGCGCTCGGTGCACCGGCGGCGTGGTCGCGGCATCGGCTGTCGAAGCGATCACCACGCCTGCCGGCATCGTCGACGTCCTGCAGATCCTGCCCGCGACCCACACCGAGCTTGCCTGGTCGCGAGTCCATGGCACGGACGAGCTCCTTCGTCGGTGGACGCAGAATGGGACGGACCTGCTCGATCTCGCTCGGGTCGCCGTCGAACTAGCCTGATCGCGGTGTCGCGGTGTGGTCGATCGCATCTTCCCCCGCAATTGGCGTCGGCCACATTCGTGAGCCAGTCGGGCAGTGACAGGTCACAATCGACATAGGTAATCCCGCGTCCACAGGCAAGAGGAGAGCAACGTGCAGTTCGGCAGGTACTACGAGGAGTTCGAAGTCGGAGCGGTCTACAAGCATTGGCCGGGAAAAACGGTCACCGAGTACGACGATCATCTGTTCTGCCTCTTGACGATGAACCACCATCCCCTTCATTTGGACGTCAACTACGCGGAGAAGACGACGGACTTCGGCAAGAACGTCGTTGTCGGCAACTACATCTACTCGATCTTGCTCGGCATGTCGGTGCCGGACGTCAGTGGCAAAGCCATCGCGAATCTGGAGATCGAGTCGTTGCGCCACGTCGCGCCGACATTCCACGGCGACACGATTTACGGCGAGACGACCGTGCTGGACAAGACACCGTCCAGGTCAAAGAGCGATCGCGGCATCGTTCATGTCGAGACGATCGGCTACAAGCAGGACGGGACGATTGTCTGCATCTTCCGGCGCAAGGTAATGGTGCCCACGCAGGAGTACATCGACGCTCGCGGCGGTGAGCAGCCGGGCAGGCCGCAACCCGCCGCTCGTTAGCGGGGCCAGAGGTCCCATGCACGCAGGGCCTGCGCGAGGCCCGATGTCAGGTGTAGGCCGCTGATCTCCGCAGCCGTCACCCACCTGGCATCGGCCGCGTCATCGCCCGCCCTGAGATCACCCGCGACCACAGTGCAGAGGAAGTCGTCGATCGCATAGGTGTCGTCGCCAGGCGCGGGTCGGGTCACGGAGCCGACGTGCCGGACGACCCGCACCGTGAGGCCGGTTTCCTCGGCGACTTCGCGGATGCATGCCTCGGCGGCGGATTCCCCCTGGTCACATCGGCCGCCTGGCAGCGACCACAGGCCCACGCCGGGGTCGTTCGCCCGTCGCACGAGCAGCAGCCGACCTAGCCCGTCGAAGACAATCGCGCCCGCGCAGGGGATCGATTGAGCCATCTCGAATTCCCTTCGCAGCGCGGCGCGGCTACCACGAATTGCCTGCTATGGGCGGTATCAATGCTCAGAGGCGGGCTGCTGGGGCGCGTCCCAATGCGGAGGAGGCGTCATGAAGCTCGTCGTTACGGGCGCTGTCGTCATCTTCCTGATCTTCTACATCATGACCTCACCGGACCAGGCGGCCAACATCGTGCACAGCTCGTGGCACACCGCGGTGAACGTCGCCCACGGCGTCGGCAGTTTCGTCAACAAGCTCTCGTCCTGATCGGAACGCCCGTGCCGGCCCTGATGCCGTCCGAACTACCGGTCGTCGCCCGCGGGCGTCACCACTGGGTCGTACTGTTTCGCAAGCCCCATCTCGTGTTGACAGTGGCACTGCTCGTGCTGCTGGCCGCCGCCGTGTTCGATCCGAATCCCATGGCATGGCTGTTCTTGATCGTCCTCAGCGCGGCCGCGTACCTGCGGTGGCAGAGCTGGCGGGCGGAATGGATCATCGTCACGCAGCGCAGAATCATCCGGGTACGAGGCATCCCCGAGACGACCTCGAGCGAGGCGTCGTTGAGGCTGGACCGCATCTCTGGCGCAGTGCTCGTGCAGACGGTTACCGGCAAGCTCCTGGACTACGGGTCGATCGAACTCGAGGCGCCCGGCCAGCACCCCGATGTCCGCAGGCTCGACTTCATCGCGAACCCCCAGCTGTTCTACTCCCACTTGAGGCGCGTGATCTTCGACGACAACGTGCGGCCGGATCGCGCGCGCGACTCCGGTGGCCCCGGAGACTTCGTGACCGCGCCGTTGCCGCCGATGCAGCCGCCGTCTCCGCGCGACCAACGTCCGCGGCTGCGCTAACGCCGCATAGGGTGAGCCCGTGCGCATCGACCTGCACACGCACAGCACGGCGTCGGACGGCACTGACTCGCCCGCCGAGCTGGTACGCGCGGCTCATCGGGCCGGGTTGGACGTCATGGCGATCACCGACCACGACACGACGGCTGGCTGGGACGCGGCCCTTGCTGAGCGGCCCTCGACGATGACCGTCGTGCCCGGTGCGGAGTTTTCCTGCGTCCACCACACACCGTCCGGACGCAGGATCAGCCTCCATCTACTCGGCTACCTCTTCGACCCCGAGGCCGATGAGTTGCGCCGTGAACGCATGCGCCTGCGAGAATCACGCGAGCGACGTGCCGGCCTGATCGTCGAACACCTTCAGGCGGCCGGCTACCCGATCACCTGGGCTCAGGTGGCGGCGATCGCGGAAGGCGGATCGGTCGGCAGGCCGCACATCGCCCGCGCCCTCGTCGCCGCCGGCGCAGCCCGCGACGTGCCCAGTGCCTTCGTCGAGCTGCTGTCGTCGCGACACCCGTACTATGTCGCGAAGCAGGACACGCCGGTGCTCGATGCGATCAGACTCATCCGCGCGGCCGGTGGTGTAGCCGTGTTCGCCCATCCGTTGGCGCGGCGCCGGGGTCCCGTAGTCGACGACGACGTCGTGGCAGCGATGACCGAAGCAGGTCTCGCCGGCATGGAGGTCGACCATCCTGATCACGACGAATTCGATCGTGCCCACGGTGCACGCCTGGCCCGGGAGCTGGATCTCATCCCCCTGGGCTCCTCCGACTACCACGGCACCAACAAGACGGTCCGGCTCGGCGAGTGTGTGACCGATCCACGTGCCTACGAACGGTTGGTCGACATCGGCACGGCGCGCCGGCCCGTCGCCGGCTAGCCGGTTGCGACAGTGGTGGCCGATACCGTGGCCTGGTGAGCATCGCCGGTGACCAGTTGACGCTCGCCGACATGCCGCAACGCCTGATGTCGTGTACGCCGTCTCGTCTGGCCGCCTTCGACTGCCCGCGGCGGTACCGCTTCGCCTACATCGACAGGCCCCCGCCGCAGCGCGGCCTGCCCTGGGCGCATAACACCCTTGGGGCAGTCGTCCACCTGGCTCTGAGCCGTTGGTGGGCGCTGCCGCGGGCTCAGCGCACCGCTGCCGAAGCAGGCCGGTTGGTCGAGCGGAACTGGCAGCACAACGGATTCCGTGACGACGCGCACTCAGCACAATGGCGCGAGATCGCGCGCGAGTGGGTCGAGCAGTACGTCAGCGAACAGGTCGACGCCGACGTCGAACCGATCGGCGTGGAGCGCACGGTCGCCGCGACCACTGCACAACTCGCCGTCAGCGGCCGCGTCGACCGGCTGGACGACCGCGGTGCCGATGTCGTCGTCGTCGACTACAAGACCGGACGCCGCCCGCTCGGTGTCGACGACGCCCGCGGCTCGCAGGCATTGGCCCTGTACGTGATCGCGACGCGCCGCACCCTGCGCAGACCCTGCAATCGCGTCGAGCTGCACCACCTCCCGACGGGAACCGTCGCCGCGTTCGATCACACGGACGACTCGCTGGCCCGGCATGTCGCGCGTGCCGAGGCCACAGCGGCGGACATCCTCGTCGCCACCGACACGCTCGCGAGCGGTGCTGACGCCGATGACGTGTTTCCGCCCGCACCCTCGCCGGCGTGTTCGTGGTGTGATTTCCGCACGCACTGCGTGGAGGGACGAGCCGCCTCCGCCGACATCGAACCGTGGGCCGGCCTGGCGACCTCGACGGCCGACGTGAGCTGACAGCGCTCAGCGCCGCCAGAACTGCACCAGCGCCGCTGCGGTTGCGGCTGTGTTCTCCACCGCCGGCGAATGCGCCGCATCCTCGACGGCCACGGCGCGAGCCGACAACCTTTCGGCCATCCGCGCCTGCGCCTCGGGCGGCCATGCGTCGTCGGCGGTGCCCCACAGCACAAGAATGTCGATCAGCTTGGTGGCCAGCTCCTCGACGCGATCCGGTTCGGTCCGCAACGCGGTGCCCATGCCCGCGAGCATCGCGGGGCTACCGGAGAGGAATCGGCGCCGCAAGAAGTCCGCCAGTTCCGGTGGCGGCGCGAGATAGTCGGCCTCTGCCTCGATCGCTGTGTGCATCACGTCGTAGACGGCGGCGAGGCCGGCTGGCAAGAGCGGTTCGAGGTCGTCGAGGCGCTGCCGGCGTAGCCCTGTGATCGCCGCCGGACCAGAGCTCATGAGCACCAGATCGGCGAACGGCGCGGAATCGGCGATGACCGCGGCACGAGCCACGAGCCCGCCGAAGGAGTGACCCACGAGGTGTACGGGCCCGGACAGTTGCTGCGCGACGGCGTGGACGGTCGCTCCGAGTCGGTCCGGCGAGTAACACGTCGGGTCGTCACACCCCGGGCTCTCGTACTGGCCGGGCAGATCGATCGCCGTTGCCCGGAACCCAGCGTCCGCGACCGGATCGAGAAGTGGCGTGAAGTCCTCCTTGCTGCCCGTGAAGCCCGGCAGCAGGAGGACGTCAGGCGCGCCATCGGTACCGGATCTGAGTCCGGCAATGGGCCCGAATGTGGTGCTGACTTCGATCCGTCTCGCCGTCGTCGGCGACAGCTGACCGGTGCGCGTCACTGGTAGACGGTGGTCGGCACGCTCGCGACGACGAAGCCCGTGCCGAACGGGTAGGCGCGTGCGCCGGCCGGGTTTGCTGCAGCGTAGGTATGCCGCACCCGACCGTCGGTGCCCGCGAGCAGGTCGATGCCCGAAGCCTGCGCCACGAGGATGGTCGCGGTGTCCAGCGTGGGCACGTCCCCGAGGTTGGCCGTCGCCGGCGGCGTCAGTGTCGGCGGCTGAGACGTCGGCGTCGACCACGTCACGGTCTGCGACTGCAGGTTCACCGCGTAGAGCGTTGCGTCGATCCACAGCAATTCCGCCTGCGTGGTCGGTAGGGCGGTGATCGGTGCCGTCGCGCCAGCATGTAGCGGGAGTTGGGTGCTCGAGCTGCCTTTGCCGGCGTCGAAGACAACGAGCTGGTCGGTCGCGGTATCGACAGCCGACACCAGCTGGTCGGCCGAGGCCGGAGTTGCATCGAGGCCTAGCCTGATCCACTTGATCTGATCCGGGTTCGCCTTGTCCTTGTCGTCATCGCTGTGCCCGGCCGTCGGGTCGCGCATCACCAGCTGCGGGCCTGCGCCGCAGAATTTCAGGCCACTGCACCGGGGGCTCACGCACGTCTGGCTGATCAGTGCCCCGATGCTGCCGAGTGCGGCGCCGTGAATCGTGCACCCGCGCTGGCTGAAGGTCCAGCGATCGAGCCCGCTGCCCGGGTCGAATGCGTAGATCACCGAAGGGGTCGTGAGCATGATCGTGTACGGGCCGACCGCATAGGTCGGATGCCCGTTGAGAGGCGCACCGTCCTTGTCCAGTGTGCGGGTCCACTTCCGCGTACCGGTCCCGGAATCGAGCGCCGTCACCTCGTCGCAGTTGCCGCCGTGCTCGTAGATGGCGACGGTCGTTCCCTGGTCCTGAATCGCCTCACAGACCGTGCGATCGCTGCGGTTGTACGACCAGGTCACGGCGCCGGTGGTCCCGTTGCGACCGCGGACGGTGTGCGCGTCGAAGGTAACGACGGTGCCGATCCAGTAGGGCGTCCCGATCGCGCTGTGGTCGCTGCCCTGCCACGCTCGGCGCAGCGGATCCGAGGGTGTCCCTGGTGTCACCGGGGGTGCGGCAACCGCGGCCTGGTGCAACGTGGTGTGTGCGACTTCGCTGCCGGACCAGAGCACCGCGACCACCGCCACGAGGGCGATGACCACGACTGTGATCACTCCGGCGTAGATGAGGCGGGGCCGTCGCATCGCTACGACGTACCGTTCGACGGCCTGATCGCGGACGTCCGGCGCTGGCGTAGGCGGCGGCTGCTCGTCGACGGTCACGACTCGATTGTTGCCTGACCACCCTTGCCGCCACCGCGGCGGTGCCGCCTCCGGCGTGGCGCAGATGCCGCGGACTCAGACTGCTGCTCGCCGACACCCGACGAGCTGGGCGTCGCGGTCGAATCGGATTCCTCGAGCGGGCGACCACCGCGGGTGCGCTGTCGCTGCCTGTTCGCCGGCGTGCTCGGAGTGCGCGGCGGGCGCGACGCGGTGCGTGGCGCGTTGCGCGACTCGGTGCGCGCTGCCTGCTTCGGCTTGCGGCCGCCGATGTCCTCGACCTGCTCGGCGTCGAGTCCGGCCCGCGTGCGGTCGGCGCGGGGGAGAACGCCGCTCGCCTCGCGCGGAATGTCGAGTTCGAGGTAGAGGTGTTCGGAGGTCGAATATGTCTCGGACGGCGTGTGGAATGGCAGACCGAGCTTGTCGCAGATCAGCTTCCATCGCGGGAGGTCGTCCCAGTCCACCAGGGTGATCGCTGTGCCGGACGCGCCTGCGCGGGCGGTGCGTCCGATGCGATGGACGTAGGTCATCTCGTCTTCGGGTGCCTGGTAGTTGATCACGTGCGAGATGCCCTCGACGTCCAGACCTCGAGCCGCGACGTCGGTCGCGACGAGCACGTCGACCTTGCCGGACCGGAACGCGCGCAGCGCCTGCTCGCGCGCTCCCTGACCCAGATCGCCGTGGATAGCGGCGGCCGCAAAACCGCGATCTTCAAGATCGTCGGCCACCTTCGCTGCAGTGCGTTTGGTGCGGGTGAAGATCAGCGTGAGGCCGCGGCCACGTGCCTGCAGTACCCGGGCGAGCAGCTCGACCTTGTCCATCGAATGCGCCCGGTAGGCGAACTGGTCGATGTGGTCGGTGCTCGGTGTCGCGCTGCCGCCCTCCGCCCGGATCTGGACGGGCTGGCTCATGAACGTGCGGGCCAGCGCGACGATCGGCCCGGGCATCGTCGCAGAGAAGAGCATGGTCTGCCGCTGCGCGGGCAGCATCGCCATCAGCTTCTCGATGTCGGGGAGGAAGCCGAGGTCGAGCATCTCGTCCGCCTCGTCCAGCACGAGGATCTGCACGGCGCCGAGGACGAGGTGCCCCTGCTGGACGAGGTCGAGCAGCCGGCCGGGCGTGCCGACGACGACATCGACTCCCTTGCGCAACGCCTCGACCTGCGGTTCGTACGCGCGACCGCCGTAGATGGTGGTGACGCGGGCGCCCAAGCGCTTGCCGGCAGCGGCGAGGTCGCCGGATACCTGGACGGCGAGTTCACGGGTCGGCGCCACGACGAGGGCCTGCGGTGCGGCGGCGGCACCGCCGGGCAGCGTGAGCCGGTTGAGCAACGGAACGCCGAAGCCGAGGGTCTTGCCCATCCCGGTGCGCGCCTGGCCGATGAGGTCGTTGCCGTTGAGCGCGATGGGCAGCGTGAGTTCCTGGATCGCGAACGTCTTGGTGATGCCGACTTCGGCGAGCGCCTCGACGATCTCGGGACGGATGTCGAAGTCGCTGAACGCCGGATTGGATTCCGCGACCGGCGCGCGTGCGGCAAGGGGCGCCGGAGTGACGGCGTCGTCGGCGTCGGCTTCGCCGGTAACGGCCGCGGGCGCAGTTGTCTGCACGTCTGTGGAGTTGTCGGTCATGTGCGTCCTCGGGAACGGGTGCGCCGACCGGCGGGTTCGTGCAGTGCGGAGGCGGCGCCTGCGACCCCCGCTGGGAGAGGGAGGCGTCACGATGTGCGGTCAACGCGCAGATTCGAAAAGCTCTTTCCCGCCCAGTCTAGCGGTCGTCGACCGATAGCCTGCCTTCGTGCCCTCCGATCCTGCCCTCGCCGATCTGCTCGGCGCGCTGGCCTACGGTGAGCTGTCGGCATTCGACCGACTCGTCGACGACGCGCGGATGGCGCCCACGCTGGACGGCCGAACCCAGATGTCGGCGATGGCCGCTGTGGAGTTCGGCCACTTCCAATGCCTTGCCGACCGTCTGCTCGAACTAGGCGCGGACCCCTCGAGCGCGATGGAGCCCTTTGTGGCCGCGATCGAGACCTATCACTCGCTGACCCAGCCCTCGACGTGGCTGGAGGGCGTCGTCAAGGCTTATGTCGGCGACGGCATGGCCGGGGACTTCTATCGCGAGGTCGCGGAGTTCGTCGACCCGTCGACGCGCGAGCTCATCCACGACGTGCTGACCGACGCCGGTCGCGCCGAGTTCGCGGTGCGCGAGGTGCATGCCGCGATCGACGAGCAACCGGCCGTGGCCGGTCGCCTGGCGCTCTGGGCCCGGCGTCTGGTGGGTGAGGCGATCAGCCAGACGCAGCACGTCCTCGCCGATCGCGACGCGCTCATGGTGCTGCTGGTCTCCGGCGCGGGTGACCTCAGCGGGATCGCCGGCCTGATAGGCCGGATCACCGACCGGCACGAGGAGCGGATGAAGGCCCTCGGCCTGAACAGTTAACCGCCGACGAAGCCGACCCGGCGGCTGTCGGCCTGGGCGATCTCGACGTAGGCGACCAGATTCGCAGGCACGATCACCTTGCGCCCCTTCTCGTCGGTCAGCGCAAGGCGTCCGTCGACACTCTTCAGTGCCTCGGCGATGATCTCCTCCACCTGGGCAGGGGTCTGCGCGCTCTCGAGCACGATCTCGCGCGGCGTGTGCAACACGCCGATCTTGACCTCCACGGCAAGTCCTCCTGCTGTTCGGTGCGGTGTCGGCTCCACGCTAGCCGAGCCACTGCCCGGCAACTGCCCTCAGCCGGTGCGCCCAGAGCGAACGGCACGATCGGTTTCAGCCCGGATGACCCGGATCGCCCTGCCGGGGGAAGTTCGAGATGCCTCGCCACAGCAACGACTCGAGCAGCCGGACCGCGTCGGACTGCGACACCGGCCGGTCGCTGGCCAGCCACCACCGGGCGGCGACCTGTGCCGCGCCCGTGAGAGCAGTCGAGAGCAGCTCGGCCTCCGCGCGGCCGAGTCCGGTGTCACCGGCGACGGTGTCGGCGACGGCCTGCATGGTTCGCTGCGCGACGGCCTCCACCCGCTCGCGCACTGCGGGCTCATTGCCGAGATCGGTCTCGAAGATCAGCCGGAAGGCGCCGTCGTCGTCGCTGCGGTCGACGAACTGGAAGTAGGCCGTCAGCACCCCGTGCACGCGCATCCGGTTGTCGTCTGTTGCAGCGAGGGCGTCATGCACGGCGTCGCCCAGCGCCTCGGCCTGGGTATCGAGCAGCGCGAGGTAGAGCTCGAGCTTGCCCGGGAAGTGCTGGTAGAGCACAGGCTTGGAGACCCCGGCCCGCTCGGCGATGTCGTCCATGGCGGCGGCGTGATACCCGTTCGCGACGAAGACCTCCTGGGCCGCCGCGAGCAGCTGTTTGCGCCGCGCGGATCGGGGCAGCCGGCCGCCACGCCCGAGGTCGGCGCGATCGACGCTGGACATCGGGCGGCTCCTCGTTGTAGGCCCCGAACCGGACGGCTGGGGCGGCGGAAGTCTACTAACGCCTCGCCATGGCGGGCGTGATCCGGCCGCTCTGGGCCGAATCGAGCACGCCCGCGAACAAATCCCCGTGATCTGCGACGCGGTCCAGCACCTCGGCAGCCGTGAAGCTGAGCGCGACGCCCGATTCCACCTCGTCCCAGGTCACCGGGGTCGAGACGGTCGGCGATTGCTTTGCCCGCAACGAGTACGGCGCCACCGTCGTCTTGGCCGGGTTGTTCTGGCTCCAGTCCACGAGGATCTTGCCGGGGCGCAGCGTCTTGGTCATTCGCGAGACCACCAGATCGGCGCGCTCGACCTCCAGGCGGCGGGCGATCGCGTGGGCATAGTCCGATGGCAGGCCAGGGTCGTCCACGTCGATTCGCGCACTCACCTGCATTCCCTTCGAGCCCGACGTCTTGGCGTAGGGGCTCAACCCGTCGGCAGCCAGCACATCACGCAGGAGCAACGCGACCTCGCGGCACTCCTGGATCGTCGCGGGCGGTCCCGGATCCAGATCGAAGACGATCATGTCGATGTGCGGCTTGCGCGCTCTCTTCGGGATGGTCCACTGCGGAACGTGCAGTTCCAGCGCCGCCAGATTGGCCAGCCGGACCAGAGTCGCCAGGGTGTCGACGACGACGTAATCGATCGTGTCACGGTTCTTCGTCGAGCCCGGGACGGGCAGCCGAACAGTGCGCACCCAGGACGGCGTGCCGCGGCTGACGTTCTTCTCGAAGAAGAAGGCGTTGTCGACTCCGTTGGGATACCGCTTGATGGTCAACGGGCGGTCGGCCAGATGCGGCAACAGCACCGGTGCGATCCGGGTGTAGTAGTCGATCACCTCACCCTTGGTGAACCCCGCGGCCGGGTAGAGCACCTTGCCGAGGTTCGTGAGCGTGAGGGTGTGGCCCTCGACCTCGACAGTCACCTTCTCGCTGCCTGCATCAGCCATCGCCGGACGCCTCCTCTACGTGCTTGTCCGGCCGAACCCCTCGGAACACGGGATGTCGCAGCCGGCCGTCGTCAGTGCGTTCGGTGAACTCGACCTCGACCACGACGGTGGGCTCGACCCAGTGCACGATCCGACCGCGGGTGGACGGGACTGGCTCGGCGAGGGGGCACTCGGCGGCGGCGACCACGAGGCCGGTCAATTGCTGTGCGGCCAGCGCTGTGAGGCCACTGCCCGCCTTGCCCGCGTAGGTCAGCACCCCTCCTGCGTACTGGGCAAGCAGGACTGAACTCAAGTCGCCGGGCCGGTCGGCGGCGGACTCCCATCCGATGACGGCGAAGTCACCGCTACGGGTGAAGCGCAGCTTCACCCAGTCGGCGCTGCGTACGCCCGGCCGGTAGCGCGACGAGAGCCGCTTGGCGACCACTCCCTCCAGTCCGTGCTGGCGGGCGGCGGCTTGGGTCGCCGGGCCGTCGTCGAACGCCGGGCTCAGCGTCCAGCCGTCGTGCTCCGCTGCCCATCGCTCGAGCGTCGCCCGTCGCTCGGAGTACGGGCGCGCGGTGAGGTCCAGGCCGTAGCGCCGGAGCACGTCGAACACCACGAAGGTGACGGGTGTGTGCTGGGCGAGCGTGCGGGCCTCCGCATCGGACCGGATGTGCATCCGGGTCTGCAGCAACTCGAAGGACGGACGCCCCTGGGCGATGGCGACGATCTCGCCGTCGAGCAGGGCATCGCCGACGTCCGCGGCTTGGGCCAGGAGCTCCGGATAGCTGGTGGTGACGTCGTTTCCGGCCCGGCTGGTGAGCCGTACCCCGCTGTCCGTCACGTCCATGAGGGTGCGGACGCCATCCCATTTGAACTCGAACGCCCAGTCCTTCCCGACGGGGAGGGCCGCGACCGCGGTTGCGAGCATGGGGCGCACCCCTACGATTGTGGTATGCGTTCCATCTGGAAGGGCACGGTGTCCTTCGGTCTGGTGAGTATCGGCGTCAAGCTCTACACCGCCACCGAGGAGAAGGACGTCGCGTTCCATCAAGTGCGGCGCGAGGACGGGTCTCGGATCCGGTACAAGCGGGTGGCCGAGGCCGACGGCGAAGAGGTCCCGTACAGCGACATCGCGAAGGGCTATCAGCTGCCCAGCGGCGAGACCGTGGTGCTGACCGACGAGGACTTCGCCGATCTGCCGCTGCCCACCGCGCGCACGGTAGACGTGTTGCAATTCGTGCCTGCGGACGAGATCGATCCGATCTACTTCGCGAAGAGCTACTACCTCGAACCCGAGAAGAACGCGGTGAAGCCGTATGTGCTGCTGCGCGAAGCACTGGAAGACAGTGGCATGGTCGGCGTCGTCAAGGTCGCCATCCGCAACCGCGAGCAGCTCGCCACCCTTCGGGTGCGCGACGGTGTGATCGTGATGGCAACCATGATCTGGCCGGACGAGATCCGCGAACCGTCCTTCGGCTTCCTGCACGAGGACGTCGAGGTTCGCCCGCAGGAACTGCAGATGGCCGAGTCGCTGGTGTCGAGCATGGCCGGCGAATTCGATCCCGAACAGTTCACCGACAACTACCGCGAGGCCTTGCAGGAAGTCATCGACGCCAAGGTCGAGGGGCGCGAGGTGATCGAGGCAGACGAGGTGCAACCGACGGCGGGCAAGGTCGTCGACCTGATGTCTGCCCTGCGCGCGTCGGTCGAAGCCGCCAAGCGTGGTCGTGGCGAGGCGGTGCCATCGTCATCGTCCGGTGCGGAGAAGGCGCCGGCCAAGAAGATCGCCGCCAAGAAAGCACCTGCCAAGAAGGCTGCAGCGAAGAAGGCCCCGGCCAAGAAGTCACCGGTCAAGAAGGCCCCGGTCAAGAAGGCTGCGGCGAAGAAGACCCCCGCTCGCAAGACCGCATGAGTCCCCGACGCGCCGCGGCAGGCAGGTCCGCGCAGTCGAAGGTCGGCCCAGCGACTGCCCGCCTGTCCGACGTCGATCTCGCCGACCGGAATTCGATCGCGATGTGGCCCGGCCGCCACGTCGAGGTCGGGGGAAGCCGGCTGTTCGTCCGCACGACGCCGACCACGTCCGGCGTCGCCGAGCCGGCGGTCTTCCTGCACGGCCTGGGGGGAGCGTCGACGAACTGGACGGACCTCGCCGGCCTGCTGCGCGATCGCCTGGCCGTCGAGGCTGTCGACCTGCCGGGCTTCGGGAGGTCGGACCCGTCGGCGGCGGACGACTACCGCGTCGAGGCGCAGGCGCGAACAGTCATCGCCTACCTGGAACAGAGCGGCCGGGCGCCCGTGCATCTGGCCGGAAACTCGATGGGCGGCGCGGTATCGATTCTGGTCGCCGCGCAGCGACCCGACCTCATCCGGACGCTCACCCTGATTTCACCGGCGATCCCCGACACCAATCCGCTTCGGGCGCACGCGCTGCGTGGCGATCCGCGAATGGCGTTGCTGATGATGCCGGGCATCGGCGGCCTGGCCATGCGCAAGGTCGCCGGTGCGGGGGCCGAGGTACGAGTTCGCGCGACCATCGCCCTTGTCTTTGCGGACAAGAGCCGCTACCCCGAGCAGCGGATGGCCGAGGCAATCGCCGAGGCCAAGGACCGGGAATCGCTCGAGTGGGCCAACACGGCATTTCTGCGCTCGCTGCGGGGACTGGCCCGATCGCAGTTGGTCGGCAACCGCTCGTGGGCGGCGCTGCGTTCGATCGCGGTGCCGACGCTCGTGGTCTGGGGTGATCGCGACCGCCTGGTGTCGCCGTCCCTTGCCCCCGAGGTCGCCGCGGCCATCCCCGATTCGCGGCTGCTCGTGCTTCAGAACGTCGGGCACACGGCGATGATGGAGGACCCCGAGACGACGGCCCGCGCGATGCTGGCGATGCTCGAAGACGTCCGGGCCCGCGCCTGACCGGCCGTGGGCGCCCGGTATGGCACTGTGAACTCTGTGCCGGTTTCACACCCCCAGGACGGGGGGCGCCCTGCGCCCCAGCCGCTGGACGACCTGGCCGCTGACGAGCAGCACGATGTCCTGATCGCTCGCCGGCGGGCGGCGTCGTTCGGTGCCCGGCCGGACGATCCGACGTTCTTCGATCTGGTCCGTGACTTTGTCCGCCGCTACGGCTGGCGTGCCTACGCGCTCCCGATTCTCGTGGTGATCACCGTCGTCGCACTCATGACAGCCGGTGCCGCCGCCAAGCCGAAGACCTCCGCCACGCAACCTGGCCGCCAGTCGCACAACGCGGGGCCGCCGACAGCCGGCGGCGACATCAGCTTGAAGTCCGATCAACCCGGCGCGAATGCGCAGAACACCGCCCTTCCGGCCGACGCTCTCCCGTCCGGCGCGGCGTACACCACCGCTGGCACGGGAACGTTCCGAGTGGTCCCCGGGCACAGCGCAGTCGTCGGCACAGGCACGGTCCACCGCTACGTCGTCGAGGTCGAGAACGGGATCACCGGGATCGATGCGGGCCAGTTCGCGACCATGGTGCAGTCGGTGCTGTCGGACAAGCGCAGCTGGGCCGGGCATGCCGGCGTCGCGTTGCAACGGGTCGATTCCGGGCCGGTCGACTTCCACGTCAGCTTGACCAGTGCGATGACAGTCCGGGCGATCTGTGGCTACGACATCCGCATCGAGACGTCCTGCTACTCGCCGGCGGGGAACGGGCAGGCCGTGAACCGGGTCGTCCTGAACGACGCTCGCTGGGTTCGAGGTGATCCTGCGTACGTCGGCGACCTCAACGCCTACCGCATCTACATGGTCAATCACGAGGACGGGCACGCGCTGGGGCACGAGCACGCGCATGAATGCCTGGCCAACGGGCTCGCGCCGGTGATGATGCAGCAGACCATCGGTCTGAAGTCCGCAGTGAACGGCACGCTGTGCTCGGCGAACCCGTGGCCCTACCCGACCGGCGTCGCCGACGCACCCGGTGCCGAGCAGCCGGACACCCCCCAGAACAGCCAGTTCCAGCTCAAGAACGATTGAGGCGCACCGCTCACCGCCGCGCAGAGGCACGGTGGGGCGACGGGGCAGAATGAGGGTGGAATGCCCGCGCCCTCGTTGGTGGTTGGGTAAGGGAAAGCCGGCCGTCAACGTGAGGAACAGATCGTGTCACTGCCACCGCTCGTCGAACCTGCCGAGTCCCTGACCGTAGACGAGGTGCGGCGCTACAGCCGGCACCTGATCATCCCGGATGTCGCGATGGCGGGCCAGAAGCGCCTCAAGAACGCCAAGGTGCTCTGCGTCGGAGCAGGCGGTCTCGGGTCGCCCGCCCTGATGTACCTGGCTGCGGCCGGCGTCGGCACGCTCGGCATCGTGGAGTTCGACGTGGTGGACGAGTCCAACCTGCAGCGTCAGATCATCCACGGGCAGAGTGACATCGGCCGCTCGAAGGCCGAGTCCGCTCGTGATTCGGTGCTCGAGATCAATCCCTACGTGACCGTGAACCTGCACGAAGAACGTCTCGACTCGTCCAACGTGATGGAGGTGTTCGCGCAGTACGACCTCATCGTCGACGGCACCGACAACTTCGCCACGCGCTACCTGGTGAACGACGCGTGCGTTCTGCTGCACAAGCCGTATGTGTGGGGCTCGATCTACCGCTTCGACGGGCAGGCCTCGGTGTTCTGGGCCGACCACGGTCCGTGCTACCGCTGCCTCTACCCGGAGCCGCCACCGCCGGGCATGGTGCCGTCATGCGCCGAGGGTGGCGTGCTCGGCGTGCTCTGCGGCTCGATCGGTTCGCTGCAGGTGAATGAGGCGATCAAGCTGCTCACCGGCATCGGCGAGCCGCTCGTCGGTTCCCTCATGGTCTACGACGCCCTCGAGATGGAGTACCGCAAGATCAAGGTCCGCAAGGACCCCAACTGCGCCGTGTGTGGCGAGCACCCGACGGTCACCGAACTCATCGACTACGAGGCCTTCTGCGGCGTCGTGTCCGAGGAGGCACAGCAGGCCGCGATCGGGTCGACCATCACGGCGTCCGAGCTGAAGGAACTTCTCGATTCCGACAAGCCGGTGTACCTCGTGGACGTGCGCGAGCCGGCCGAGTTCGAAATCGTGTCGATTCCGGGTGCGGTACTGATCCCCAAGGACGAGATCCTGCGCGGCGACGCGCTCGCCTCGCTGCCGCAGGACAAGCAAGTCGTCATGTACTGCAAGACAGGCGTGCGTTCGGCCGAGACCTTGGCAGCCGTCAAGAACGCGGGCTTCGCCGATGCCGTGCATGTCCAGGGTGGCGTGACGGCCTGGGTGAATCAGATCGATCCCAGCCTTCCGTCGTACTGAGCCCACCCCCGGCTTCCGTGAGCCGGTCCGGGAGAGTACGAATTCCCCATGAACGACGTGCAGACGATGTTCACGAAGGCGCAGCAGCAGTTCGCCGCGCGGGTCGGATCGATCGGCCAGAACTGGGCTGCGCCGACTCCGGATTCCGACTGGGACGTCGGAGCTCTCGTCGACCACCTCATCGACGAGCAGCGCTGGGTCGCCCCGCTGCTGCGCGGCCACGACCTCGAGGCTGCCGAGAAGATCGTGAAGGGCATGGCGAGCACCCGCGCTGATACGACCCTCGGCGCTGATCGCGTTCAGGAGTGGCAGGACGCGGCGCGTGCCGCAGGGGATGCCGCCCTCGAACAGGATGTCCTCAATCGCACCGTCCACCTCTCGCGCGGTGAGACGCCTGCGGGTGACTACCTGAACGAGATGGTCTTCGATCTCACGGTGCACGCCTGGGACCTCGCTCGCGCGCTCGGCGTCGACGCCGCACTGCCGGACGATCTCGTCGACTACGTGTTCGCCGTCGTACAGGCCTATGGCGACCTGTCGTCGACGGGGATGTTCGACAAGCCTGTTGCGACGGCCGACGACGCACCGACCCTCGACCGTCTGATTGCCCTCACCGGCCGCAACCCGCGCTGACGGAGCCGGTCACGGCCGGTTGCGCGCCTCTGCGGCGACACGCCGGACCACCGCGCCCGCCGGCTCAGCCGAGATCTGACGCCAGCCGGTGCCCGCCCAGAGGTTGGGAACGTCAGGATCGCCAGCCGCTGTGGCGGCGACACGGAGCGGTCTGGTCAGGTGGTGAATCTCGGGGTAAGCCGCTGGGGCGTCCTCATGCTCACTCGCGAAGCGGTTGCGCAGACCGCGGGCGTAGCGCCCACTGAATGCCCGCGTGACGACCGTGTCGGTGTACAGCCCGTCGCGCAGGGCACGTCGGTGCACTGCCGACGTTGCTGCCTCCGGTGTGCACAACAACGCCGTACCGAGCGCCACGCCGATCGCACCGTGATCGAACGCCGCGCGCGCATCTGCGCCCGTCATGATGCCGCCGGCGGCAATCATCGGCAGGCCCGCCTCGCCGATGTCGTCCAGTGCACGTGAGAGCGGTGTCGCGTTCACTTCGTCGCCGAGAAAGCGCGCCTGGTGTCCGCCTGCCTCGGTTCCCTGGACAAGCAGGCCGTCCGCCCCGGCCGCGCGCGCCTGCACGGCCTCTTGCAGGGAGGTCACGGTGACGAGCACCAGGGTGCCGGCTACGTGCAGCCAATTCACGTCGCTCGCGTCGGGGCACCCGAAGGTGAAGCTCGCACAGTGAACCCCGAGTTCACCGAGCAGCGACAGTTTCTCGTCGTAACCGTCGTCGTTCCAGAGCGGCGCACCGAGGTCCACGCCAAGGCGATCGGCTTCGCCTTGCAGACTCGCCGCATAGGCCCGCACGCTTGCCTGATCGCCGCGTTGCGACGGCACGAAGACGTTCACGCCGAACGGGGCGTCGGTCAGACTGCGCGTGCGCTCCACCTGTCCGCGAAGTGCCTCGCACGAGAGATAGCCCGCGGCGACATACCCGTATCCGCCGGCACTCGACACGGCAGCAGTGAGCTCGGGCGTCGAGGGCCCTCCTGCCATCGGCGCCTGCACGATCGGCAGCTCACTGGGCAGTAGATCCGCCATCTGGTCATCCTGCACTGCGCAGGGTGCCCGGACGTGACGGGGTCACCAGAATCGTTGCTGGCCGGGGATGGTCTCGAGGTCGGACAGGAGGAGTTCGCGGTCGTCATCCTCAGCGATCTGCTGGGCGGCCTCGAGTGCGCGTTCGGTGTACGCGCGAGCCGTGGCGGGGTCTCCCGACACCGCGGCTGCCCTGGCGAGAGCCTCGAATGCGAACGCGAGATCCCAGTCGGCGATCCCGGCGCGTGCGCAGATGTCCAGGACGCGCTGCGCATGGTGTGTCGCGGGTTCGCCACGGCCCAACGCCGCATAGACCCGTGAACACAACCACTCACCGCGGGCCAGGTTTGCCTCGGTGCCTACCTGCGCCCAGTGATGGCGTGATGCATGGGCCATGTGCAGCATCGCATCGTCCTCGTCGACGGTCCGGTCGGTGCGCCGCAGCAACTGCCTCGCGCCGTTGAACAGGTCCACCCCGAGGGCGCGCGCCTGCCCGTCCGCGAGGGTCGTCGGGTCTGTCACGTCGGTTTCGCCTCCTGCAGAAATCAGGTGTGGTGCGAGACTCACACGATGGCCGAGGAGTCGCTCCCGCACCGCATTCTGGCGTGTGTCGACTCGATTCCCGCCGGACGGGTGATGACATACGGCGACGTCGCCGAGTACGTGGGCTCGCGTGCAGCGCGCATGGTCGGCCGGGTGCTGGCCCAGGACGGAGGCACCGTTCCGTGGCACCGCGTCGTCCGTGCAGACGGGAGCTGTGCCGAGCATCTGTACGCCGAGCAACGTGGTCGCTTGATCGCCGAGGGTGTCCGGTTCCGCGGGCACCGGGTCGAGCTCACGTCATTCCGGTGGGACGGACGGTGACTGCGCCAGGATGCCGGCCATGAGGCCCAGCTCGGTGTCGTACAGGTGCGCGGACTTCACCGTCATCGTCAGGCGGCCCACGGTCGTGCCGCAGTCTGCTGCAACGCGTTTCTGCAGGGCGGCCAGTTCGACGAGATTTGCGTAACCCTTCGTGCCGAAGTCGATGCTGTGTGCGTAGACGGCCAGCTGTAGGCGCGCGTCCTCCACCCAGAAGTCGAGCAGGCTGACACAGGGGACGTAGCTGCTGTCGGTGAGCGGTTGGAAGGTCGTGATCGTCGCGTCTCGCGCGCCGGGGTCGGCCTGGAGGCGCTCGATCACCCAGGCGACCTGGTCGCGTCCCATTCGGGCGTAGTCGTAAAGCCGGATGGCGTAGCTGTCTGCGTCACCCAGCTCCGCCACGGGCGACCGTTCGGTGAAGTTCGCGTGCATCCACGCGAGCCGTTCCGGATCCGCGAACCGAGCAATGATCGGGTCTTCCGGGACGGGATGGTCGACCTCGATGGTGACGCGCAGCAGCTCACGCGTCGGCTGGCTGCCCCAACGAGCGGCTGAGCCATCGGTGAGAATTCGCCCGGCGACCGAGAGCCACGCTCCACCGATACTCCGTGCGCGCACCGAGGTCGGCCCGCCGCTCGACATGGGCGCGACGGTACGCGACAGCAGTCTCGGGCGTTGCGAGCGACCTGCGGCGGGGGCCGATCGAAGCTGTCACTCCGCCGTGCTCTGATTGCAGGCGTGACCCGGCCCGCCTATCGACTGCTCCACGCTGCGCGCTCTGCGGTCGATCCACCGGTGCCCGATTCGGGCCAACAGGCCGTCATCGATCACGACGCCGGCCCACTGCTCGTCCTGGCCGGCCCGGGAACGGGCAAAACCACGTCGCTCGTCGAGGCCGCAGCGGCACGTGTCGCCCGTGGCGTGCCCGTCGAGCAGCTGCTGATGGTGACGTTCAGCCGCCGCGCCGCTGCGGAGCTGCGCGACCGCGTCGCGGCGCGACTCGATCGCACGATTCGCGAGCCGATCGCTCGCACGCTGCACTCGTACGCCTTCGGCGTGCTGCGCATGGCCGCGGTCCGCAACGGTGAACCTGCCCCCCGGTTGCTCGCCGCTGCCGAGCAAGACGTGATCATCCGTGAACTACTCCTCGAAGGCGATCCCGAACGCTGGCCGCTGGGGCTACGTCCGGCTCTGCACACGGTGGGCTTCGCCGCCGAGCTGCGTGATCTGCTGATGCGCGCCGTCGAGCGAGGACTGGACGGGCCCACACTGGCTCGCCTCGGCGCGGCACGTGGGCGCACCGACTGGGTCGCCGCCGGCGAATTTCTCGCCGAGTACCACGGCGTCACCGTGCTTCGCGATCCTGGCGGGTTCGACCCGCCCGAACTGATCAGGGGAGCCCTGAACGCGCTGCGTGACGATCCGGCCCTGCTCGCCGCCGAGCGTGAGCGCCGGCGCCGGATCTTTGTCGACGAATACCAGGACACGGATCCCGCGCAGGCGGAGCTGCTGCAACTGCTTGCCGAGGGTGCCGACGAGTTGATCCTGGTCGGCGATCCGGATCAGTCCATCTACGCATTCCGGGGCGCCGACGAATCAGCTATCCACGATGTCGATCAGCGCTTCGGCGGGGGATCCGTCGTCCCTGTCGTCGCATTGGGATGCTGTCGCCGATCCGGTCCGGTGCTTCTCGAGGCGACACGCCGCATCGCCGCCCGGCTGCCCGGCCGCGCCGATCAGCGGGCCCTCGTGACGGCAGACGAGGCGCCTCCCGGTGCGCTTCAGGTCGCGGTCTTCCGATCGGCGAGCGAGGAGGCGGCGTATCTGGCCGGAGTCCTCCGGGCCGCATACCTGCGCGGCATGCCGTGGTCGCAGATGGCGGTCCTGGTCCGATCCACGACGCGCACGCTCGGCACGTTGCGCCGCGCCATGATCACGGCAGGAGTGCCGGTCACCGTCCGGGGCGACGACCTACCCCTTGCCGAGCAGCCGGCGGTCACCATGCTGCTTGCCGTCCTGCGCTGCGTTGTCGAGCCGGGCGCCCTGACCGAAGAGGTTGCCGAGGCCCTGCTCGTCGGTCCGTTGGGCGGCGGCGATTCTGTGCTGCTGCGGAGGCTGCGCCGAGTTCTGCGCGCCCAGTACCCGGATGTGAACGAGCCACTCGTCCCTGCCCTGCGCGACACCGCCGCCGCGGTGATCCTGCCCGAGCACGTGCGGTGGCCGGTCCAGCGGGTCGGACGAGTACTGATCGCCGGGCAGCAGGCGCTGGCCGGCGGTGGCAGCACCGAGGACGTCCTGTGGGCCATCTGGCACGCCTCCGAACTGCAGGGGCGGTGGGAATCGGCGAGCCGTGGCACTGACGCGGTGGCTGCCGCGGCCGACCGCGATCTCGATGCCGTGGTCCAGATGTTCGACGAGGTCGCGCGCTTCACCGATCGGTTGCCTGGCGCAAGTCCCGATCAGTTCGCCGATCACCTCTGGGCGCAGCAGATCCCCGGCGACACCTTCGGCACCGGTCGCGAGGAACCGGATGCGGTGTCGATCCTCACTGCGCACGCCAGTAAGGGCCTCGAATGGGACCTGGTCTGCGTTGCCAACGTGCAGGAGGGCAGCTGGCCGGACCTCCGCCGCCGCGGCTCGCTCCTGGGAACGGACGTGCTCGTCGACGCACTGCGAGGGATAGACGGCCCATCCGTCAACTCCTTCGCCCCGCAGCTCGCGGAGGAGCGCCGGCTGTTCTACGTCGCCACGACGCGCGCCCGTCGTCACCTGGTGGTGTCGGCGGTTGCCGGCGACGAGGAGCAGCCGTCTCGCCTGCTCGACGAACTCGATCCCTGCGAGGGCGAACGCGAGCTCGCCCGGCCCATCCGCGGCGTGCACCTGCCCGGCCTCGTGGCCGAGCTCCGGGCGGTGGCGTGTGCCGACGACGTCAGCGAGGCCGAGCGGGGGGCCGCGGCCGCAGAGCTCGCCCGGCTCGCGGCCGCCGGTGTTCCCAGCGCCGACCCGGACGACTGGTGGGGACTCGGCGAGCTCAGCACGGAGGCCGGCGTGGCCGACACCGACCGGCCCGTTCGGGTCAGCCCGTCGCGGATCGAGTCCTTCCTCAGCTGCGAACTCCGCACGCTGATGCAGGATCTCGGCGTGCGTGACGACGATGCGGTAGCCGCCTCGTTGGGAGTGGTGATCCACGACCTCGCCTCGAACGCACCGGACGACCAGCCTCTGGACGAGTTCGAGCGCCAGTTGCAGCAGGTGTGGGACTCCATCGATTTCGGTGCCTCGTGGTTCGCCGACAATGAGCGCGCTCGCGCGACGTCGATGCTCGAGCGCCTGGTCACGTGGTTGCGCAACAGCCGTGCCGAACTGACGCGCGTCGGCGTCGAACGCGACTTCTCCGTCATCGTGGGCGATGCCGTGCTCAACGGTCGCGTCGATCGGCTCGAACGTGATGCCGAGGGGCGCCTGGTCGTCGTCGACCTGAAGACGGGCAAGAGCAAGCCCAAGGACACCGACATGCCGACGCATCCGCAGCTCGGCGCGTACCAGCTCGCAGTCGAGAGCGGTGCCTTCGCAGAGGACGGCGAGCAGGCCGGGGGTGCCGTGCTCGTGCAGCTCGGCACCTCGGGTCGCGTCATCGAGCAATGGCAGCCCCCGCTGGCCCAGTCCGACGACCCGGAGTGGGCCCGGCGGGCGGTTGATCACGTGGCGGCCCGGATGCGAGGTCACGAGTTCACCGCGATCCAGAACGCGCGCTGCCATATCTGCGATGTGCGCTCGTGCTGCCCGCTGCAGGTGCAGGGTCGGCAGGTCCCCTCATGACGCCGGTGACTTCGATCAGCCCGGCCGAGCTCGCCGGCCTGCTCGGGTTGCCGCAGCCGACCGCTGAGCAGTCGGTGGTGATCGAGTCGGGGCTCGAGCCGTCAGCGGTCGTCGCGGGTGCAGGCTCGGGAAAGACCGAAACGATGGCCGCTCGGGTGGTGTGGCTGGTCGCAAATCGGCACGTGGAGCCGGACCAGGTGCTCGGCTTGACCTTCACCCGCAAGGCTGCCGCTGAGCTCGGCCATCGGATCAGACATCGCCTCGCTCAATGGCGTCGCGTCGTCGAGCGTGACCGCCCTGACGACGTCGAGCACCTCGCCGCGTTGCAGTCATCGGAACCGACCGTGCTCACGTACGCGGCGTACGCCGGCCGGCTGGTCGGCGAGCAGGCGCTGCGCGTCGGCGCCGAACCCGATGCGCGGCTTCTCTCCGCTGCCCTGCTGTGGCAGCTCGCCGACACGGTCGTGCGGCGATGGCCGGGTGACCTGCCGGAGTTCCGGGCGATCTCCTCGCTCGTCCACTGGGTGATCTCGATGGCCGGTCAATGTGCCGACCACCTCGCCGAACCCGACGATGTCGAGATGTTCTGCGGCCAGGCGCTCGAGGCGTTCTTCGCGTTGCCCATCGGAGACCGCGCCAGGAGCGATGTACCGACCGGAACGGGCGAATACGTCGACGCCTTGCGCCAGCGACGCGCTCTGGTGCCGATCGTGCGCGAGTACCAGCGGGCAAAGCACACTTTGGGCGCGGTCGATTACGGCGACCAGATGCGGCTCGCCGCGGCCCTTGCGCGCGTCGAGGAGGTCCGGTCAATCGAGCGAGCACGCTTTCGCGCCGTGCTGCTCGACGAGTACCAGGACACCGGGCATGCGCAGATCGAGATGCTGCGCGGCTTGTACGGCGGCGGGCACCCGGTCACCGCAGTCGGTGATCCCTTCCAGTCGATCTACGGGTGGCGCGGAGCAAGTGCAGGCAACATGGGTGCCTTCGACGTGACGTTCCCCCGATCGGACGGAACCCCCGCTCGTGTCCACCCATTGGCCACCAGCTTCCGCAACGACCGCGCCATCCTCACGGCCGCCAATGCCGTCGCCGCGCCACTGCGAACGAGCAAGGTCACCGTGGCGCTGCGGCCTTTCGAGGGCTGCGGGCCAGGCACGGTGGGGGTGACATTCACCGAAACCGTCGACGACGAGGCCGCCTGGGTGGCGCGTCGCGTCCAGCAGGCATGGGAGGCGTTGCCGAGGGGCGAGCGCACCGGTGCCGTGCTGGTTCGTCGCCGGTCCCAGCTGCCGATCTTGGCCGATGCGCTGCACGCCGCCGGACTTCCCGTCGAGATCGTCGGCCTCGGCGGGCTGCTCACCACCCCCGAGGTCGTCGACGTGGTGGCCACTCTGCGGGTCCTCGGTGAGTTCAACGCCGGGGGGGCGCTCGTACGGCTGCTCACCGGAGCGCGCTGGCGCATCGGACCCCGCGATGTGGCGATGCTGCGCGACCGGGCGCGCTACCTCGTGCGTCCGCCGGAGGGCGTGGAGACGGCCGAGGCGCAGCGTGAGCCGATCAGCCTCATCGAGGCACTCGATGACCTCGGACCTGCGCAGCGCTACTCACCACACGGATTCCGGCGGATGTCCCGGCTTGCGGACGAACTGCGCCGCCTGCGTCGCCGATTGAGCGCGCCGCTCGCCGAGCTCGTCGCCGATGTCGAGTACGCGATCGGCGTCAACGTCGAGGTGGCTGCACGTCCGGACCGCGCCGAGGTCGGTCGAGTCCACCTCGATCGGTTCCTCGACGTGGCGGCTGAGTTCGCGGCGGAGGCGGGCGACTCGAGCCTGCGAGCGTTCCTTGCCTACCTGGAGGCGGCTGAGGACGAAGAGAACGGTCTCGAGGCCGGCGAGGTGGTCGTCGCGGCCGAGCGGATCCAGCTGCTCACGGTCCATGGGGCCAAGGGTCTGGAATGGGATGTCGTCGCCGTCCCGGGGCTCGCAAGCGGGTTGTTCCCGGGCCAGGCGAGCGGTGTCAACTGGACGCGCGCGCGACATGAGCTGCCCGGTCCGCTGCGCGGTGACGTCGACGGCCTGCCGCCCCTCGACCTGTCCGGCGCTACCTCTCGCAAGGAGGTCGGCGAGCTTCTGGCCGCTCATCACGAGGCGGTGATCGCCAGGCACGCTGACGAGGAGCGGCGGCTGGCCTACGTCGCGCTGACCCGCGCCAAGTCGACGCTTCTTGCCAGCGGGTATGCCTGGGACACGACGAAAAAGCCGCGTAGCCCGTCACCGTTTCTGCTGACACTTCGCGAGGAAGCCGAGCCCGACGAGTGGTTCGAGGTCGCATCGGACGCAGTCAACCCGCGAACAGTCGAACCGATCACGGCCGAGTGGCCGACCGACCCGCTGGGCATCGCGCCGGGGACGGCGTTCGGGCGCCGAGCGGCCGTTGAAGCCGGCGCTGCGGCGGTACGCGCAGTCGTGGGCGTGCTGCCCGGTTTGGAAGCGCCCATCGACGATCCCGACGTCAGCGCGATGGCTGAGCGGTGGCGACACGACGTTGATGTGTTGCTCGCCGAGCGTGACCGCTTGCGCCGCGGTTCGACGATCGAGGTCACGCTGCCTGACCACCTATCGGTATCGCAACTGGTCGAACTGCGTCGGGATCCGGCCGAACTCGCGCGCAGCATCCACCGTCCACTGCCGCGTCCTCCGGCGCCGTGGGCCCGGCGCGGTACCGCGTTTCACACCTGGCTCGAGCAGCGCTGGCAGCGTCCGACGCTGCTCGACGTCGACGAGCTGCCCGGTGCCGCCGACGACGGCGCCGACGACACCGACTTCCTCGAGCTGAGGGCCGCGTTCGAGCGCAGCCAGTGGGCACAGCGCACCCCGACCGAAGTAGAGGTGCCCTTCGAGATGACGATTGCAGGGCGGGTGGTCCGCGGACGGATGGACGCGGTCTTCCGCGATCTGGCTGCGGCTGACCCCCCCGGGGAGGCATCAGTTGACGGTTCAACGCGGGGCGTCGACCACCGCTGGACGGTGGTCGACTGGAAGACTGGACGCAGGCCTACCGGGGCCCTGGCCGAGGCGGCTGCAGTTCAGCTTGCCGCCTACCGACTGGCCTGGGCGCGGCTCAACGGGATCGGCGACGACGAGCTGCACCTGGTGTCCGCCGCGTTCCACTACGTCCGCACGGATGAGACGGTGACGCCCGCGGATCTTCTCGACGCGGAGGGTCTGCGTGCGCTCGTGACGGGCTACGGCACCTGAGTTACGGCGGCACCTGAGTTACAGCGACACCTGAGTTACAGCGACACCCTGCCCGACGGCGTCGCGGCATGCGCAGCGAGCCTGAATCGCTCAGGCACGTCCCATGCTCCGCCGGTCCGGCCGGTCACCAGAACGGTGACGAGCTCGCCGACCAGGGGGGCGAACTTCGCGCCGTGGCCGGAGCAGGCCGAGCAGATCACGACCGGGCCGATGCGATCGATCAAGAAGTCCTCGCTCGGTGTCGTCGTGTACAGGCAGGTTGTGGCCGAACTCGGCACCGGCTCCAGTCCGGGTAGCCAGCGCCGTACGTATTCGATAACCCTCTCGCGCGAACGGGGATCGATGCGGCCGTCACGCGCGTCCGCTGTCGTCGGGGCGCCGCGGTAATGCTCACCGATCTTTCGGTCGTCGCCGCTGCCACCGTCGCGGCCGCCGGCGAGGTGATAGACGCCGTCGCCGTCGTCGTGGATCACGCTCGGCCACGCGGGAGCAGCAGTGTCGACTCTCGGAAAGTGGAACACCTGTTGCTGCGTCACGGTCAATGGCGGCAACGCGTGCAGACCGGGGAGCTCTGCAGTGAGCGGATCGAGCAGGGGTTGCACCCACGCCCCGGCAGCGATCACGACCTGGTCGGCGGTCAGCTCGGTTCCGTCCTGCAGCCGTGCCCGTATCCCGCGGCCGCCCGCTCCCACCGCGATCGATCGCACGGCGACCTCGTGGACGGCCTGGGCTCCGCGCCTGATCGCGCCGCTGAGCAGCGCTGCGTTCGCCACCTCGGCGTCGAGCACACCAGCCTCGGGGTGGAAGACCACCGAACCGGTGAACCTCATTCCGGGCCAGCGTGCCTCGGCCTCGGCGGCGCTGAGAACCTCGTGCGCGGCCCCCACCCGGGCCAGCCGTTCGGCGATCGCGGCGGTGTCGCGATGGCTGCCGAAGTCGAGTCCGCCGAGCATCCGCAGGACGCGTACGCGTTCGTCGCTCTCCAGTTCGCGCCACAGTTCCAGGGAACGTCCGCTCAGCTGGGTGTACAGCTCGTCGCCGTAGGCACGGCGGACGATCCGCGCCGATCCGTGCGAGCTGCCGAAGCGATGCCCAGGGGCGAACTGTTCGACGATCGTCACGGCGAGCCCGGCGCGGCTCGCGGCCCATGCCGCGGCGGCACCCATCAGCCCCGCACCGACGATCAGGACGTCACGATGATCGGCCATCACCGCAGGCTATCGTCGAGACGATGACCACCGAACGTGCCTTCGTCGCCGAACACCGCTCCGAACTGCTCGCCGATCTCGACCGCTGGCTGCGCATCCCCGGCATCAGCGCTCAGCCTGATCATCATCCGGACGTGCACCGGAGCGCCGAATGGTTCGCAGACGCCGCACGTGCCGCCGGCTTTCCCACGGTGGAGATCTGGCCGACAATGGGCCTGCCTACGGTGTACGCGGAGTGGCCGAGCGCGGACGTCGGGGCACCCACCGTGCTCGTTTACGGGCATCACGATGTCCAGCCCGTCGATCCGCTGGAGCTGTGGCACACCGATCCCTTCGAGCCGACGATCGACGGCGACCTGCTGCACGCCCGCGGCTCGTCCGACGACAAGGGTCAGCTGCTGTTCCACCTTCTCGGGCTGCGCGCACACCTCGCCGCGACCGGCCGCGAGACGCCCGCGGTCACCCTCAAGCTGCTCATCGAGGGGGAGGAGGAATCGGGTTCGCCCAACTTCGAGGCACTGCTCCGCGATCGCCGTGACCGACTCGGCTGCGACGTCGTCGTCGTCACCGACACGGGGATGATCGCTGCCGACAAGCCGAGCACCGTGACCGGTATGCGCGGCCTTGCTGTCTGCACGGTCGAGTTCCACGGACCCGACCTCGACCTGCACTCCGGTGTCTTCGGCGGAGCAGTACCCAACCCGGCCACTGCGATCGCGCGGTTGGCGGGGGCGTTGCACGACGCCGAGGGGCGGGTGCAGATTCCTGGGTTCTACGACGACGTGCTCGAACTGGACGCCGGGGAGCGAGATCTGTTCGCGAAGGTGCCTGTCGACGATGCCGAGTTCCTCGAGACGGCGAAGTCGCGCGCGCTGTGGGGCGAGAAGGGTTTCTCGACGCTCGAACGCATCGGAGCGCGACCGACCGCTGAGGTGAACGGCATCGGAGGTGGCTACCAGGGCGCGGGTGGCAAGACGATCGTTCCGAGCGATGCGTTCGTGAAGTTGTCATTCCGGCTCGTCGCGAACCAGGACCCGCAGAAGATCATTCGCGCGGTCGAGCACTTCGTCGCCGACCACACACCGCAAGGCATCGAAGGGCGGATCGATTGGGAGGGCGATGGCGTGGCGCCCTGCCTCGTACCGCTGGGCACGCCGGCCTACGGCGCGCTTGTCGATGCCATCAGCCGTGCCTTCGACGGCGTGCCGGTGCTGCCGACCCGCGAGGGCGGCAGTGGCCCCGAGGCAACGCTGCAACAGATGCTGGGTGCCCCGTTGGTCTTCCTGGGTGTCGGCCTTCCCGACGACCAGATCCACGCACCGAACGAGAAGGTCAACCTCTCGATGCTCTACAAGGGCGCTGAGGCGGCCGCCCTTTTGTGGTCGAACCTCGCGGCACTCGGCCGCGCCGGTCTGGCAGGTCCGTCGGGGGCTGCGGCCGGCACCACGCCCCGCGCAGCCGTCGCAGAATAGGCTGGCCCGCGTGCCCCGATCGCTGCCTGCGCCCACATTCGAACTCACGCACCACACACTCGGCAACGGGCTGCGGGTGTTGGTGGCCCCAGATCGGTCGGCGCCGGTCGTCGGTGTCGGCGTCCTGTACGACGTCGGCATGCGATCGGAACCCGTCGGGCGTACCGGTTTCGCGCATCTTTTCGAGCACCTGATGTTTCAAGGTTCAGCCAACCTCGAGAAGCTCGAGCACTTCCGCTATGTGCAGTCCTCTGGGGGCGTGTTCAACGGAAGCACGCATGTCGACTACACCAACTACCACGAGGTGATGCCCTCGAACGCGCTCGAACGTGCGCTGTTTCTCGAGGCCGACCGGATGCTCTCGCCGCGCATCACGGAGGAGAATCTCGCGAACCAACTCGAAGTCGTCAAGAACGAGATCCGCGTCAATGTCATGAACCGCCCCTACGGCGGATTCCCGTGGCTGAACCTGCCCGCGGTGCTTTTCGACTCCTTCGCCAACTCGCACAACGGCTACGGCGACTTCGCCGACCTCGAGAGCGCGACCGTCGACGATGCGAGCGACTTCTTCGCCCGCTACTACACGCCCGCCAACGCAGTCCTTGCCGTCGCCGGTGATCTCGATGTCGACGAAACGATGGGCTTCATCGAGAAGCACTTCGGGCAGATCAAGAAACGGCCCGCGCCGAAGCGTCCGAGCTTCGGCGAGCCGGCGTTGACGGCCGAACGCCGCACTACCCATCACGACTCCCACGCGCCGATCCCCGCCGTGGCGCTCGGCTATCGCGTGCCCGACCCTGTCCGCAAACTCGACGAGCACCTGGCCGGTGTTCTCCTGGCCGAGGTGCTCACCGACGGCGACGCCTCGCGCCTTCAGCGCCGACTGGTGCACAAGGACGGACTGGTGACCGATGTCGGGGCGTACCTGGGTCAGTTCGGAGACCCGTTCGACGAACGGGACCCCACCGCGATGACGATCACCGCGCACTATCCCGACGCGCGCTCGCTCCCGGCGATCCTGACGGCTGTCGACGAGGAGTTGGCGCGCATCGCCGACGACGGACTCGAGCCAGGCGAGCTTGACCGGGTACGCACCCGACTGGTGAGTGTGATGTTCCGTGAGCTGGACGCCGTGATGTCCCGCACGCTCGATCTCGCGAAGTTCGAGTTGATCTACGGACGCGCCGAGCTGATCGGCGAGCTGCCCTCTCGGCTGGCCGATGTCACCGACGCCGATGTGCGTGCGGCCGCTGCAGCGTTGCGCCCGGACCGCCGAGCGGTCGTCGAACTCGTCGCGGGAGGTGCTCGATGACGGCAGCGGTACCGGCTCTCACCAAGCCGCGCAAACCGCGGGCACTGCGCAGCGACGAGCGGCTGCACGCTACGGGGCTGCGCACCGTGGCCGTCCGTAAGCCCGGAGTCCCGCTGGTCGAGGTACGGCTGCGCGTGCCCTTCTTGTCGGCCGCTCGATCGCATCCGGCGAAGGGGGCACTGCTCGCCGACTCGCTGCTCACCGGGGCCGGCGGTTACGGGCGCGCCGAGCTCGCGGCGGCTGTGCAAGAACTCGGCGGCGACCTGTCCGTCGGCGTCGATGCCGATCGCCTGCTGATCGGCGGCAACGTCCTCGCGACGAACCTTCGCCCGCTCCTTGATCTGCTCGCGACAGTGCTCATCGAACCGGCATACGCGAAGGCAGAGGTTGCCAGCGAGCGCGACCGCCTGGTCGAGCGCCTCACCATCGCCCGCTCGCGCCCGGGTGTCGTCGCGAGCGAGGCACTGGCGTATCGCATGTGGGGCGAGCACCCCTATTCGCGCGACCTTCCCCAGATCGCGGCCGTGACGGCGGCAACGGCCGCCCAACTGCGGGCACTGCACCAGGCCATGGTGCGCCCCGACGCTGCAACGCTCGTCGTCGTCGGTGACGTCTCGCCGGCACGCGTGCTCGACCACGTCGACGCCGCCCTCGCAGGATGGAGCGGAGCGTCTGCCGCATCACGGGTACGCCCGCTGCCCACGCCGGAGCCACGGCCCACGCTGGTCGTCGATCGGCCCGGTTCGGTGCAGTCGTCGATCCGAATGGGTGGTGGCGCGCTGCGGCGCACCGACCCTGGCTACCCGGCGCTGCAGCTCGCGAATTTGATCTTCGGTGGGTACTTTTCCTCGCGTTGGACGGAGAACATCCGCGAGGACAAGGGCTACACCTACGGTCCGCACAGTCGCGTCGAGCATCACGTCCTCGGCTCGGCGCTCATGTTCGACGTCGAGGTTGCCACCGAGGTGACCGCCCCGGCGATGCTCGAGACTCGTTACGAACTCGGGCGGATCGCGTCCTTACCGGTGACCCCGGCCGAGGTTGATGCGGTCCGGCAGTACGCGATCGGCACGCTCGCGCTGTCGACGGCGACACAGGCGGGACTTGCCTCGACGCTCGCCGGGCTGTCGGCGTTCGGGCTGGGGCTCGACTGGCTGGCCGAGCATCCGGGACGCCTCGTATCGGTCACTGTCGACGAGGTCAGCGCAGCCGCCGCCGAGTACTTCGCTCCTGCGCGCCTCGTCGAGGTGATCGTGGGCGACGCTGAGTCGATCACTGCTCCGCTGGGCGCATTGGGGCCCGTCACATCCGATGCGTGACGACTGGCCGCTGCTGGCACGGGCAGGCTACGACCGAGCAGCGCATCGCCGCACCGACGAACAGTGGCTGGCCGAGGCCTGGCGCACCGGGCGTGTGCTGCTACTGAGCCCGAAGTCGGCGACACCGGTTGCGGCCGACGGCTCCATGCAGCCGGCGCTACGCAGGTCTGAGGAGTTGCCGCCCGACATTCCGCGCCGGTTCCTCGGAGTCGCTGACGCCACCCCCTACTTCACCGTGACCGTCGAACCGGACAGTGACGACTGGAAAACACTGCGTGACATCGGCCCTGCGGTCGACGATCTGCAGGCCGGGCTCGTGACGAGCGCGGTCGCGCTCGAGCAGTGGCATCAGCGACACACCCATTGCCCCCTGTGCGGGGCAGCCACGCGCGAGTCCAACGCCGGCTGGACGCGCACGTGCCCCGATGACGGCAGCGATCACTTCCCGCGCACGGATCCAGCCGTGATCATGCTCATTCATGACGGCGCTGATCATGCGCTGCTCGGCCGTGGCCAGCAGTGGGGGGCCGGCCGGTTCTCGACTCTCGCCGGTTTTGTCGAGCCCGGGGAGTCGCTCGAGGCGGCTGTCGCGCGCGAGGTTTACGAGGAGGTCGGCGTCCACGTCGACCACATCACCTACATCGCCAGCCAACCCTGGCCGTTTCCGTCGTCCCTCATGCTGGGTTTCAGCGCTCTGTTGCACGGCGACGCCGGCATCCATCTCGATCCGGTGGAGATGGCCGAGGCGGGTTGGTTCACGCGTGCCGAGGTTGGACGGGCTGCCGAATGGGTGGACACCGGCGCCGAGCCGGACCCTTCCGCGCGTGTGCAAGCCATCTCGCCCAAGCTGTCGATA
Source organism: Jatrophihabitantaceae bacterium (assembly GCA_035999365.1). Taxonomy (GTDB): domain Bacteria; phylum Actinomycetota; class Actinomycetes; order Mycobacteriales; family Jatrophihabitantaceae; genus DASYGT01. The sequence continues at coordinate 88,761 of DASYGT010000058.1, forward strand.
TCGCGATTCCTGATCGACCGTTGGCTCGCCGACGAGCTGCCGTAGTCGGGCAATGCCGGCTCACGCTCAGCCGATTGCGAGCGCAGGGTGGCGCGGGTCGTCCAGTTTCACCACCGCGTCAGCGCACTCGGTTGGGCGGACCTCGCGGTCGTAGTCCGTGTAGGCGTCGAGCGTCCACCGTTCGTCGGAGGCGGTGCGGCGTTCGCGAGCGGCGGCGCTGAGCGTCAGGTGCACCGCGACGTCGAACGGCAGCTCCGCGTCGAGCAGGAACGGCCCGGCCACGACAACGACTGTCGCGAGCCTGGCGATCCGCATCGACTCGCGCCGCGAGCGATTCGTCACGGGGTCGCGCAGCGACGGAAGGTAATGCCCGGAGCCCCCCGGGCCGAGCGGGTCGAGCACCTCGCGCCGCAGCGCCTCGGTGTCCAGCCAGCTGCGAAACGACGTCACGTCCTCATGGCCGTATTCCAGCCGCAGGGACGCATCACGCCAGAACGTGTCGGAGTCGATCACCGTGGTGTCGTGGCCGAGCGCTCGTAGCGGCGCCGCGAGAGAAGCCGCGAAGCCGACTGGATCGGCACACCGCGGGCCGTCGACCGCGACGCGCAGCGCCGGTCCGGGTGGCTGCACGAGGTGCAGGTGCTCGGCCAGCCGGCCGGCGAGCGCGTCTGGATCGATCGGAGTCCAGCGGCGGGTCAAGCGGCCAGTTCCGCCTTGATCCGATCCACCGTGGGATTGGTCAGGGCGGTTCCGTCGGGCAAGAGGACGGTGGGGACGGTGCGGTTGCCGCCGTTCACCTGCATCACGAGATCGGCCGCTGCCGGGTCGTCCTCGATGTTGACCTCGGTGAACCCGATGCCCTCGCGCAGCAGACCTGACTTCAACCGGACGCAGTAGCCGCACCACGTCGTTGTGTACATCGTCACCATCGCTGTGCGTTCCCCCGCAGCTGTGTCCGGACAACCATCCATGGGCAGAACCTGGCCGCGACACGGATCATTCCGGGCCCCACCCGGACTGTCGGCGAGCGCTGGCAGGATCAGGGCATGCCCGACGCCGAATCCGTCCTCGCCGGGCTCGACCCCGAACAGCGCGAGGCGGCGACGGCGGTGCGGGGTCCGGTATGCATTCTCGCCGGCGCGGGTACGGGGAAGACTCGGGCGATCACGCACCGCATCGCCTACGGCGTGCATTCCGGCGCGTTCCCGGAGGCGCACCTGCTCGCCGTGACCTTCACCGCACGCGCTGCGGGTGAGCTGCGCAGCCGACTGCGGCGTCTCGGCGCGCCATCCGTCCAGGCGCGCACATTCCACGCCGCCGCCCTGCGGCAACTCAAATACTTTTCGCCCCGAATTCTCGGCGGCCCGATGCCCGACATCGCCGACAACACGCTGCGGCTCGTCGGCAATTCGGCGGCACGACTGCGCCTTCGCTCCGATCGTGCCGAGGTGCGCGATCTCGCCGCCGAGATCGACTGGGCGAAGGCCGTGCTGGTGCCACCCGGCGAGTACGCGGAGCAGGCCCGTGCTGCCGGGCGTGAGCCGCCGGCCACGCCTGAGACGGTGGCGAAGGTCTATGCCGAATACGAGCAGGCGAAAAAGCGCGCCGGCGTACTGGATTTCGCCGATCTCCTGCTCGTGCTCGCCGGTGCGATCGAGCAGTACTCCGACGTCGCTGAGCAGATCCGCTCCCGTTACCGGCATTTCGTCGTCGACGAGTACCAGGACGTCTCGCCGCTGCAACAACGATTGCTGGACGCGTGGCTAGGGGGACGCGACGACCTCTGCGTGGTGGGTGACGCCAACCAGACGATCTACTCCTTCGCCGGCGCGACACCGCGGCACCTGTTGGAATTTCCGCGGCGCTTCCCTCAGGCCGTCGTCGTCCGGTTACATCGCGACTACCGCTCCACGCCGCAGGTGGTTGAGCTCGCCAACGAGCTCGTTGCGCGGTCCGACTCCGCCGCCGGGGCGGTCCGGCTGGTCGGACAGCGTCCGCCGGGCCCGGCTCCGACATTCAGCGAGTTCGACGACGAACCGGCCGAAGCTGCGGCCGTCGCGGCCGCATGCCGGGCCTTGATCGACGCGGGCACGACAGCTGCCGAGATCGCGATCCTCTTCCGCGTCAACGCGCAGTCCGAAGTTTATGAGAAGGCGCTCTCGGATGCGGCGGTGCCGTACGTCCTCCGGGGCGGTGAACGATTCTTCGACCGACCTGAGATCCGCGAGGCGCGACTGCTCTTACGGGGCGCGGCGCGCGCGGACCCATCCGGCGAAGCGCTGCCCGACACGGTGCGCTCGGTGCTCTCGAGCGTCAACTGGCACGCCGAGCACCCACCGCCGGGCGGGGCCGCCCGTGAGAAATGGGAGTCGCTGCATGCGCTGGTCGCGCTTGCCGACGACCTGCTCGCCGTCGCGCCAGAGGCGCACCTGCCGGAACTCGTGGCCGAGCTCGATGCTCGCGCGACCGCACAGCACGCACCGACGGTCCAAGGGGTGACCCTCGCATCCCTGCATTCGGCCAAGGGTCTGGAATGGGATGCGGTGTTCCTTGTCGGTCTCACCGATACCACCGTGCCGATCCAGCACGCGACGACCGAGGCTCAACTCGCGGAGGAGCGGCGGCTGCTCTACGTCGGCATCACCCGTGCGCGCCAGCAGCTGCATCTCTCGTGGGCGCTCGCACGCAGTGCGGGTCAGCGCCGCGGACGTCGGCCCAGCCGCTTCCTCGACGGTCTGCGCCCCATGGCCGCACGCGTTCCCCTCAACTCGAAGCGCCGTTCACCGGCCCCCGAGGCGGAGGATGCCGAACTGTTCGGGCGCTTGCGGGCGTGGCGCAAGGTGCAGGCCGAGGCGCAGCACGTTCCCCCGTACGTCGTGTTCAGCGATGCAACGCTTGTCGCGATCGCCGACGCCCGGCCGGATTCCCGCATGGGCCTCGGGCGAATCTCGGGCGTCGGCCCGACGAAGCTCGAGCGCTACGCCGAGCCGGTGCTCGCGCTGCTCGGCGGCGCGAAGCCCGACGAGGTCACCCTCTTCGACGCGTGATCGCAGGCCGGCGCGGATCAGTCGTACTCGGAGTCGGGCGCCAGGGCCGATCGCGGGACGAGTGCGATCACCGTTGCTGCCACGAGGATCATCGCGGCCGACACGAACAGGGCGGCATGTAGGCCTTGCCGAAACGCCGCGGTCGCAGCGTCAACCAGCGGCTTGATGAACGGTGAGGGGTGGGCGATGTTGATGCCCGCCGCGTCGCTGCCGCCGGTTTCGAGCATCTTGATGATGAAGTCCTTGCCGCTGCCGGTGATACCGCTGTGCGTCAGGCTGCTGCCGAAGTCGCTGGTGAGGTGGCTGGTGACGAGCCCGCCGAGGGCCGCGACTCCGATCACGGCGCCGAGCTGCCGCGCGGTATTCGTCGCCGACGCCGCCATCCCGGAGTGCTGTGCAGGCACGTATCCGAGCACCGCGGCGGTCAACGGCACGACGGCGACCCCGAAGCCCAGCCCAGCCAGTCCGAGAACGAGGGCAAGGGCGGCGAACGAGGGGTGCGCGGTCAGGTATTGCCGGCTGCCAAAGATGCCGATCGCACTGACTACGCAGCCCATGATCATCGGCGTCCGAGTGCCGAACTGGGCCACCCACCGGCCGGAGACCAGTGACCCGATCACGATCGCGGCGGCCATCGGCGCGAAGACCCCGGCCATCTGCCAGCCGGAGTAGCCGATCACCAGGTCGAGGTAGAGCGCGGTGAAGAAGAAGATCGAGAAGACCCCGAAGTACACCGCGAATGCGACGAACAGCGCGCCGCTCACGGCCGGGCTCTTGAGATAGCGGGCGTCGATCATCGGGTTCCGCACCCGCCGTTCCACGCGCACGAGCCCGAGGAGCGCGATGCCGGACACGACGAACAGCGCGACGATCCACGGCGCTCCATAGCCGAACTGCTCGCCGGAGATGCCGGCGAAGATCAGGCTCCCGAGCATCACCACTCCGAGGGCGAAGCCCCAGACGTCGGGACGTCCGGGCTGGCGGTCGGAACTGTTGGGCACGTACAGCGTGGCGGCAACAAGGAGCAGGGTGCCGAGCGCGAGGTTGAACCAGAACACGGCGCGCCACCCGGCGGCCCCGACGAGTAGGCCGCCGATAACGGGTCCCATAGCAAGCGACAGTCCCGACACGGCCGCCCAGGCGCCGAGCGCGCGAGCGCGGTGTCGCCGGTCGGGGTAGAGGTGCCGAATCACCGAGAGGGTGCCGGGCTCCGACGCGGCTGCCCCGACCCCCATGACGGCACGGCCGCCGATGACTGTCGCGACATTGGGGGCAAGCGCGCAGAGGACGGATCCTGAACAGAACACCGCGATGCCGCCGACCATCATCCACTTGCGACCCCACCGATCACTCAGTGAGCCGGCCATCAGCATCAGGCTCGCAAAGACGAGCGAGTACGCGTTGACGACCCACTGCAGCGGGATCACGCCCGCGCCGAGATCGAACTGGATATTGCCGAGAGCGACGCTGACGATCGTGGTGTCCAGGAAGGTCAGGAACAGGACCGCCAAGACGGTGGCCAGGGCGACCCCACGCGGCACCGACCGAGTCGTCAGGCTCGGCGTGACCAACTCAGTTCGGCAGCGACGTCGCCGCTGGCTGGGCACAGACCGGCGGGGGAGTGCCCTGCGCTGCAAGCAGCCCGCAGAAGGTTATCCCCGCGACTTTCCAGGTGCCGTTCTCGCGAACTGCGTACCCCGTCTGGTTGGGCAGCACGGGCGACTTGTTCAGCAGGATCGTGAAGATCACCGTGGCTCGGTTGGACGACGTCACAGTCACCTTCGCGACGGTGGCGCTCGCCGTCTTGGCGAAGCTGGTCTTGCTTTGGGCGACGAGGGTGGGACGGAATGCCTCGCCGTCCTGGATCAGCCCGACCGACGTGTCCATCGGCGTGCTGATGGCGAACAGCTTGGTGTAGGCGTCGGTGATCGCCGCGGTGTCGGCCGGGCTACCCGTCGCCGGACCCGCGGACGTCGAGCCGGAGCTGTGCGAGCTCCCCGACGACGTGGACTTGGAACTGCTGCAGCCGGCGACCAGGGAGATCGCCGCAACCGCGGCGATCAGGGTGCCGACGACAGCTCGTGCCGTGCCGACTCTCTGGAGGCGCGAGGCTTTCCCTCGATCGGTGTAGGCGGTTGCTGCCAGCTGCATGTTCAGTCCTCTCGTGGATCCCGACCGACTGCGCCAGCGCCCCGGCCACCTGTTCGCTACTTGCTGTACGCCTGCTTGTATCACTTCTACGCCCTTCGGCGACAGGGGTATGCCACCCGCGCTGGTACCGATCTTTGGTTGCGGCGATAAATAAGGTTGCGACCCTCTCGTAGCCTTCGTTAGCCTGCAGACACATCAATCGACCGCGTGCCTCGCTCGTGCGCGCCGACGAACGGAAGGGGGTAGCCGAAATGGACATGTTCACCATGACGCCGACGGCTGCCCTTCGCTCGCGTAGCGAGTCGTCGTTCGCGGTGCCCAGCGACGCCCAGGCGTACTGGCATGTCGGCGTCATCAACTCCCGCGGCCGGACCAGCGGTGCAGCAATGGCCGGCATCGGTCTTGACGTCCCGACGAGCCCGAGCATGCCCGTGAACAACCTGCACACGTTCGTTCGTAACCCGCGCACCAATGCCAAGCCGGCAGCCCCACCTCGAGGAGAACCTCGCTGACCAGGTCAGCGATACGGCTCCTCGAGGCCGCGGCTCCCAGTTTGGGAACCGCGGCCTCGTTGTTTGTCCGGCCGAGACAACTGCAGAAAGCACCACCACCAGTGCCCAAATCCACACCGCACATCCACCGCACCCAACACAAGACGCAACGACAAGGAGGTGACCCGACGTGTTGACGAGTTTGCACACAGAGATCACTGGCATCGCAGTGCTCGACCCGATGGCATCGCTGGATCCGCTCGCCAAAGAGTGTCCGGATGACGTGCCATGCCGGGTGGAAGACCCGGACCTGTGGTTCGCGGAGATTCCAGCCGATCTCGAGAAGGCGAAGACGTTCTGCGTGGACTGCCCTGCCAGGCTCGCCTGTCTCACCGGAGCAATCGAGCGTCGGGAGCCCTGGGGAGTCTGGGGCGGCGAGATCTTCGAGCGTGGCGTGATCGTGGCCCGCAAGCGCCCACGTGGCCGTCCGCGCAAGGCAGACCGGGCCGAGGTCGCGGCGTGACAGCCGACCTCGGTGCCGGCCAGCGCACCCATCGATTTTCGACAACGTCAAGGAGTACGAAGATGTACACGATGTACGAAGCCCTCGCGCGCGATCGAATGCGCGAGTCGCGTGCCGAGGCGCATCAGCGCCGCACGATGCTGCAGCTGACGGCGGTTCGCCGCTGGCAGCGCCTGCAGCGCCGGGCCGAGGTTGCCGAGCAGCGGGTCAACGCCGCTCAGCGCCGCAACGCCCTCACCGCTGTCTGAGCCCGCAGCCGTCGCCGCACTCAGAACAGCAACGAAGCGGGAGCGGGCTCACGGCCGCTCCACGCTCAGAACAGAGTGAGGGGAGGTGCTCACCGAGGGGATCAAGCCTGACCGCCCCGAGGAGAGCACCTCCCCTCACTCGTCCCAACTACCACCACTGCTGATCGAGCTTGGCCTCGATCGAGCGGACGTAGCGTCTGGTGCACTCGCCACACACCCAACGGGTGCGGGGTCCGGAGTGCGCCTCCACGACATCGACGCACCAGGTCAGGGGCGGGTCGCCGTCCTCGGCCGGATCGGCAACCCGCCCGCAGATCGAACATGTCTCACCCACGGGTCCATCACAGCCCGTTGTTGCGCCCAGGTAAAGGCGACACACGACGCGACGTCACCACAGTGACATCGAGCGCCGGAAGATTCCGCCCAGATCGTCAGGATTCACCGAGCGTGGCGCTGTGGCGAGGAGGCGTTGCTGCTTCATCGCCCCCTCCACCAGGTCGTCGACGTCGCTGTCGCTGAAGCCCACCGCCGCCACGCCGGCGGGAATCCCTATATCGCGCATCAATCGCCGCAGCACGTCGGGCAGTAGCCCGGCGGCGTCGTTCGGCGTCTGCGCCGTCGGGTCCAGCAGGCGCGCGGCACGGATATGCCGGTCGGGAGCGGCGGCGAAGGTGAACCGGAACGCCTCAGGTGCGGTGAGCGACACCGCCATTCCGTGCGGGACCATCGCTTCGCCCTGGGGGTAGTCCGCGGGACGGTAGTCGCGTACCTGTCCGGCGATGGGGTAGGCGTTCGCGTGGGGGATGTGCACGCCCGCGTTGCCGAACCCGAGTCCGGCGAAGGTCGCCGCCAGCGCCATCTGGCCACGCGCCGCGCGGTCGGTGCCGTCGAGTACGGCTCGCCGGAAGCTGGTCGCGAGCAGTTCGAGCGATTTCTCCGCCCACATGTCCGAGACCGGATTTGCACCGCAGTAGGGGACCCGCTGTGCGGGGCTCTTGGGGGGCATTGCGGTGTAGGGCCGGGCCGTGTAGCTCTCGAGCGCGTGGCACAGGATGTCCATGCCCGCACAGGCCGTCACGCCCGCAGGCTGCGTCATCGTCAGATCGGGATCGACGACGGCGAGTGTCGGCCGCAGCCGGGCGTGGCTGATCCCGCTCTTGACTCGCTGGGCCAGCACGTCCAGAACGCAGATCGTCGTGCTCTCGGCCCCCGTGCCGGTGGTGGTGGGAACGGCGACCAGTGGGTGGAGTGGCAGCGAAGGCGACCGCCCCCCGCCGACGGGGGCATTGACGTAATCGAGCAGCTCGCCCGGGTTGGTCAGCAGCAGGTTGACGGCCTTCGCCGTGTCGATGCTCGATCCGCCCCCGACCGCGACGAAGGCGTCCCACGGACCGTGTTCGCGCGCCCACTCGATTGCTTCGGTCATGCTCGCGTCCGTGGGTTCGACGTGTACCTGTGCGAATACCTCGCCGGTGACACCGAAGCCGGCCATCTGCTCGGCGATGCGCGCGGGCACTCCGGTTGCGGCAACGCGGGCGTCGGTGATGACGAGGGCGCGGCGGACTCCTAGCTGCGCCAGGTCGAAGCCGATCTCGTCCGATGCGCCGGCGCCGAACTTCAGCGCGGGTGCGCCGTAGGTGAAGACGGTCTCGAGGCCGGCAGCCTCGCTCATCGGGCGAATCCGGGCTGCCACCGCTCGGCGAGCTCGCGGAACGGCGCCGTCGCACCGAGCTGGCAGAGCACCCCGATCGAGCCGAGGGTGACCCGATGGATCAGCAGGTACGACGGCGGCAAGTTGAACATGCGCCCGACCTGCGCCTCCTCGCGCCGGGGGTCGGCCAACCGACTTGCCTGAGCGCGCATCCACTCGCGGGTGAAGGTGAAGGTCGGGGTGCGGAGCGGGTCGACGATCGGCGCCAGATAGTCCATCACCTGAGCCGCGCGGACGTCGATGCCCGCACGAATGAACCCCTGCGCGCGCATCTCCCGCATCACACCCTCGCCGTCGCCTTCGAGTGCGTAGCGGGTGAGGCGGCCCAGCGGCTCTGGCGATCCTTCGGGCAGCCGGGCCACGGCCCCGAAATCGACGACGCCGAGGCGGCCGTCGGGACAGATCCGGAAATTGCCGGGATGCGGATCCGCATGCAACATTCCGGCCCGGGCCGGTGCGCTGTAGTGCAGCAGCGCGAGCAGCGTGCCAGCGCGGTCCCGCTCCGGCGCGGTGCCGTTGGCGATGATGCGGGACAGCGGCGTCCCCTCGAGCCACTCGGTGACGATCGCCTTCGGTGCGCTCGCGACCACGCGGGGAATGGCGATGTCGGGATCGTCTGCGTAGGCGGCTGCGAAGGCGCGCTGGGAGTCTGCCTCGAGGGAGTAGTCGATCTCCTCGAGCACCCGCTCCTTCAGCTCGGCGAGAAGGGGCTTGACCTCCAGGCCGGGCGACATGCGGGCGAAGAGCCAGGCCAGGCGGCTGAGCTGGCGGAAGTCGGCCATCAGCGCCTCCCCAGCGCCTGGGTATTGCAGCTTGACCGCGACCTCGCGGCCATCGCTCCACACTGCTCGGTGCACCTGGCCGATGCTTGCGGCTGCGGCAGCCGTTTCGTCGAATTCGGAGAAGCGATCGGGCCACCGTCGCCCGAACTGCTCGTCGAGCATGCGGCGGACGGTCGCTGCGGGCATGGGCGGCGCTGCCTCTTGCAACTTGGTCAATGCCTCGCGGTACGGGGCGGCGGACTCCTCGGGGAGGGCCGCCTCGAACACCGACAGCGCCTGACCGAGCTTCATGGCACCGCCCTTGAGCTCACCCAAGACGGTGAACAGCTGCTCGGCTGTCCGCGTCTGCAGTTCGGCGGCGACCTCCTCGCTCGACCGGCCACTGATGCGCTTGCCGAGGCCCACCGTCGCGCGCCCCGCGACACCCAATGGCAACGACGCGAGCTTGGCGGTGCGAGCGCTGCGTCGCTGCGGGATGTCACTCACGCCGTTCATTGTGCCCAATGGCGCGAATGCCGGAACCAGAGCGTGTCCGACGTCGCGAACTGGCGACGGTCTACGCGTCGGCGGCAGAGGCAGCCCCGCAATCGCAATCACCGTGGTATGGCCAGCTGCGGCGGCGCAGCCGCCAATCGGGCAGGTGCATCTCGACGGTGCCGTTCACAGTCGGCGGATCTGCACCGTCGAGATAGGTCAGCGCGTGAGCGGCAGCCACGCCGGCGATCACCGTGGCCAGCGCGACATCGGAAACCGGGCCGTGTCGCCGTGGCGCAGCCAACTGAACGGCCAGTGCCGTCCACGCCGGATCACGATCGCGCCGGTGCAGGTCCGCGCAGCGGATGCAGCTCGAGCGACCGGGAATGACGAGTGGACCCACCACGCCGTGGTCCGCACTGAGTCGCACGACCAGGTGAGCGCAACCGCGCGCATGCAGTGCGGCCCGACGCTCGGAGTCGATCGGCTCGTCGACGGCGAGTACGACGAGGTCGGGGCGCTCACCCATCGGCAGCGGCGTGGTGTCCGCGTCAGGCGCGGCGCGGTGGACGGCCGCAGCCACCGCGTCGGCGAAGTGGTGCCCCTCGTCGTTCGGGCAGATCCCACCCGGAACCGCGTGATGCAGTCGAGCGGGGCCGTCTTCGACGACGTGGATCCGCCCCACGCCGGCCGCCGCGAGCAGCGCCGCCAGGTGGGCGGCCGTCCGGCCATTGCCGTGTAGGGCAACAGCTGTACGGCGGCGCGCCTGCAGCAGGTCCGCGGCGCCGTGGCCGTATCGCGAAGCCATCGCTGTCAGCTCGGCCGCGAGCCGGGGCGCGGGCGGGCGCATGCGGCGGTCGTCGAGCTGTTCCGCGGGCTGCGCGGGCCACAGGTATCCCGATTCGGTCAACGCCTCGAGCGCTGCGCCGCCTACTGGCGTTCCGCCTGGTGGCGGCTCGCCGGCCGTCCGCGCTGGCAGCATGCCCCGGATCGCGTCGGCGTCGACCCCCTCCACCAGGACGGCGTTACTGCCGAGTTCGATCTGCACGACGTCGTGTGACCGCCACAGCACCCGGGCCGCCGGATTCAACACGAAATCGGCCGGCGTCGCGCGCGAGCGCTGTGGATGCCTGCCTGCGCGTTCGGCGGCCAGATCGGTGGTCCCGCGTGCAGTCATGTGGCCACCGTGGCAGAGCGGGCCGCTCGCCAGCTTCACTGTCCACAGGGGTGTGCACGGCGCGCAGCTTGGCCTTGCCGGTCCAGGAGCATCGCCACGGTAACCCTGAAGTGAATGTCCACACCTGTGGATAACCTTGTGCATGACCTCTGAATAGCGCCTCAAGAGCTGTGGACGAAGCGCGGTTTTCTGTGGATGACTCGGACGTTGGCGGGGGACAGGATCGGCTCGTCCGGCGCGTCGCATCGCCTGGTCCAGCAGCGTCGGTCCTCGTCGTTACGGTGGGCAGGTGGCGGTCGAGGTCGTGGTGAAGCGCAGCGCGCGGCGGCGGCGTACCGTCTCGGCCTACCGCGAAGGGGAGCAGATCGTTGTCATGATCCCCGGGCGATTCACCCGCGCCGAGGAGGCCGAGTGGGTCGCCAAGATGGTGGCTCGGCTCGACACCGGCAGCACGACTACCGGTCGCCGGCGCGGTACCGACGCAGCGCTGTCCCGGCGTGCCGCGCAGCTGTCGGACACCTATCTCGACAGCCTCGCCCGACCGGTCAGCGTCCGGTGGGTGCCGACGATGCGCACGCGCTGGGCGTCGTGCACCCCGGCCGACGGCACCATCCGGATGTCAGAACGACTGCGCGAGATGCCGACCTGGGTCCAGGATTATGTGCTCGTCCACGAGCTCGCGCACCTGATCGAAGCGGGCCACTCTTCGCGTTTCTGGAATCTGGTCGAGCGCTACCCGCGCACTGAACGTGCGCGCGGCTATCTCGACGGCGTCAGCGCAGCAGCGCATCTGCCCATCGCCGACGATCTAGCGGACGACATCGCAGACGGCGACCACTAACCTGACGCCGTGGCGCCAGCACCCCGTACCCGGTACGCCCGGTGCGGCGAGATGGACATCGCCTACCAGGTGATCGGCGACGGCCCGCACGATCTGCTCATGCTGCCTGGCTCGTCGATTCCGATCGACTGCGTCGACCTCGAACCGTCGATGGCGCGATTCCAACGCCGTCTCGGGTCGTTCTGCCGCATCATCCGCTTCGACCAGCGCGGCACCGGCCTGTCCTCGCGGGTGCCATCCGTCGACGTGCTCGGGCCGTCGTACTGGGCCGAGGACGTGGTCGCCGTTCTTGACGCGATCGGGTGCGCGGACGTGACCGTCTTCGCCGCCGCCTATTCGGTGATGACTGCACTTGTGCTCGCAGTGGAGCACCCCGACCGGGTGCGCAACCTCGTCCTGGTCAATGGTGCGGCGCGTGCGCTGTGGGCGCCGGACTATCCGGCGGGCGCCGAGGACAGCATCGCAGGACCGTTCCTCGAACTGGCGGCCGAGCCGGACGCCGTCGAGCGGGGTTTCGACGTGCTCTCCCTGATCGCGCCCAGTGTCGCGGACGATGAAGCGTTCCGCGCGTGGTGGGACATGTCGGGCAATCGGGCCGCCTCACCAAGCATGGCGAGGACGGTCTCGCGCATCGTGACTCAATCCGATGTGCGCGGCGTGTTGCCGCGGGTCACGGCGCCCACCCTGATCGTGCACCGCAAGGACTCGCTGTTCGTCACGGTCGAGCATGGCCGATACCTGCACGAACATCTGCCTGGATCGCATTACGTCGAGCTACCGGGGCCGGATACCTTGTACTGGGTCGGCGACACCGCCCCGATGCTCGACGAGATCGAGGAATTCCTCACCGGCGTGCGCGGTGGCGGTGCCGCCGAACGCCTTCTCACCACAGTGCTGTTCACGGACATCGTCGGCTCGACGGACCGCGCAGCGATGATCGGCGACGATCGCTGGCATAACCTGCTCGACAATCACGACGGCGTGGTGCGTCACGAACTAGGGCGTTTCGGTGGGCACGAAGTGAACACCGCCGGTGACGGATTCGTCGCGACATTCACCAGCCCGAGCATGGCGATCGACTGCGCCGAGGCCATCGTCGATGCCGTATTGCCGCTGGGGATCCAGGTCCGAGCCGGCGTTCACGCGGGCGAGGTCGAGATCCGCGGTACCGATGTCGCCGGGATGGCTGTACACATCGGGGCACGAGTCGCCGGTCTGGCGGGCCCGAGTGAGGTGCTCGTGTCCTCCACGGTGCGCGAGATCGTCACCGGGTCGCGGCGCGCGTTCGTCGACAGCGGCGAGCACGACCTCAAAGGCGTTCCGGGGCGGTGGCGGCTGTTTGCCGTCGTGCCTGTGCAAGACCGGGCGCAACGTTAGGACGCGTCGCGCGGTCCCTCGTCCGTCGATGGTGGTGCCTCGCCCAGCGGGAGCTCGAAATCGAGATGCTCGGCTCCCTTGGCCTCCGCGAATCCGAGCGGATCGTCCAGATCGTCCGAGCTCGGCATGAGATCGGGATGCGACCACAGCGCATCGCGTCCGGACACGCCGTTCTTCTCGGTAACGCTCCACCACAACGCGGCTGCCTCACGCAGTCGCCTCGGCCGCAATTCGAGACCGACCAGCGTCGCGAAGGTCTGCTCGGCAGGGCCGCCGCTCGCGCGGCGACGCCGTGATGCTTCGCGGAGCGCGCCGGCGCCGGGCATGCGGTCTCCGGCGGCGGCCGCGACGACCGCGTCGACCCATCCCTCGACGAGGGCCAGCAGGGTCTCTAGGCGGCGTAGTGCGGCTTGCTGCTCGGGTGTCTCCTGCGGCTCGAACAGACCGCCGGCGAGGGCGTTCTGGATGCTCTCGGGATTGCTGGGATCGATGTCGCTCATGGCTCGTTCGATCACAGACATGTCGACGGTGATTCCGCGGGCGTAGGACTCGACGCTGTCGAGCAGCCGCTGTCTGAGCCACGAGACGTGCGTGAACAATCGCTGATGCGCCGCTTCACGTAGCGCCAGGTACAGCCGGACCTCGTCGTCAGGGCGTTCCAACCCGTCACCGAAGGCGGTCACGTTCTGGGGGACCAGTGCGGCAACGCCCTTCGGGCCGAGTGGAATCCCGATATCCGTCGAGGACACGACTTCCTGCGCCAAACCGCCCAGCCCCTGGCCGACCTGCGCGCCGAACATGAGGCCGCCGACCTGGGTGAGAATGCCGGTGAGCGCGTTGCCCGCCCCCATGGCCGCGAGTTGCTCGGCAGGGATTGCGTTCGACATCGCGCTGACCACGCGTGCCGCTACGGGATCGCAGAGTGCCGACCAGACGGGCAGACTCTTCTCGATCCATTCCAGGCGCGTCCATGACTCGATCGTCGTGACGCCGCTCGGCAGGTCGGTGACCGGGTCGAGCCAGAGGTCTGCCAGGCGGATCGCTTCGGCGACGCCCGCTCGATCACCAGGGGACACAGGTTCCTGCGCGCCGCCGAGAGTCGACACCGCGATCTGCCGCGCTAGGTCCCAGTTGACCGGCCCGCCGCTCCACGACATCAGCTTCTGCAGTTCGGCGAACAGAGGCATCGCACCGCTCAGGTCATCCGATCCGCCGCCGCGGCCGCTCGGGTTCCCGTCGTCAGCGCCAAATCCGAACGGCAGGTTGCTTCCCATATCACTCACGGTAGTAGCGACGAGCGGTCCCCGCTGGAGGTTCCATCCGGACCGGGCGTTTCGCCCACGGCTGACACAGGAACGCCGGTACGGTCACGATCATGGCTTGGATCCTGTGGCTCGCCGCTCCGGTGCTCGCACCGGTAACCGCCGCGTTGGCGGTGTGGGCGCGGTCACGGCCTCCGCGCGATCTCGACGTCGAGGACGCAATGAAGCAGCACGAGGACTACCTGTCGGCGCTCGTCATCCCGGCGAGGGGGACGGTGCGCACCGAACCGGCAGAGGTCGCCGACTGATCTGGCGCGTGGCAACGGCAGGTAATGTCCGGCGGATGAGCCGACGCGTGCGCACCCTCGTTGTGTCCGGGGTGCTCTTCGTCGTGCTCTTCGTCCTCGCGCTCACGCTGCCGGTTCCGTACGTCATCCTCTCGCCGGGCCCGACGATCAACACGCTGGGCACCGAGCAGGGCCAGCAGATCATCGTGATCAACGGCAAGGTGCCCAACCATACGACCGGCAATCTGAACCTCACGACCGTCGATGTTTCGACGCAACGCCTGTCCGTGTTCGCTGCCCTGGAAGGGTGGCTGCTGCACGACGAGGTTGTCGTGCCGCGCTCGTCGATCTACCCGCCGGGTCAGAGCCAGCAGCAGGTCGATCAACAGAACACCCAGGACTTCGCCGAGTCCCAGGACAACGCGATTGCTGCCGCCTTCTGCGAACTCGGATATCCGGCGAGGTTCGGTGTGATCCTCGTCGAGGCAGATACGCCCGCGCTGAAGAAGCTGCAGCCGTCCGACGTTCTCGTGAAGTTCGATGGCACGCCGATCTCCAATAATGATCAGCTCACCGCGCTGCTCGCGAAACAATCACCGGGCAAGCAGGTGCAGATCGACGTGCTCCGTGCGGGTAAGCCGGTGAGTGTGACGCTGACGCTCGCCGCGCCGCTCACCGGTCACACCGGGGGGCGCATCGGCATCGAGGTCGGACAGGTCTGCGCGGCGTCGTTCAGCGTCGATCTCGGCCTGGGTAACGAGATCGGCGGCCCGTCCGCGGGTCTCATGTTCGCGCTCGGGATCATGGACAAGGTCGGCACCGTCGACCTGACAAAGGGGATGTTCATCGCCGGAACCGGCACGATCGATCCCACCGGCAAGGTCGGACCGATCGGCGGCATCGCGCTGAAGATGATCGCGGCCAGGCGCAAGGGAGCCACTGTGTTCCTCGCTCCGGCGGGCAACTGCAGCGATGTCAAGGGGGCCACACCGAAGGGGCTCGACGTCGTGAAGGTCTCGGCGTTGCACGATGCCGTGCAGGACCTGCTCGCGCTGCAGGCCGGCAAGGCCGTACCGCACTGCTGAACGGTCAGTCGAACGTCGCGAGCAGCGCGGCGACGAGATTGGGTGCCAGATTGCCTCCGGTCAGCAGGTCGTCGGACGCCCCCTCGGAGGCGCGCAATCGAAGCATTACCGCTGACTCCCCGCTTCGCAGCACCGCGGCCACCAGTCGAGCTTCTCGCCGCTGCGGGTGTGCGAGCGCCGCCGCCACTGAATCCCCGGTGCCCGCGTCGAACAGCTCGGCCTCCGCCGAGGGCGGCAGCATGACGATGTGTTGGCAGACCGCGCACCCGGCCACCGCGTCGGGCCACGTGATCTGCGCGAGGACGGCGTCGAGTTCGCCTTCGGGTAGCTCCTCCTGCTCGACGGGAGTCAGTGCACCGGCTGTGACTTGGCTCAGTCCCAGCTTTGCGGCGACGCGCAGATCGTCGGACGCGAGCCGCTCAGTGCTGACCAACGCGAACAGCGCGGTGGGGGCGTCCCATCCGTGCCGGCCGACGTGGGACTCGATCTCGGCGGCCGCGGCATCCAGGTGCGCAGTCATAGCACCATCGTGCCAACGTTGCTCAGCGCACGTGCCAGCGGTGCGGGCGAGACGGAACCCGGCTACCGCCGAGTACGTTATGCCAAGAGCATCCGAAATCTGCCGAGGAGCTGCCCGTGGCCATGCGGCCGCCGATCCCCAGTCTGACGTTGTCGAGACGGTGGAAGATCGCGCTGGCGGTCGCCGGCATCCTGATCGTCCTGATCATCGTCGCCGCGTCGTTGACGGGCGTGTATGTGAACTGGCTCTGGTTCGGCCAGATCGGGTACCGCAAGGTCTACAGCACGGCTCTGTGGACGAGGATCTGGTTGTTTGTGATCTTCGGCGTGCTGATGTCAGTGATCATCGGCGGCAACCTCCTCGTGGCCTATCTCATGCGGCCTCCGTTCCGCCCTATGTCGGCGGAGCAGCAGAACCTCGAGCGCTACCGCGTGATGGTCGAGCCTCGTAAGCGGCTCATCCTGGCCGGCGTCATGCTGCTCGCGCTCTTCGCCGCCGGCATGTCCGCGCAGGGCAAGTGGCAGACCTGGTTGCTGTGGCTGAACGGGGGGCCCTTCGGCATCAAGGACCCCCAATTCCATCGCGACATCGGGTTCTACGCCTGGGACTACCCCGCCTACCGGGTGATGCTCGGCTTCGGATTCAGCGCAGTGCTGTTCGCCCTGATCCTGTCGATCGGCGTGCACTACCTCACCGGCGCGATCCGCCTGCAGACACCCGGACCGAAGGTCACCCCGGCCGCGCGCCGTCATCTGACGGCCCTGGTGTTCGTTTTCATGGCGCTCAAGGCGGTCGCGTACTGGCTGGACCGGTACGGACTCGTCTTCTCCAACCGCAGCAAGTTCACCGGCGCGTCCTACACGGACGTGCACGCCTCGCTGCAGGCCAAGACCATCCTGTTCTGGCTGGCGATCATCATCGCGCTCGGCGTGCTCGCGAGCATGTGGCTGCGCAGCGCGCTGCTGCCCGGAATCGGTTTCGTGGTCCTGCTCGTGCTGAGCATCCTGATCAGCGGCATCTACCCGGCCATCGTGCAGCAGGTGACGGTCAAGCCGAACGCCAGCGACAAGGAGCGCACCTACATCGGGCGCAACATCACCGCGACGAGACAGGCGTACGACATCGTCACGCAGAACACCGCCGATCCCAACGGGCGGGTGTCCTACGTCGACTACCCCGTAACGCCGACGCCGAGCGCCTCGGCCCTCTCGCCGACAAACACCACGATCGGCAACATCCGCATCCTTGACCCGAACGTCGTGTCTCCGACCTTCACCCAGTTGCAGCGGATCAAGAACCCGTACGGCTTCGCCAACAACCTCGACATGGACCGGTACACGACCCAGTCGTCGACCGGCGCCAGCGTCACGCACGACTACGTGGTCGGGGTTCGCGAACTGAACCCGGCCAACCTCACCGGCTCGCAGGGCAACTGGATCAACGCACACACCGTGTACACGCACGGATACGGATTCGTCGCGGCCGAAGCCGACGTCGACATCACCAACCGAGAGGCACCGTTCGCAGCGGGCGACATTCCGCCCAACCCGCCTGGCACCACCGGCAGCCCGCTCGGGCTGACGACACCGCAGGTGTACTACGGCGAGCTGCTCAACGACTACTCGATCGTCGGTGCCACGGGAACGCCGCGCGAGTACGACGGAGCGGACTCCACCACGACCTATGGTGGCAAGGGCGGCGTGTCACTCGGAAGTTTCGCGAACCGGCTCGCGTTTGCCGTGCACTTCAAGCAGACGAACTTCCTGCTGAACAGCGCCGCCAGCTCCAAGGGTGCCAAGCTGATCTTCAACCGCGATCCGCGGCAACGGGTCGAGAAGGTGGCTCCGTTCCTGACCGTGGACGGCGATCCGTATCCCGTCATCTCCGGCGGCCGGCTCGTCTGGATCGTCGACGCGTACACGACGATGGCGAACTACCCGTACTCCGAGCGGCAGTCGCTGTCCGACCTGACCGGCACCTCACTGTCGAAGGACCAGGCCAACCGTCAGATCAACTACATCCGCAACTCGGTGAAGGCGACGGTCGACGCCTACGACGGCACCGTGACGCTGTACCAGTGGGACACCAAGGATCCGGTGCTGAAGGCCTGGATGAAGATCTTCCCGGGCATCGTGAAGCCGGCGAGTCAGATGCCCCAGACGATCCGCGACCACGTGCGCTACCCCGAGGACCTGTTCGACGTGCAGCGTTCGCTGCTCGAGCAGTACCACGTCGATGACCCGGTGACGTTCTACAACGTGCGTGACAAGTGGACGGTGCCTGCCGATCCGAATGCGGCCTCGGGCGACCAGCCGCCCTACTACGTCCTTGCCGACACGCCAGGTGGCACAGGCACCGCGGCACAGTTCCAACTCACCACGCCGATGATGGTGAACAACTCGCCGAACCTCGCGGCCTACATTTCGGCCGACAGCGACCCTGGAACGAACTACGGAAAGATCACGGTCCTGCGCATCACCAACAACGGGGCGATCCAAGGGCCGCAGCAGATCGCGAACGTGTTCAAGACGAATACTCAGATATCGAAGGACATCTCTCTGCTCAACCAGGGACAGTCGTCGATCATCCACGGCAACCTGCTGACGTTGCCCGTCGGCGGCACGTTCCTCTATGTCGAGCCGCTCTATGTCCAATCGTCCTATCCGACGCTGCAACGCGTGCTGGTGTCCTACGGCGACAGGATCGGTTACGGCGCGACGCTGGCCAATGCCCTGAGCGACCTGCAGGACGGTCATGTCACCGGCGAGACGCTCAACATCGTCGGCTCGACCGCGCCGTCGGGCGGCGGCGGAACGACCACGCCGTCTACGCCGGCGCCCAGCACGACGCCCTCGGGTGGGGTCAGCGGCTTGCCTTTGACGCAGCAGGCGGCCCTCGCCCAACTCAACACAGCCTTTACCGACCTGCAGAACGCCTACAAGAGCGGGGACTTCGTCGCGATCGGCAATGCGCAGGCGCGTGTGCAGCAGTTGCTGCAGGCCTACGTGGCGAAGTACGGCTCGCCCACCACAACGCCCTCGGTGACCCCGACGACCTCGCGGACGAAATAGGACCCGTGTGCGCGGAGCACGTCGACTCAGGTAAAGTGGTCGAAGCGACGCGGGGTGGAGCAGCTCGGTAGCTCGCTGGGCTCATAACCCAGAGGTCGCAGGTTCAAATCCTGCCCCCGCTACCAAGGGGGCGTTCCCGGTTATCGGCCGGGAATGCTCACGAAATTGCTCTCGGACTGCGTTCTTGGCGGTCGAGGGCAATTTTCGTTCGGCGACGAGCGGTTCGAGTTCGGCTAGCGGCTGGGGCCCGCACGGGGCGGTCCGGCGCTCTCGCGTCGATCTCGCGGAGGAGGAGTCTGTGGCTCGACCAGGCCGGCGGGGGGCGGGCGCTGTTCGTACCGCTTCGCCGGGGCAGCGACGCGTGCGCGCCGCGGAGGATGTCATCTCCGTGCTCGCTCGCGCCGCGCGCGAGGTGGAAGCGGCCGTCGAAGGTCGCCGCGTCACGCCCGCTGTGCGCACGAAGTTTCAGGTCGTGGCATTGCTCGTGCGCGAAGAGCACGCACGGGTCCAGGGGAATCAGAGCAACAGCCAGGCCAGGCGGTCCGAGCAGCTGAAACGTCTGGACGGGATCGCGACGATCCTCGCCAAGACCGCCGTGCGCGACCCTGCGCTCCTCGCGCTGCTCGCGGAGGATGCCGTGGTCTCCGATGCGGCCAGGTCGCTCAAGCGGAACATGTTGAGGGCGGCGGGTATCGAACCGGCCCCCGAGGAGATCGCACAGCCGGAGGCGCCGCCCGACTCCGCGAGCAACGAGCGTCGGGTCGTGCCCCAGTCGGTCGTTTCGCGAAAGCTGGCCAACCCGTTCCTCGCCCCCGACTTCTCGTCGGCCCGGCCGAGCACCCGAAGTGCCCGCCGCCTGACCGGTTGGGAGCTACTCAATCCGCTGCTCAGATCGTTCGAACGGGCCGAGGGCGGCGCCCCTGCGTGCATGGCGCTTCCGCCACCGGGCCCACTGCGCGTGCGGGCGAAACGGGAGCTGATGCCCCACCAGGTGCAGCTGATCGCCTCGGCTGCGGCCGGCCACCGAACCTTCCTTCTCGCCGACGAGCCGGGCCTGGGCAAGACCGCTCAGGCGCTGCTCGCCGCGGAGGCCGCGAATGCCTACCCCCTGCTGGTGGTCGTGCCCAGCGTCGTCAAGATCAACTGGGCCCGCGAGGCCGCCCTCTGGACACCGAACCGCTCGGCCACCGTGGTCCACGGCAACGGTGACACGGTCGACGGCTTCGCCGACATCGTCGTGGTCAACTACGAGGTGCTCGATCGCCACGTGGGCTGGTTCGGTGACTTCGGTTTCCGCGGCATGGTCGTCGACGAGGCGCACTTCATCAAGAACAAGAACTCCCAACGCTCACAGCACGTCCTGGATCTCTCCGAACGCATCCGGTCCCGCACCGCGCGCCCGCTGTTGATGGCCCTCACCGGCACCCCGCTGATCAACGACATCGAGGACTTCCTGGCCATCTGGCA
>DASYGT010000010.1:0-12334 GCA_035999365.1 Jatrophihabitantaceae bacterium
TGAGCGTGCCGATGCCCTCGATCTCGACGCTGACCGTGTCGCCGTCCTTGATCGGTCCGACGCCGGCCGGCGTGCCGGTGAGGATCACGTCACCGGGCAGCAGGGTCATCACCCCCGACATGAACGCGATCTGCGTCGCGATGTCGTGGACCATCTGGCTGGTGCGGCCGTCCTGCACGATCTCGCCGTTGACGCGGGTGACCAGGCGCAGATCCGACGGGTCGAGCACCGTCTCGAACCAGGGGCCGAGCGGGCAGAACGAGTCGTAGCCCTTGGCCCGGGTGAACTGGACGTCCGAACGCTGCTGGTCGCGGGCCGTGACGTCGTTGGCGCAGGCGTAGCCCAGGACGTACTTCAGGGCGTCGTCGCGCCTGACGTTGCGTGCCGGTCGGCCGATGACCACGGCGAGCTCACCCTCGTAGTGCACCTCGTTCGACGACGCCGGCAGCCGGATCGTGTCCGCGTCGCCGATCACACTCGTCGACGGCTTGAGGAAGATCATCGGCGTCTCGGGAGCCTCGCCGCCCATCTCCTTCGCGTGGTCGGCGTAGTTCTTGCCGATCGCGATGACCTTGCTCGGCAGGATCGGCGACAGCAGCCGGACGTCGGCCAGGGCCCACCGTTCGCCGGTGAACGTGATCTGCTCGAACGGGTGACCGTCGATGGCGGCGACCGTCAGCGCGTCGGGCGCGCCGTCGGCCGGGCCTTCGACCGTCCCCCACGAGACACCGGCGGGGACGGAGGCGGATCCAGGATGGACGAAGCGGGCGATGCGCACGGTCGTCAGGCTACCGATTGGCCCGTCGGGGATAATCGTCGCCGTGAGTTCGCAGCTGTCCCGCGTCCCAGTCTCCGGACGCCGTCGCCTGGCCGCCACCCTGCTGCCGTTCGCCGTGCTGTTCCTGGCGATCGGCGCGGTGGCGGCGGTAGGCACCGGCACTTCTGCCGCCCCGGTGTTCAGCGCCATCGCGCTGGTGGTGGGTGTGCTCCTCGGGCTGATGGCCTGGGGCGTGCGGCGCAGCATCCGCATCGACACCGCCGAGCGCGAGCTCGCCGCTGCCGTCGAGAGCACCCTGGCCGCGCACGGCTACCAGTCGATGTGCGGGTGCGGCATCGAGCACGACCCGGACGAGCTGCACATCGTCGACGCCGAGCCCTGCGCCCACGACGGGGCCGGCGCAGTCTGCGCGCACGACTGCCAGACCTGCGTGCTGGCGGGCCTGCGCGCCCAGCCGTCCTGACTCACCTCGGCGCGAACCCTGCCCCGCACAAGTGGGTGATGATCGCGCCGCAGCGCACATCGGCGGGGCAAGTGCAGCCGCCGGTGCCACCTGCTGCTCGCGACGTATTCGGGGCCGTTACCCCGAGCCGCCGGCACAGTCGACGTCTGACGCGGGTGCAAATCGCGGCCTGGTGAGCTGCGTGCCGGGCGGCCTGTCGCCTCGCACGTTCTGCCGCCGCGCGCGCTGATGACCGGGTTCTCCTTCGGTCTGGTCGATTTCGATGACCCGATCCGAGCCGAGCTGAGGAAGACATGATCCGCTCGCCGGACCACGCCACCGCGCGGACCGTCAGTCCGCCTCGCCGAGCAACCCGTACCGGACCGCGTCGTGCAGCGCGAGCCACGACGCCTCGATGACGTTGGCGTGGACGCCGACGGTGGTCCACTCACGCTCGTGGTCGGAGGTCTCGATCAGCACGCGGGTGACGGCGTCGGTGCCGTGGCCCGGCATGATGCGCACCTTGTAGTCGACCAGTTCCAGCGAGGCCAGCCGCGGGTGGGCCTTGGTCAGTGCCTTGCGCAGCGCCCGGTCGAGGGCGTTCACCGGACCGTTGCCCTCCTCGGTCGAGATCACCCGCTCTCCCCCGGCGATCACCTTGACCGTCGCCTCGCTGACCATCGCACCGTCCTCGCGGCGGTCGACGATCACCCGGTAGGACTCGACGACGAAGCTGTCCTGGGTCTGCTCGAGCTCGTCCCGCAGCAGCAACTCGAACGACGCGTCGGCTGCCTCGTACGACCACCCGGTGGCCTCGCGTTGCTTGACCCGTTCGACGACCTTCGACACCACGTCCGGACGTGAGCTCACGTCGACGCCGAGCTCGCCGGCCTTCAACTCCACCGACGCGCGCCCGGCCATCTCGGTGACCAGGATCCGCTGCGCGTTGCCCACCACGGCCGGATCGAGGTGGTTGTACATCTCCGGCGCCACCTTGATGGCCGACGCGTGCAGGCCGGCCTTGTGCGCGAACGCCGCCGCGCCGACATAGGGCGCATGCGTGTCCGGCGCCAGGTTGGCGAGCTCGGCGATCGCGTGCGAGACCCGCTGCATCTCCGCGAGGCAACCCTCGGGCAGCACGTCCAGCCCCATCTTCGTCACCAACCCACCGATGACGCTGAAGAGGTTCGCGTTGCCGGCCCGCTCGCCGTAGCCGTTGGCCGTGCCCTGGACGTGTGTCGCGCCGGCATCCACGGCGGCCAGGGTGTTGGCCACCGCGCAACCCGTGTCGTCCTGGGTGTGGATGCCGAGCCGGATGCCGGCGCGACGGTGCACGTCCGAGACCACGTCGTGCACGCTCATCGGCAGCATGCCGCCGTTGGTGTCGCAGAGGACGCCGACGTCCGCGCCCGCGGCTGCCGCGACGTCCAGCAGCCGCACGCCGTAGTCGGGGTCGAGGCGGTAGCCGTCGAAGAAGTGCTCGCAGTCGACGAACACACGCCGCCCTTCGGCACGCAGGAACGCGACCGTGTCGCGCACCATGTCGAGGTTCTCCTCGACCGTCGTGTGCAGCGCGTCGGTCACGTGCCAGACCGACGACTTCGCCACCAGCGTCACCACCGACGCCCGCGAATCGAGCAGCGCCCGCACCTGCGGGTCGTCCTGCACCCGCACGCCTGCCTTGCGGGTCGAGCCGAAGGCGACGAGGACGGCGTTCTTCAGCGCGAGCTCGCCCTCTGCCGCGCGGGCGAAGAACTCGGTGTCCTTGGGCAACGCGCCCGGCCAGCCGCCCTCGATGAACCCGACGCCGACCTGGTCGAGCAGCCGGGCCACGGCCAGCTTGTCCCCCACCGAGTAGCTGATCCCCTCACGCTGGGCCCCGTCGCGCAGCGTGGTGTCGAAGACGTGGAAAGCGTCGGTCTGCATCGCGAATCCTCTGTCGTGGCAAAGAAAAAACCCCCCGCCGGGTGGCGTAGGGGTTTGCGCGTCGGAGTGGAGCTGGGTCCGACGCGCTACTCGATAATGATCGAGACGAGGTGCTGCACGTCACCAGTGTGCCACACGGACGACTCAGCAGGCGGCGGCCTTTGCCAGCCGCTCGCCGATCTCGGCGGTCGTCCCCGGCTGCTTCGCGTCACGCGCGGCGAGGTCGGCGGCCACTGCGTGCTCGACGCGCGCCGCGGCCTCGGACTTGCCGATGTGTTCGAGCAGCATCGCCACCGACAGCACCGCCGCCGTGGGGTCGGCCTTGCCCTGTCCGGCGATGTCCGGTGCCGAGCCGTGCACCGGCTCGAACATGGACGGATTGGTGCGGCTGACGTCGAGGTTGCCGCTGGCCGCGAGACCGATGCCACCAGCGATCGCCGCCGCCAGATCGGTGATGATGTCGCCGAACAGGTTGTCGGTGACGATCACGTCGTAGCGACCGGGGTCAGTGACGAGATAGATCGTCGCGGCGTCGACGTGGTTGTACGCGACGGTCACATCCGCGAACTCGGCACCGACCTGCTGCACCGTACGGAACCACAGGTCACCGGCGTTGGTGAGGACGTTGTTCTTGTGCACCAGCGTCAGGTGCTTGCGTGGGCGGCCGGCTGCGCGGGTGAACGCGTCGCGTACGACACGCTCGACCCCGTACGCGGTGTTGACGCTGACCTCGGTCGCGATCTCGTGCGGGGTGCCCTTGCGCAGCACGCCGCCGTTGCCGGCGTACGGGCCCTCGGTGCCCTCACGCACGACGACGAAGTCGATCGCCGGCTCGCCCGCCAGCGGCGTGGTCACCCCGGGATACAGCTTGGCCGGGCGCAGGTTCACGTGGTGGTCAAGCGCGAAGCGCAGCTTCAGCAGCAGGCCGCGCTCGAGCACCCCGGACGGGACGGACGGGTCGCCGACCGCGCCGAGCAGGATCGCGTCGTGGCCGCGCAACTCCTCGAGCACGCTGTCCGGCAGGACCTCACCGGTGCGGTGCCAGCGCGCCGCGCCGAGGTCGTAGGGCGTCGTCTCGACGCCGGGCAGCACCGCGTCGAGCACGCGAACCGCCTGCTCGGTGACCTCGATGCCGATGCCGTCGCCGGGAATCACTGCCAAGCGCATCGCCCGAGCCTATCCGAGCGCTCCGGCCCGCCATTGCGGCGTCGTGTTCAGGACACCGGTGCTAGGTGCCGCTGCCGCCGAGGAAGCGGGACAGCCGTCGGCGTAGCCCGTCCGTCTCCCGCGCAGCGACCCGGTCGTCGGGTCTAGGGCTGTAACTAGGTGCGGACCATATCGACGATCTGTCCGCCAACCCGCGGGCGAATGCCACCAACAGGTCCGGCACGTCGGACCTGTTGATCTGGAACGTCGACGCGCAGATTTCTCCGCGCCAGGTGCTCAGCACGAAGACGTCATCGACCGGATGCCAGGTGACGCGCAACGCCCGACCGTCATTTCGCCGGTCACGAAATACGTTGGTTGCCGCGCGCAGAACGACAGGCGTGCTCATAGGGCAATGGTGGGCGTGCTGCATCGATTCGTCCATACCGAGCTGACCGCCCAGCACTGATGATCAGTTCGGCACAGTCACCAGGGCTGATCGGCCCGCACGTTGGCAGGTCGGTCGTCAGTAACCGACCCGGTAGACCTGTCCGGTTTGCACGCCGAGGACGGATCTCGCAAACGCCCGGCCGACGTCAGCTACCGGCACCGGGGTGAAGCCGGGAAAGAACTCCGCGTAATCGTCCCAAGTCTCGACAAAGGCGTTGGCACTGATCGAGTTGATGCGCTGCCCCCGGGGCAGCCCGGTCGACGCCGCGCGGACGAATGCGTCCACCCCGCCGTTCACCGTGGAGGCCACCGTCCCGGTCTCGATCGGTTCTGCTGACAGGATGCCGCTGACCAGGGTGAAGCTGCCGCCATCCCGGACGTGGCCGACGCCCTGTCGAACCAGTTCGATCTGACCGAGAAGTTTGTCCTCGAGCCCGGCGCGATAGTCCTCGAGTGCCAGCTCGGCAAACGGTCTGAACGGAGTAACGCCGGCAGCGCACGCGACCGCGTCGAGTTCGCCCGATCCGGCGTACAACTCGGCGATACTGGCTGGTTCTTTGAGATCAACTCGCCGTTGCCCGTTGCGCGACGCTTCGATGATCTCGTGCCCGGCCAGCGCTGCGACGACCGCGTTACCCAGGACGCCTGACGCGCCCACCACCAGGATTCTCACGCCTGACCGCCGAAGCCGAACTCGTTGCCGTCCGGGTCGACATGGCCGACCTTCCGCACGCCACCTGGCAACGCCTCATCGGTCGGCGAGTACCAGGTGACCGCGCGCGACAGGTCGCTGACCGCGGTGCCGGCGAAGAGATCGGCAGACACAGTTGCAGACGCTACAAGCGCGACGGGTGCCTGCGCGCTATACGAGCAATCCTGGGGGCGGTGCAGCAGGCGTCGCAGCTGCTCGACGAGCACTTCTGGCGCGCCGCCCAACGCAATTGGTGCAGACGGCGGACGGCACCTACTGCATCTGAATGAAGCGCGCCGGCCGATCTCTGACTACCTTTCGCGATCATCTGACCGTGCTGACCGCAGAAGATGCGTACGACGGTCGGGAGGGGGTCACGCCATGCGCACCAACGCCGACACCGTCTCGTCAGCTCGGACCCGCGCCGCCGCGGTGATCGCGAGCGCGCTCACCGTCGCCGCTCTCGTCGCGGCCGCGCGGCCGGCGGCCGCGGCAAGCGGGCCGACGGCCCCAGGAGCGATCACGGTCAGCAACATCACCATGAACACGGCGACGGTGACTTGGGGCGCCTCGACGGGTCCGCTGGGAATTGTCGGCTACCAGGTCTACCGCCAGACGTCAGGCGGCCCATTCGTCCTCATCGCCACGACGGACACCGGGATCAAGCACTACAACGCCACGCACTTGTACGGCAGCACCCGGTACGCGTTCCAGATCGTCGCGCTCGATTCGGCGCCTTCCTCGTCGGCACCAACGACGTCGACCCCCTTCACGACGCTCGCCAGCACCGCCACCGGAGCGCCCACGCCGCCGTCGAGCTCGAGCGTCGCCGCGCACCCGTTCTCGGACCGCCGGATCGACGTGGTGTGGGGAGGATCGACCAGTACCGATGTGTCGGGATATCTGGTCTTTCGCGACGGTGTCCAGATCGCACAGGTCGACCTACCCGCGGGACTGCGGTACTCGGACAACGGCTTGACGCCGGGGTCGTCGTACAGCTACACCATCGAGGCGCTCGACTCGGCCCGAACGGCTTCGCCTCCTACCGCGGGGCGGGCGGCGACGACTCTCGCGGCGGGCACCGCCCAGATCGCTCGCGGTCCGTACGTCTCCAACGTGACGGCGAACTCGGCGATCGTGTCGTGGTGGACCAACACCCCGACGACCGGACGGGTCGAGTACGGCACTTCCACACCGTCGACGTTCGTGGACGATCCGACGAACGGTTACCAGCACGCGGTGAACCTGAGCGGCCTCGTTGCGGGCACCACGTACCACTACACGGTGGGCACCTCCAGCGTCCGCTCGACCGTGGCCACGTTCGCAACCGCTGCCCCTGCGGGATCGTCGTTCAGCTTCGCCGCCATCGGTGACTTCGGCGGCGCCAGCCCGGGCGAATCGCAGAATGCTGCGAACATCGCGACCGCAGGCACGTCATTCATCCAGACCGTCGGCGACAACATCTATCCGTCGGCTGGAGCGCCCGATCCAGACTTCTCGACCACCTACTCCGATTTCGATGCGCGCCTGTTCAAGCAGTTCGGACCGGCGCTTCGCGGCCAGTCCATCTTCCCGGCCAACGGCAACCAGGAGTACTACTCGAACGGCGCCTTCTGGCAGACCTTCCCGATGCCCGGCACCAACCACAGTTGGTACAGCTACGACTGGGGAAACGCGCACATCAGCGTCCTCGACTCGCAGCGCGGTTACACGGCGGCGGACCCGCAGTACGCGTGGCTGCAGTCCGATCTCGCGGCGCACCAGAGCTCGACGTGGCGCATTGTCGTCATCCAAGATCCGGCCTACAGCTCGACATCGGCCGTCTCCAGTTCGAAGCCGGTGCAGCAGAACCTGGTGCCGCTGTTCCAGCAGGGGCACGTGTCGCTCGTGCTGTCCGGCAACAGCCACAACTACGAGCGCAGCAACCCGCTCATCAACGGCGCTCCGGCGACCGGCGGGATCACCTACATCGTCACCGGTGGTGGCGGCAACGGCCACAACACCTTCCAGATCGCAGCGCCGGCGTGGAGCGCTCAGCGAGACGATGTGCGCTACGAGTACGTCAAGGTGACTGTCTCCCCGCAAGCGCTCACCGCCGACGCGGTCGACGCCGCGACGAACACGGTCTTCGACTCGGCGACGATCCAGGCGTCCGCGACCAAGCCGGGCGCGCCCGGCGCACCGACCGCCACCCTGAGCGGGACGACCAGCGCGGCGCTGACGTGGAGCGCGCCGTCGGCCACCGGGAGTTCGCCGATCACCGGGTACACGGTCACGGCGTCCCCGGCAGGGCCGTCCTGCCACACGAGCGGCGCGACCTCGTGCACCGTGTCCAATCTGACCCGAGGCACGACGTACACCTTCAAGGTGAGCGCAAGCAACGCGGCCGGCTCAGGGCCGGCCTCCCCAGCATCGAACCCTGTGACGCCACCGACGCTGATACCGACTGCCCTACGGTTCGTCTCAGGTCCGAGTTCGGTCAAGATCGGTGCGACGATCACGCTGACCGGCAAACTGACCCGAACCGATACGTCGGCCGGGGTGCAGAACCAGAAGGTCCAGCTGCGCGCGCGACCGGCGAACACCACGAACGCGTTCACGACGGTGGGCACAGCCACGTCCTCCGCGACAGGGTCCGTGACATTCACGAAGGTGGTCGTTTCACGATCGACGCAGTACATCCTCCGGATGGTCGCCACCGCGACCTACGCGGGCTCCACCTCGTCGGGCAAGACCGTCACGGCAACTCCCGCGGTCGCGAACAACGCGCACGGCAGGTGACGGTCGGCCGGACGACCTTGGCCCCTTCCTGCACGCTGGTGACAAGCGAGACGCTGGCTGGATGAGGCGTCCGAGCACCTACCTGGCGTACAGCGTCGGTTGCGCAGCCGTATGGGGTGTGATCCTCGGCTGGGTCGCAGCCTTCAAGCCGAAGGCAACCTTCCGAAAATATGCGGCGGCCTGCTCGGCCTGGTGGATGGGGTGGACGTCGGCGACGATCGCTCGCTCGGTCTACCCGCCGCCGAAACGGCACTCTGCTCGATCTTCAGTTGGGCAATGACCGTTCCTGCGTTCAGCGCGCTCCACCGACTCGGCGCAGTGCGCGTCGATCAGGCGCTCACTCCCACGCCGGCCTCGGCGTAGGTCGGCAGCTCGCGCATCGTCCGGAGCGGTGAGAAGAACACCGGCAGCACCGCAGCTACTCCACCGATCGCGGCGACGAGCAGCGTGGCCCGCACTCCGATCACCGTGCCGAGGACGCCGCCGACGAACGCGCCGAGCGGGATCGTCCCCCACACGAAGAAGCGCATCGTCGCGTTCATCCGGCCGAGCAGCCGCTCGGGGGTGAGGCCCTGCCGGAAGCTCACCTGGGTGATGTTGTAGACCACCGCGGATCCCCACATCACCAACTGGGCGACCGCGAGCAACCCCAGCGTCCAGTCGCGGTGCACGAACGGCACCACGAACGCGGGCGGGATGCTGCAGGCGATGCTGATCCAGATCGTCGGACCCTGACCCAGCCGACGCGCGATCCGCGACGCCACCAGCGATCCCAGCAGACCACCGACCGCGGCGAACGAGGTGAAGAGGCCGATGACGCCGGCCGACAGGTGCAGCCCGCGCGCCAGCAGGATGTAGTAGACCGGGAAGAGCACGTTGGCGAAGAAGTTGGACGTGCCGGTGCACATCGCGATCGAGCGCAACAGGCGGTTCCCGACCACGAACTTCAAGCCCTCGGCGATCTCGCGGCCGAGGTGGCGGTCCGGCTTGCGTTCCGGCCTCGGTGGCCGCGTGCGGATCGCCCGGACCCACGCCGCCGACCACAGGAAGCTCAACGCGTCGACGAGGATCGCGTACGGCGCGCTGAGCGCCTGGATGAGCAGACCGCCGACGGCCGGCCCGGCGATCTGCGACACCGACTCGCTCGCCTGCAGCTTCGAGTTGCCCTCGACGAGGGCATCGCGATCGACCAGCGCCGGCAGGTAGGACTGGTAGGCGACGTCGAAGAACACGGTGGCGACGCCGGTGACCAGGGCGACCACGTACAGCTGCCAGATCGTCAACGTGCCCAACGCATACGTCAGCGGGATCGAACCGAGAGCCAGCGCGCGCACCAGGTCGCCGACGATGAGCACGTGCCGGAACCGCATCCGGTCGACCCAGGCGCCCGCGGGCAGCCCGATCAGCAGGAACGCGAGCATCTCGAGCGTCGCCAGCAGGCCGACCTCGAACGCGGTGGCATGGACGACCAGGATCGCGATCAGGGGCAGCGCGAGCTGGCTGACGAACGTGCCGAACTGGCTGACTGTCTCGCCGATCCAGAGCCGCCGGAAGTCGAGGTGGTGCCACAGGCCGCCGCGGCGCCGGACGACGTCGGCAGATGTCGGTCGATCGCTCACGCGCCCACCCTGCACTCAGTGATTGGGAGTTGTCAATCACTTATCCTGAGGTCGTGACGACATCTGATCCCGACCGTGGCCGGCGGCCGGCCACCGACGCGGAGGCACGCGCACTGGCGTCCACGTTCCGCCTCCGGATCCTGCGCGCCTGCCTCGGCGAACCGCACACGAACAAGGAGATCGCCGAGGCACTCGGCAAGGGTCCGGCGACGGTGCTGCATCATGTGCGCACGCTGGTCGACACCGGCTTCCTCGAGCCGCAGCCGGCGCGGCGCGGCACCCGCGGATCGCGCGAAATCCCTTATGTGGCAACCGGAAAATCGTGGCGGATGGAATCACCCGCCAAGGACAGCGCGATGCTCAGCGCCTTCCTGGAGGAGGTTGCGCTCGTCCCGGTCGAAGCTCTGGACATGATGCGGGCCGGGTTGCGCCTGCGCCCCGAGCGCAGGGAGGAACTCTCGCGCCGGTTCACCGCGCTGGTCGAGGAATACTTCGACGACGAGGACCCGGACGGCGAGCCGTGGTCGGTCTTCCTGACGATCCACCCCGACCCGAACCGGCGCTGAGTCACCAGCTGCCGCGATGCTCCGGCACGAGCAGGATCAGCGGCACGATCGCGAGCAGCAGCGCGGCGAGGAACACGAGCGACCACGCCTGCGCGATGCCGGGGTCGCCGCTGCGGGCGATGACGGCGGTGACGACCGCGACCCCGGTGATGCCGCCGCCCTGCCGGAACATGCCGCGCAGCCCGGCGATCGACCCGGTGTCGGACGGCGCGAGGTGCATGATCGCGTTGTTGGTCGCGGGCACCGAGACGCCCATGCCGAGGCCGGTCACGCCGGCGGCGACGGCGAGCCAGAGGTAGGGCGAGACGCCCGTGGCAGGGATCGCCATCATCAGCAGGCCGGCAGCGCAGAGCAAGAAGCCCGCGAACATCGGGCGGCGGTAGCCCGTACGCCGCAACGCGAACGTCGACACGCCGGCGACGGCGATCATGCCGATCGCCCGGGCGGTGAGCAGCGTGCCGGCCGCGAGGATGTCGACGCCGTAGCGGTCCTGCGCGTAGAGCGGCACGAGGGTGGCGAAGCCGAGCACGGCGACGCCGAAGGCGAAGTTGATCAGGTTCATGACCGCG
Organism: Jatrophihabitantaceae bacterium; assembly: GCA_035999365.1. GTDB lineage: Bacteria > Actinomycetota > Actinomycetes > Mycobacteriales > Jatrophihabitantaceae > DASYGT01. Next base: position 10,969 of record DASYGT010000010.1, read on the forward strand.
AAGCCGGAGCCGCGCAGCAGGCGCAGCGGGATGAACGGGTCGGCGGCGTGCCCGGCGTGGTGCACGAACACGACGAGCGCGGCGATGCCCACGACCAGCGTCAGCAGGAACTCCGGCGAGAGCGCCGACGCACTGGCCGCACCCAGGTAGCTCGCCGCGAACATCACGGCGAGCACGCCCACGCCGAGCATGGCGACGCCGGCGAGATCGATCCGTCCGCGGGTGCGCCTCTCGGTGCGCGGGATGAACACCGCCGCGAGCCCGAGCACCACGATGCCGATCGGCACGTTGACGAGGAAGATCCAGCGCCACGACCAGTAGGTGACGAAGACGCCGCCGAGGATCGGGCCGACGATGCCGCCGATCGGGAAGATCGAGGTGAACAGGCCGATGGCGCGGTCGCGGTCGGGGCCGAACTGGTCGGCGACGATGCCGGTGGCCGACGGCATGATCGACCCGCCGCCGATGGCCTGGACGGCGCGCAGCGCCACCAGGACGTAGATGTCGTTGGCCAGCCCGCAGCACAGCGAGGCGACGGTGAACAGCGCGATGGAGGCGACGAAGACGCGCCGCCTGCCGAACTGGTCGCTGACCCGGCCGGCGAGCGGCATCACCATGATCTGACCGAGCGCGTAGACGGTGATCGTCCAGCTGCTCCAGTTGACTGCTGCGCCGAGATCGCGCTGCAGCGTGCTGAGCGCGGTGGCCACGATGGTCTGGTCCACCGAGGCCATGAACAGCGCGACCGCGACCACGGCGAAGACGAGGTAGCGCCGCGGCTCGCGGACGCTCTCGGTCGCCCGCGCCTGGGCAGGGCGGACGAGGGACACTGTCATCACTGACGACACTACGCTGCTTGCCGGCAGGCAAGTAGTTGTACCGACGATGGAACCGATCACACGGAGGTGTGGGTGGACGCCGAGGACGCCGTCCGGCTGCGGCGCGCGATCGCGCGGCTGGCTCGCCAGTTGAACAGCTCGGCCACCGACGAGGGACTCACGCCGACGCAGGCTTCGGTGCTGGGCCTGATCGTCGGCCGCGGGCCGGTCGGCCTGCCCGAGCTGATGCGCCTGGAGCACCTGAACCCGACGATGCTGTCACGGGTCGTCGGCCGCCTCGACGAGCTCGGGCTCATCGTCCGCTCCCCCGACCCCGACGACCTGCGCAGCGTCACCGTCTCGGTGACCGACGACGGGCGCACGGTCCACGAACGCATCAAGACGCTGCGTGCCGCCGCCGTCTCCGACGCCGCCGGCCGGCTGGCCGCGGCCGAGCAGCAGGCCCTCATCGCCGCCCTCGACGCCATGGATCACCTGGCCGACGAGCTCAAATAACCAAAGTTGTCCGTGTGTCGCGGCGACATGTC
>DASYGT010000035.1:0-1867 GCA_035999365.1 Jatrophihabitantaceae bacterium
GCGGAGACCACGATCGGGGCGCTCGGCGCCGGCTACGTGAACGCCAACAACATCGGGTTGCCGGTGGCGGTGTACGTGCTGGGAAACGCATCCTTCGTCGCCCCTGTGCTGCTGCTGCAACTGATCGTGTTCGCACCGATCGCCCTCACTGTTCTCGACGTGAGCTCGCGCGGGTCGGTGTCGGTGCGATCGATCATCACCCAGCCCTTCCGCAATCCGATGATCATCGCCTCGCTGCTCGGCATCCTCCTCGATGCGAGCGGATGGAAAGTCCCGGCTGCGGTGTTCCAGCCGTTCGTGCTACTCGGCGGCGCGGCAGTGCCACTGGTGCTCATGGCGTTCGGGATGTCGCTGCGCGGGTCCCGTCCGCTTCGCGCCGACCAGGGTCGCGCCGAAATCCTCACCGCCTCGTTGCTCAAGTCGGCGGTGATGCCGGCGGTCGCCTACCTCGTTGCGGCGTTCGCCTTCGGCCTGCACGGACGGGCCCTCTTCGCCGCGGTCGCACTGGCCGCGCTCCCGACCGCACAAAACGTGTACAACTTCGCGGCCCGCTACGAGCGTGGGGTACCTGTCGCCCGTGACACGGTGCTGCTGACCACGCTGCTTGCGGTGCCGGCGCTGCTCCTCATCGCCGCACTGCTCGCTCCCTGAGTCGGGCCCTCGCCCGCCCCCTCACCCCCTCCTCGCCCAACCGTCGAGTCCGCGCAAAATCTCGCGACACGCCGCGGAAAGGATGAATATTCGCGGACTCGGGGGTTGCGTGAGGGGAGTGGGCTCAGCTGCCGGTGACGTCGTCGAGCTTGGTGCTTGCTTTGCCGATGACGTCGCTGACGCGGTCACTCACTTGGGCTGCGGTCTTTCCGGCGAGGTCCTTGACGTCGCCCGCCACCTGCTGAACGGGCGCGGACTGGGTGAAACCGCTGACCTGGTGCCGGATCTTGTCGTAAGCCTGACGTCCCGCCTTCGAGCCGAGAACGAAACCGACGGCGACGCCGGCCGCGAAGATGACGATTTTCATGGGTCCTCCTGAGCTGTCGGGGACGCGCCCGCCAACCTCGGGCGCGTGGCACGGACCGTACGCGTGTGGGCGCGGCTGCGCAAGGGTCGCGCGCGTCCGGCCGTCGCGGCCTGCGACGAGACACCGACCGTCGCGGCCGGCGACGAGACACCGACCGACGCGGCCGGCGTCAGTCGCCGGCCTCTTCTTCCGCCGCCTCACCGTGCTTCACGATATCGCCGACGGTGAACAGGATGCCCTGCGCGATCTCCCGCCATTGAGGCTTCGCCCGCAGCAGAAACTCGAGTTCCATGCTGAAGTGCTTGTACTCCTCGCCCAGGGAGTCGCGCATGATCGCTTTCGCGACCTCATCCTTTTCGACCGCGATGCGCTGCTCGTACCAGCCGATCGCCTCCGCCTCCTCGGCGAGGCTGGCGCACATCCGCGCGAACGTTCTTGTCTCTTCTGTCAGCTCGCTCGGCGGCTCATGGTACTGGTCTGTTGACATGGTGCTCCTTACGTTTGTCCTGCGCCGGACAGTACGCCCTCGCTGCTTCGACCGCGACAGGGCGTGACGGCTCAGGCCCCCTGCGGCGGGTCGGTGAGCAGGCCGACACGGTCGGCCAGATACGTCGCGAAGTCCACGGTGTTGCCGGCGGTCGGGCTCCATTTCACCAGAGCGTGGCCACCCCGCAGCAGGAGCGGACCGGCGGATGCGCGGAGGCTCGGCGCATCCAGCTCGATAGGCACAGCGTCGTAGTTGACGGTCTCGCCCACGGCGAAGTGCCCGCGTATCGCCGCTGCACGGTAGGCACGACGGTCCTCGGCCGAGAGGGACTGGTACGCGGGGCGTCCCGGCTCGGTCGCCCG
>DASYGT010000023.1:0-113941 GCA_035999365.1 Jatrophihabitantaceae bacterium
GCGACGATCCGGTTCATCAGCCAAGACTCCACCCGGGTCGCCGGTCTACGCACCGGTGAGATCGACCTCGCCACGCTGATCCCACCGGAGCTCGCAGGCACTGCTCCGCAGATCATCAGCCGCGAGGGGCTGGAGTACCCCGTTTTCCGGCTGAAGAACTACGAGGGTGTGCTGAAGGACCCGCGCATCCGTCAGGCCATGAACTACGCCGTCGACAAGAACGCCATCGCGAAGAGTTTGTACAGCGGGTACGCGTCGGTCGCCTCATGCCAGACGCTCGGGTCGGGTGTCTTTGGGTTCGACCCGGGCCTGCAGGCCTACCCGTACGACCCGAACAAGGCCAAGCAACTTCTCCAGGAGGCCGGCTACACCGGCCAGACCGTAACGTTGCTCGGCGCGACCGGACGGTGGCTGAAGGACAACGAGCTCGAGCAGGCCGTGATGGGGTACCTCTCCGCGGTCGGCATCAAGGTCAAGTCTGACATCCGCCCGTTCAACTCCTACATCGGCCAGTTCGTGAAGCCGATCGGCAACCCGCAGCCCGACATCGGCTTCGTCTCGGCCTCGAACGAACTCTTCGATGCGTCCAAGATCGACAGCTACTACTCGAGCAAGGGCTCCCTCTCGAGCTACAGCGATCCGCAGGTTGACGCGGCCCTGAAGACCGCGTCGACCGATCAAGATCAAACCGGCCGGCAGGCGGCGTTCCAGACCGCGTTGCAGATCGGCTGCCAGTCCGATCCGGTGTTCATCTTCACGGTCAACCTGAAGGACATCTACGGTGCGGTCAAGGGGCTGCAGTGGAAGCCCCGCTTGGATGGCTCGCTGCTGATCTCGGAGATGGCTCTGAGCTGAGTAAGGGTCGGGGTGCCGTATCGCTAGGCGCGGATCGGCACCCCGACTCACTCGCGATCGGCAATCGGGGAAAGGGCACATGGTTCTCTATCTGGTCAAGCGCCTCGTCGTAGGCGTAGTGGTCATCCTCCTGGTCGCGACGGCGGTCTTCTTCATCACGCGCGTGATCTCCAACCCTGCACTCGCCTTCCTGCCAATCGACGCGTCACGCGAGCAACGCGACGACGTGCTGCACTACCTGGGGCTGGACCAGTCGCTGCGCTCGCAGTATTGGCACTTCCTCGTCCAGCTTGCCCATCTCAATCTGGGCACCTCGTTCTGGCAGCAAGGCAAGCCGGCAGCCGACATCGTGTTCGCCCGATTGCCCGACACACTGATCCTCGACGGGGTCGCGATCGCGCTGTCGGTGGCGATTGCCGTACCGCTCGGTGTCGTCGCCGCGCTGCGGCCCGGCTCGAAGCTCGACCGCGGGACCACGACCGTGTCGTTGTTGGGGCTGAGCATTCCGGAGTTCTGGCTGGGCTTCATGCTCGTGCTGATCTTCGGCGTCAAACTGCATTGGTTCCCGACCTCAGGAGCCCACGGCGCGTCGTCCATCGTGCTGCCCGCGCTCTCGTTGGCGTTACCTACGAGCGGGAAGATCGCGCAGATGATGCGCAGCTCGATGATCGACGAGCTCGACCAGCCCTACATGCTCACGGCCGAATCGAAGGGCATGACAACGGCCTACCGCATCACCAGACACGCGCTGCGCAACTGCCTCGTCCCGGTGTTCACGCAGAGCAGCTTCGAATTTGCGCGCATGCTCGCGGGCTACACCGTTGTCGTCGAGGTCGTCTTCGCCTGGCCCGGCGTCGGTCAGTTGATCGTGCAGGCGCTGCAGAACCAAGACCTCGTCCTGCTTCAGGCGATCGTGATTATCCTGGCCGCCCTGATCGTGCTGGTGAACGTGATCACCGACGTCCTCTACAACGTCATCGATCCACGGATCGAGGTGGCGTGATGGCAATCGCCGACCCGCTCATCGCCGCGGAGGTCGCCTTTGACCCGGCGCCGGTACAGCAGCGCCCCGGCCGCGCAATGCTGCGTGCATTGCTGCGTTCGGGCACCGGGATGTTCGGAGCCCTCGTTCTCGCGATCATCATCATTGGCGCGATCCTCGAGCCATGGATCCGTCCGCATGACCCCGCCGCACAGGACCTCAGTCAGCGCCTGAAGCCACCCGTGCTGTTCGGTGGACACGCCACGCACTTCTTCGGCACCGACCAGCTCGGACGTGACCTGCTGAGCCGGGTCATGGAGGGCGCGCGCGCCTCGATGGTGATCGCCGTGTCGGTGGTGGTCATCGCCGGCACGTTCGGCGTCGTGATGGGTCTGATCGCCGGCTACTTCGGACGCATCGCCGACACCGTCATCATGCGCATCGCGGACATGCAGCTGGCATTCCCAGGCATTCTGCTGGCGCTCGTGATCCTCTACGCCCTCGGGCCGAGCGCGAAACTCGTCATCATCGTCCTCGCCATCAACGGGTGGATGGTCTACGCACGCGTCGTGCGCAGCATGGTCCTAAGCCTGCGCAAGAGCGAGTACATCGAGGCGGCCGAGATCGGGGGTTCGCGCCCGCCGCGCATCATGTTGCGCCACGTCCTGCCGAACATTGCCTCGCCGGTCCTGACGTTGCTGGTGCTCGAGTTCGCCCGCATTATTCTCGCCGAGGCGGCGCTGTCGTTCCTCGGCTACGGTGTCCAGCCGCCCGGCTCGTCCTGGGGCCTGATCATCGGCCAGGGCCAGGACTACCTGCAGACCGCGTGGTGGCTCGTCGCCGTGCCCGGCATCTTCATCTCGATCACCGTGCTCTCGGCCAATCTGCTCGCGAGTTGGTTGCGGATCTACGCCGACCCGAAATTGCGCGAGAAGCAGCTCGGTCGCCAACTCGACGCACTGATCAAGGGACGCGAATGACGGAGCGATTGCTCGAGATCGATAACCTGTCGGTCGCCTTCCCGTCAGCCAATGGGCCCGTCTACGGGGTCAAGAACCTGACGATGAACGTGGCCGAACGCGAACGGCTCGGTGTCGTGGGCGAGTCCGGCTCGGGCAAGAGCGTCACTGCGCTCGCGGCGCTGGGCCTCGTCCAGTCGCCCGGACGCATCGTCGGTGGCGAGGTTCGTTGGCGCGGCAAGAACATCTTCGACCCAGCCGTCGCCAAGCAGGTGCGTGGGCGCGAGATCGCGATGATTTTCCAGGACCCGATGTCCTCGCTCAACCCCCTCATGACCGTCGAGCGGCAAATCGGCGAGGTGCTTACGCGTCGATGTGGAATGTCACGAAAAAACGCACGCAAGCGTTCCATCGAGCTGCTCGAGATGGTCGGCATCCCGTCACCGGCCGAACGCCTCAAGCAATTCCCCTATGAGTTCTCCGGTGGCATGCGCCAACGCGTCATGATCGCCATCGCACTCGCCGCCGAGCCGCGACTGCTGATCGCCGATGAGCCGACGACCGCACTCGACGTGACAATCCAGGCGCAGATCCTCGAGCTGTTACACAACCTCTCCGAGGACCTCGGCGTCGCGGTCATGATGATCACTCACGACCTCGGCGTGGTCGCGGAGTTCTGCGACCGTGTGCAGGTCATGTACGCCGGACGAATCGTCGAGCGGTCGCCGGTGCTGCCCATGTTCGCCGCACCGCTGCACCCATACAGCGCCGGGCTGATCGGCTCGTCCCCGCGTGTCGACGTCACGCTCGATCGACTGGTATCCATCACCGGAGATCCGCCGGGTCACGCAGACGCCGTGCCGGGCTGCCCGTTCAGTGCGCGTTGCCCCGAAGCGTCCGGGCGTTGCATGACCGAGGTACCCGAGCTGGTCGAGTTGGCCGAACGTCGGTGGGTCGCCTGCTGGCGTCGCCAGGAGGAGGTGTTGACGTGAGCGCGATGCCCTTGACCGGCTTCGAAGAACTGAGCGACAACGCGCCGGTGGTCGGCGAGAAGACACTGCTGCTCGCGCGCGGTGTGACCGTCGATTATAGGGTGCGCAGCCGCGGCGGGGGGCACAAGCGCACCGTCAGCGCGGTCGACCACGTCGATCTAGAGGTCGCCGAGCGCGAGACGCTTGGGCTGGTGGGCGAGTCCGGCTGTGGCAAGACGACGATCGGCCGCGCGCTTATCGGCCGCGTGCCGTTGTCGGACGGGACGATCGAGTACGACGGTCGTGACGTCACGCACGCCGGCCGCCGCGAATGGCGTGACCTGCACCGCGACATCCAGCTGATCTTCCAGAACCCGTACGCGTCGATGAACCCACGCATGCGGGTGCGCGACATCATCGGTGAGCCGCTGCGCGTGCACGGTCTCGCGAAGGGGCCGCAGTTGCGCACCGCAGTCGACGAGCTACTCGACATGGTGCGCCTGCCCCGGGCGGCCGGCGACCGGTACCCGCATGCATTCTCGGGCGGCCAGCGGCAGCGAGTCGTGATCGCGCGCGCACTCGCGTTGCGGCCGCGGTTCATCGTCGCGGACGAGCCCGTGTCGGCGCTCGACGTGTCGATCCAGGCCCAGATCATCGGTTTGATGCAGGATCTGCAGCGCGATCTCGGCATCTCCTACCTGTTCATAGCGCACAACCTGGCGGTCGTGAAACACATCGCGCACCGTGTCGCCGTCATGTACCTCGGCCACGTTGTCGAGGTGGGCGACAAGGCCAGCCTGTACCGCACGCCACTGCACCCGTACACGCAGGCACTGCTCAGCGCGGCGCCGGTGCCCGACCCGACCGTCAAGCGACCCGAGCGCGTCATCCTCAGCGGTGACCCGCCCAGCGCGATCGCGCCGCCGTCCGGCTGCCGATTCCACACCCGCTGCCCGGTTGCTATCTCGCGCTGTTCCTCCGAGACTCCGCCGCTCGTCGAGCTGCTTCCCGGACACAAGGCGGCGTGCTGGGTCGCGCAGGCGAAAATGCAGGCCACCAGCGGAGGGACCGCCGCATGACCACAATGGACGTCGTATCGCGACTGGACGAGTCCCTCATCGGTCAGCTGCCGATGGCCTCTGCCGAAGACGTGACCGACGCTTACCGCCGCGCCGACGAGGCGTTGCCGGTATGGCGCGCGATGGGTGCCGGCGAGCGCGCCGCAATCTTCCTGCGCGCCGCCGCGATCTTCCGCGAGCGGGCAAAGAGCATCGCCGCGGTCATCTCCGCCGAGATGGGCAAGCCGATCGGTGAGGCGACAACCGAGGTCGAGAAGGGCGCGGGAATCTTCGAGTACTTCGGGCAGGCGCCTTACCGCACGACGGGTAGTACCTTCGTCACCGACACCGGCGAGGACGTGTTCACCCTCGCCGAACCGCTCGGCGTCGTCGCCCTGATCACGCCGTGGAACTTCCCCTTCACGCTACCCGTGCGCAAGATCGCCGCCGCCCTGTCGACGGGTAACACTGTGCTGTTCAAGCCGGCCACCAACTCGGCGTTGTGCGGCCTGGAGATCGGCAAGGCGCTCGCCGATGCCGGCGTGCCCGACGGCGTGTTCATCACGGTCGTAGGCGAGAGCCGAGTCATCCAGGACGCCCTGTTCGGCGATCCGCGGCTGGCGGGCGTCAGCCTGACCGGGTCGTACCCGACCGCCGAGGCGATCCGCCGCCTGCTGCCCGTCGAGGTGCCCTTCCAGGCCGAGCTCGGAGGCAAGAACGCACTGCTCGTGTGGGCCGACGCCGACGTCGACACCGCCGTCGAAGTCATCTGGCAGTCGTCGTTCCGCAACAACGGCCAGATCTGCACGTCGGCCGGCCGCTTGCTCGTGCACGAATCGATCGCCGACGACCTGCTCGCCGCACTGCGCAAGCGGGTGGCCGGAACCGACAGCCGGCTCCCTCTGGGGGAGTACGGCATCCTGTCGTCCGAGCACGAGTACGCCAAGATCCGCGAGGTGCTCGACCGTGCGCGCACGTCCACCGAGGTGATCGACGCCGACTGGGGTGACGGGCGCATGTCGCCGACGTTGCTCGTCGCGCCGCCCGACGGCGAGCTGACGACGGAGGAGATCTTCGGTCCGGTCATCACGTTCGAAACGGTGCGCACCGTCGACGAGGCGATCGAGAAGGCCAACGCGACCTCTTACGGACTCACCGCCGGTGTGGTCACAAAGGACCTCGACGTCGCCAAGCAGTTCTGGACGCAGGTGAAGGCCGGCCTGGTGAAGGTGAACGTGCCGCTCACTGGCACACCGTTCCACATCCCACTGCAGGGCTGGCGGCACTCGGGCGTCGGGCCCGGCGAGGGCGGCGACGCGTCGGTTTCGTTCTTTACCAAGCAGAAGGCCATCTACCTACGCCGTCCCTGAACGGGGGTCGCGCACCAACCTGCCAATCGAAAGGTGGACAGCATCACCATGGGCAAGATCACCATTGAAGAAGCGCGAAAGATCGTGCAAGCCGGGCTCGCCTCCGCAGCAGAGCAGGGTGTCGGCATGGCCATAGCGGTCGTCGACTACGCGGGGCAGCTCGTCGCGTTCGAGCGTGCCGACGATGCGCCTTGGATCGTGTCGGAGATCGCGTGGCGAAAGGCCCGCACGTCCGCCGCGTTCGGCAAGCCCACAGCCGACCGCGAAGAAGCATGGAGCAAGCGCCCGTTCTTCGCGCAGAGCGTCATTGGGCTCGGTGACTACGTCGTCGGCAAGGGCGCGTTCCCGCTGATCCGCGACGGTGAGGTCATCGGCGCCGTCGGTGCGAGCGGTGGCGTGCCCGAGCAGGACCACGTCGCCGCCGAGGCCGGCTCGAAGGCACTCGACGCATGAGTGTTGCCGTCACCGAGTCCTACGGTGTGGCATCCGGGCACCCGCTCGCCGCCGATGCGGGTATGGACGTGCTGCGCGCGGGCGGCTCTGCCGTCGACGCTGTGCTCGCAGCCGCGTTCGCACAGTGGGTCGTCAACGGCCCGCTGTGCGGCCCTGGCGGAGACCTGTTCGTCCTGCACGTCCCGGGCGACGGCAGGGCACCGGTCGTGTACGGCGGCTGGTCGCGCACGCCGCTCGGCTTTCCCGTCGACGGTCCGGTCAAGCCCGACGGTCCGCGCGCCGCGGTCGTGCCCGGGGGTCTCGCCGGCGCCGCCGCTGCGTCCGCTGGAGCGGGCCGTTTGTCGTGGGCCGGCCTGTTCGCCGCGGCCATCCGGCTCGCCGACGGACATGCGGTGACCGAGTGGATGGCGCGCAGCTACCGCAGTGTCCTCGACAAAGGACACAGCAGCGCGCTGGCCGGATTTCTAGACCAGAGCACTGCGCCGTCAACCGGTGACATCGTGTCGTGCTCTCGGTTCGGCAAGACGATGCGCGCGCTCGCCGACGGTGGCGCCGACGAGTTCTACCGGGGCGCTCTCGCCGAGCAGATCGCGGCCGCATCCACCGCGGACGGCGGCTACCTGACAACCGATGATCTGGCGTCGATCGCTGCAGACGTGCGTCCAGCCATCGTCCACGACCTCGGCGACGTAACGGCGATCGTCACGCCCGCGCCGAGTCAGGCCGGCATCGTGGCTCAGTTGATGGCCGCGGTCGCGCCCGAGATGTCGCCCGAGAGCGTTGCCTACGCCGAGGCGACCGCGCCGATCGTCGAACGTGAACTCACCAACCGGTGCATCGTGGGCGTGCCGGGGACCGCGGCGAGCGTCGCGACCGACGGCGAGGGCATGGCCGCTGTCGTGCACAGCCTGGCCGGTGTGCAGTTCGGCACCGGCTGGGTTGTAGGCGACACCGGAATTGCTCTCGGCAACCGCGTCGGGACAAGCCTGACGACCCGGCCGGATCTTTCCGCCGCCCACCCCGTCCCCGGCGGCGTCCTCCCGCACACGTTGAGCGCAGCGGTGTTCCGCTCCGCGGGTCGCACCGCGCTCGTCGCGACGCCCGGCGGCGACCGGCAGGTGCAATGGCTGGCGCAGGCCGGACAGCGGTTCCGCCGCGGCGAATCACTCGAGGCGGTCGCGTCCGGACCGCGCTGGTTCGTCTGCCCCGAGGGCGATCGATTCGGCGTCCCCGGTGGGATCGGCAGCGAGTGGTTCCTGTTCGGCGAACCCGAGGTCGAGTGGAGCGCGCACTCCGCACTCGCCGGTTACACCGTCCGGCGCATCGACTCGGTCGGCGGGGGAGTGCAGGCGGTCGAGCGAACCGACACCGGCTGGACGCTCGCAAGCGATCCCCGCTCCGGTGGTGCTGCTCGCGTGCTGATCCGCGTTGAGGAGGAGACCGGCCGTGTATGACGGTCTGGAGTTTGCAGCCGACGGCTGGCTGGACGAGTTCCGTCCCGCGATCGCAGAGCTGGCGACGAGCGCGCGGGACGAACTGAGCCGGTACACCCGTGCGGGCGAGTTCCCCGCCGATATCTATCGCGAGATGGGCCGGCGCGGCTGGGTCGGCCCGTTCGCGGCGCGCGAGGAAGGCGGCCTCGGCGGCGGCGTGGCCGAGTACTGCGTCATCGAGGAGGAGGTCGGCCGGCACGGCCTCGTTCCGCCGCAGATCTCCATCCAGGGTCAGCGCTGGCTCATCGACTGGGGCACAGCGGAGCAGAAGGAGCGCTATCTCGGGCCGATGGCGCGCGGCGAGCTGATCTTCTCCGAGTCGATCTCCGAACCAGGTGTGGGTTCGTCGCTGAAGCTGATGCGCTCGACCCTGCGCCGTGACGGCGGTGACTGGGTGCTGAACGGCACCAAGACCCACGTCAATCTCGGGCACCAGAGCGACGTGACGCTCGTCTTCGCGGTGGCGGAGGAAGGGCTCACGTCGATCCTCGTCGACATGAACTTGCCGGGCGTCTCGTCCAAGCAGACGGACCCGATCGGGCTGCGACTCATCCCCACCGCGGACATGTACTTCGACAACGTGCGCGTACCCGACTCTGCATTGCTCGGCGCGCCCGGCCGCGGCATGGACACGTTCCTCACCACGTTCAACGTGAGCCGGCTCGGCAACGCGTCCGAGCTGCTCGGCTTCGGTCGGCGGGCACTCGCGCACGCGACGCGCTACGCCGAAGCACGCCAGGTCGGCGACAACGTCGTCACCGACTTCCAGGGCATCAAGTGGACGGTCGCCGACCGCTACGCCGAGCTGTACGCAGCGGCGCTCGCGCGCAACAACGCCGCCCGCCTGCTCGACCGAGGTGACGAACCCGCGCTCGCGACATCGTTGGCGAAGAAGCTGTGCATCGACGCAGCCGAGCATGCGGTCAACGACGCGTTCGCGCTGATCGGCGGACACGGCCTCTACACCGACACCGACTTCGGCCAGCTCATGCACGACGTCAAGGTGTTGCGCATCGCCGGCGGCTCGGTCGAGGTGCTGCGCAATTACATCGCCCGCCGTGTGCTGCGCTCGGAGACCCTGGAAGGCCTGGAGTGAATAACCTCGCCGAGCTGCTCGTGCTGCGCCGCGCGCAGTCGGCCGGGAAGCGCCTGGGGCTGCTCGATGCGCACGAGCCCTACGGTGCGGTATTCGACCGCGCGGCAGCGGTGGCCGGTGCGTTCGCCGAAGCGGGCGTGCGCCCCGGCGGTCGCGTCGCCGTCGTAGGCACGAACTCGCTGTCCTATCTCGTGACGTGGATGGCGCTGCAGCTGGCTGGTGCCGAGACGGCGCTCGTCAACCCGAACTATCCTGCCGACCTGCTGCGTGAAATGTTCACCGACCTCGAACCGGCGACGGTCGTGTGGGTCGGGCCAGAGCCCGACGAGCAGACCTGGCCCGGCGTGCGGCATGTCGACGCGGCTCGGGCGGACGAGCTGGTGCTGCGCTACGACGAGGCCGACCACAGCGCGGCCGACGCACCGGCGCACCTGCCCGGTCTCGACCGTGCTCCGCTCGATATCGCCGGTTACATGCACACGTCCGGGACGACCGGCACGCCGAAGTTCTGCGCGCAGACGCACGAGTACTTCCTGCGGCTCGGCCGGTTCATCGCCGACTCGATGGGCCTGTCGGAGGCCGACACGGTGCTCGCGCCACTGCCGCTGTTTCACATCAATCCGCTCGGGTACGGGGTGATCGGCGGTCTCGTCGCGGGCGCGGACGTCCTGTCGGCCGAACGCTTCTCCGCGAGCGGGTTCTGGCCGGGTGTGCGCGACAACGGCGTCACCGCGGTGGTGCTGCACGGGCCGCCGCTCGAGATCCTCAAGCGCGCCACGAAGTCCGCCGACGCCGACGGGCACCGGCTGCGCATCATGTTCTTCGCCGACGCGGGCTTCCTCGAGCAGTTTCGCGTGCCGATGGGTGTGTCGGCGTACGGATCGACTGAGGCCGCCGGGCTGTGCCACGTCTGGACATGGCGTCGAGGGGACGAACCGGTCGACCTGCCCGAGGGCATGTCGCGCTACGGCGGACGGTCGCGGCACGACGTGCAGTGGACGGTGTCGGACAGCGGCGAGATCCTCGTGCGCGCCGACCGACCGGGTGTCCTGTTCGACGGCTACTTCAAGCGCGGCACGCTCAACGCCCCCTTTGACGCGGACGGCTGGTTCGCCACCGGTGACCTCGGCCGCGTCGACGCTGCTGGCAACCTCGTGTTCATTGAGCGGGCCGCAGAGTCGATCCGGGTCAAGGGCGAGTTCGTCCCTATCGGTTTCGTCGAGGACCACTTCGCCAAACGGACCGGCATCCAGGATCTCGCGATCTGGCGCGAGCCGAGCGAGCTCGCCGGCAGTGACGCGGTCGCGCTGTACGTCGCGAGCGACCTGGTCGACGTCGACACGATCCGCGCCGCGCGCGATGAATTGCCTGCGTTCATGCGGCCGTCCGTGCTCGTGCAGGTCAAGGAGATCCCGCGCGATGCGGGCGTCGGCAAGATCCGGCGCCGCAGTCTCGCCGACACCGAGCGCATCGAGACGCTGGTACTGACGTGAGCATGGTCGACTTCCACATCCACACCGCGCCGAGCCTGGTTCCACGGCACCACGACGACCTGTCGATCGGCGCGCTGCTCGCTGGATCGGGCATCGACACGTTCGTCCTCAAGGCACACGAAGGCAGCACTGCCGAGCGCGCGCTGCTTGCCGGTGGAGGAGCGGTCGGCTCGATCGTGCTGAACTCACCGGTTGGGGGTGCCAACCCGGATGCGGTCAAGGTCGCCGCCGCGTACGGCGCTCGCGTGGTGTGGCTGCCGACGATCTCCTCGCCCGTCCACCAGGAGGCAGCCGCGTCGCCGGAACTCAAGGCGCACGACGGTGTGCGGTTCGCGACGGTGCCGGTCACGTCCGGCGGCGCGGTGCTCCCCGAGTGGACCCCCGTGTTCGACGAGGTCGCGGCCGCCGACATGGTGCTCGCCGCAGGGCACGTGTCGATGGACGAGGCGGTAGCCGCGTTCCGCGTCGCGAAGGCACGCGGTGTTCAGCGATTCCTCGTCAATCACCCGCTGATGCCGTTCCTCGGCTGGCGCGCCGAGCACGTCGACGAACTCGTCGCCCTCGGCGCCTATATAGAGGTGGGCGTGCTCGCCGACCTGCTGGGCGGCACGGACGGTGAGACCCCGACCCAGCGCCTGGCCACGCAGTACCCCGCGTCTCTGATCGTCTTCGGCAGCGACCTCGGCCATCAGCATTATCCCGACGTCGTCCCCGGCATCACTGACTGGCTCGACACCACGGCGTCTACGGTCACCGACGGCGCGCTCGACCGGATCACCACCACTAATGGCAAGGAACTGCTCACCCGATGATCACGGTAGCGCTGCTACCCGGCGACGGCGTCGGTTCCGAGGTGCTGGACGGACCCGCCCAACTGCTCGCGGAGCTGTCCCGTCGCGACCTCATCCGGGTCACCGGACCGTGGCCGGTCGGGGCATCATCGTTTGCCGCCACCGGTGAGGGGTTGCCCGCCGACACAATGCGCGCCTGCGAGCAGGCCGACGCGATCCTGCTCGGCGCAGTCGGCGAGCACCCCGGCGTCTCGCTCGCCGGCTACCGCCCGGAGCTCGCCCTCATCGGACTGCGTGAACACTTCGACCTGCGGGTCAGCGTGCGGCAGGTGTGGCGCGGCGGCGCAGCGCCGCTCACCTTCGTCCGCAATCTGCTCGGCGGCGCATACGGCAACAACCGCATCGAGAGCAACGGCAGCGGGCCGGCATCCGACACGGTCGAGCTCACCCCGGAACGCATCCGCGAGCTCGCCGACATCGCCATCGGGTACGTGAAGGCGTCCGGCGCGCAGCTCATTTCGGTTGACAAGGCGAACCTGTTGGCGACGAGCCGACTGTGGCGGTTGCTCGTCAGCGACGCCGCCGACGCCGCGGGCATCCCCGTGCGGCATGTGTACGTCGACCGGATGGCCTACGAGCTGGGCTGCATGAGCCCGCCCGAGGCCGTCGTGCTGACCGAGGGCCTGTTCGGCGACATCCTCAGCGACTTGTCGTCCGGGCGTGCGGGTTCGATCGCGCTGTGCGGCTCGGCGTCCGTCCGGCCGGCCGGGCGCGACAACCCGGCGCGCTGCGTCGGCCTGTTCGAGCCCGTCCACGGGTCGGCTCCGTTGCGCGCCGGGCAGAACAAGGTCAACCCCGTCGGTGGGTACCTCGCTCTCGCGATGCTGCTCGAGTGGTTCGACGAGACCGAGAAAGTCGCACCGTCCGTGCGTCAGGCTGTGGCTGACGCGGTGAACGCGCCACCGCTGACCTATGACATGGCCGTGCCGGGTGATCCGGTCGCGTCTACGAGTGAATTGTCGGCGCGTATCAACGCGGCCTTCAGGGAGCGCTGGGGATGAATCCGCGCCGACGGCGCCTGGTCTTCACCTACCTGACCGTCGTCTACTTCTTGGCGGGCGCGTCGGAGACCTATATATCCCCGCTGTTCCCGCTAATGCGCCACGACCTGCACCTGCAGGTGTCCGACCAGGCGACCCTCATCGCCGCGCTGACGATCAGCATCGCCGTGGGCAACATCGCCGGCGGCTGGATCGGTAACCGCTTCGCCGACCGGCACGCCGTGCGTGGTGCGGCCGCGCTCCTCGCTGCCGGGTCACTTCTGAGCGGGATGTCGAACTCGTTCGTCACCATCGCCGTGGGTCAGGTGTTGTCGGGGCTGGGGACAGGCCTCTTCTTCGCCCCTGGACTCGCCGTCGTCGGGCGCATGTACCCGACCAGCCTCGGCCGTGCCATCGCGTCGTACGGGCTCGGCTACTCGTGCGGGCTGGCCGCGGCGGCGTTCGCCTCGGGGCTCGGCGTCGACCTGTGGCGGTGGGTGTTCCTCGCCACCGGCGCGCTCGCGTTGGTGTTCACCATCTGTACCCCGAAGCTGCCCGAGGCCGAGGGGTCGCCCAGTACCGGCCTGGTGCGCGCGGCCGTGGGGTACTGGCGCGACCGCGGGTACCGCGCGGCGATGACCGTCGGCGTCGTTGCGGGCATCTGCAACTACATCGTCATCGGTCTCACCCCGGAACACTTCGTCGGGCAACACACGAGCGCGAAACTCATCGGCGCGCTCGTCGGCATCGGTCGCATCGCCAGCATGGTGGGCAAGTATGTGTCGGGCTGGTTGCTCGACAAGATCGGCGGCCCGGCCACTGCACAGCTGCTGATGAGCCTGCTTGTCGCTTTCGGTCTCGCCGAGCTGGCGACGCCCTATCCCGTCGGGCTGTGGGCGGTGGTGCCGGTGGTCTGCACGAGCGCGATGCTGTTCCCCGTGTCAAACGCGATGGTGGTCGCAGCACTGCCCGGACGGGCGACCTGGGGCGTCGGGGTGTATCGCGCCGCGCTGATGGTGTCGTCGGCGATCTGCTCGGGGTTGTCCGGCCTTGCGCTGCACATGTTCAGTACCACCGCCGTGATGATTGCGGCGTTGGGCATCCCGCTGCTCGCGGTGCTTGTCTATGCCAGGACGGCGCACCGGCCCACCGGTGCCGTGCCGGCCGTCCGCACCGATGCCTCGGAGGTTGTGATGTGATCGCACTGCCCGAACTGAAGGACGTCAGCGTCGAGGTCACCGACGGTGTCGCGACGGTCACGCTCAACCGGCCCGAGTCGCGCAACGTGATCTCCGATGCCCCCCTCGTGGACGAGTTACCCGCCGTATTCGGTGTGCTGAGCGCGGACGACGCCGTGCGGGTCATCGTCCTCACCGGCTCGGGGTCGGCGTTCTCGGCGGGCGGCAACATCCGGCAGATGCAGGAACAAGGCGGCATCTTCGCCGGTTCGACGGATCAGATCGCCGACGGCTATCGCCGCGGTATCCAGCGTCTGATCCGCGCCGTGGTCGGTGCCGAGGTACCCGTGATCGCCGCCGTGAACGGCCCGGCCATCGGTGCGGGCTTCGACCTTGCCCTGGCCTGCGACCTGCGTCTCGCGAGCACGACGGCGCGCTTCGGCGAGACGTTCGTCAATCTCGGGCTGATCCCGGGTGACGGTGGCTCCTGGTTGTTGCCTCAGGTCGTCGGGTTCCAGCGTGCGTGCGAGCTCGCGTACACCGCCCGCATCGTCGACGCGGCCGAGGCCCTCGCGCTCGGCGTCGTCCTGTCGATGCACGAGCCCGACGACCTGATGGCGGCGGCGCTCGACCTGGCGCGGTTGATCGCGAGCAAGCCGGCGACCGCGCTGCGCTACACAAAGCGGCTTCTCGACCGCGCGCGCACCGGCACGCCGTTCGCGCAGATCCTGGACGAAGCAGCGTCGGTGCAGGCCATGTTGCACGGGACGCCCGACCATGCGGCCGCTGTCGAGGCGATGGTCAATCGGCCGCGGCACGGCTGACCGTCACTTCGCCGCTGCGGGTTGCTCCATCACGTCCGCTGCGGTCACCGGCGCGTGTAGGTCATGCACCGTCGCTACCGCACACACCGCCGCCAGGACTCCGATGCCGGGCAGCAGTCCGAGCGAGGGCGACACCTGTACCAGGGCACCGCCACTGAATGCACCGAGGACCAGAGCGGCGACCGAGGTCGCCCGGCGGCGCCACCGGACGCCCGTACCGCCGCCGAGGAACGAGTCGGCGGCCAAGCCGGTCAGCGTGCTCGTGACCACGGTGGTGGGCAGGTCGGCGACACCGAGCTTGCGGGTTGCGGCGCCCTGAATACCCATGGCGAACGCCATGGCCGACGCGGCGAGCTCAGCCTGTGGCGCATGGTGCCGGCCCACCCAGGTCGCAAAGACGATGACCAGTAAACCGACGGATGCAAGCAGGGCGACGGTCACCCGGGCCGGCCACGGCGCGCGGAGGTCGGCACTGCGCACGAGCCGTCCGCCGGCAGCCGCACCCGCGACGAAGGCCAGCAGCGCCAGGCCGGAGCGCACGAGGGGGAGACCGTGGGCACCACCCGCCGCGAAGCCGATCAGAGCGACGTTTCCGGTCATATTGGCGGTGAAGACCCGCTGCAAGCCGAGATAACTGACCGCATCGACCGATCCGGTGACAAACGTGAGCACGACGAGCAGGACGACGCGCGCGTCCTCGACGTCGTCGGGCAGGAAGCGTCGTTGTCCCGGCAGACGGGGAGAAAATGGACGCGACACGTCTGCAGTATACTGTCTGCGATATACAAGGAGCCATATGATCATCGCCGATAAGCTCGCCGAACTCGGGCTCGTACTGCCCGAGGTGCCGCCGCTGCCCATGGCGCCCAACCGCGCGGTCGTCACGATGCACGGGGCCCTCGCTTTCGTGTCCGGGGTGGGGCCGATCGGCGTCAGCGGGGTCGTCGGCGGCGACATGAGCATCGAGGCCGGCTACCACGCCGCGCGAACTGCCGGGCTGTACTGCCTCAGCCGTCTGCAGGCCGAACTCGGGTCGCTGGACCGGATCGAGAAGTGGGTAAAGGTGCTGGGCTTCGTCCGTTCGGCGCCTGGGTTCGACCGGCAGCCCGAGGTCCTCAACGGCTTCTCCGACCTCGTCGTCGACATCTTCGGCGAGGCCGGCCGCGCCGCCCGCTCGGCCATCGGCACGTCCGAACTTCCACTCAACATGCCTGTCGAAGTGGAAGCCGTCCTCACCCTCCGTTGAGCCTGCCCGCCTCGAAGGTCGCAATCAGGGGGTCACTGCGAGAGTGTGGGGATGGTCCCGCGCCTCGCAGGAATCGAATGAAGCTGCAATCAGCCGCCGAAGGAAACCCGGGATTGCCGGGCAACAACAGGGCAACACGCGCTCTCAAATGGCTTCGCTCGAGCCAACCCGGCCAACGGTGCGGCGCCCGGATATTGGGCCAATCCAAACCTCCCGGCTCCAGCCAATGCGTTGGACCACAGCGAGTCGACCCGACATGCCGCGACCGGTATGCGGCCATTCGACATCAACACTCGGTGCGCATAGCGTCGGCACATCGATCCACGATCGGACGAATCGGAGATCAAGTATGTGGGCTCAGCTGATCACGATGCGCTTGAAGAATGGCGGCGAAGGCGGCCTACCGAATGTCATGGAACAGCTGCGGAACATCGAACAACCTGGCTCAGGACTAGTGCGCAGCAGTGTGTTCAGGGATCAGAATGATCCCAGCCGGGTGATGACTCTGGTCGTGTTCGAAAGCGAGGAGCACGCTCGCGCCCGCGAAGCCGATCCACGCCGGCAAGAAGGACTGGAGAGCATCCGGTCTGCCATGGCGGAGGTCTTCGAGGGGTCGCCCGAGTTCGTCGATCTAGACGTCGTCGAAGAGACAACGCCTTAGCGCATCCAGGGGCGGCAGGCGACGCCGCACGGCCGAAGCTGCAGGCGCATGCCGCAAACCGCATGGCGGCATAGCGAGCGCTCATGCGCCCGTAGTGCGCGGTTCTGCCGAGATCCGGGCGGGACCAGCGGCTCGATTCGGGCCAAGTCACCCATTCCCGCTGTGAATCCGCGATGAGGTCCGGGAGCTTCGTTGCTCCGTCGCGACTTGTGGTCGTACTGTGCGCCGCCAACGGATAGGCGCTCATGAACTCGAGCAAGGCGCTCGGCTGCGGGTCTACTTCGGGAGGAAGCCAAATGGGAACTCGATCGACCCGACTTGCCGCGTTGAGCGGCGTCGCGTTCGTGGTATTTCTCGTGCCGGCGGTTCTGTTCACTGGCAACTCACCATCCACCAACGCGAGCGCGGTCAAGGTGCAGCAGTACTTTCTAGCCCATCACACCAAGTACTCGCTCTCTGCGCTGTTCACGGTGCTCTCGATCGTGTTCGGGTTGTTCTTCTACGGGTATCTGCGGGCCTACTTCCGCAGCCACGCGGGAATGGAATGGCTATCGGCGATCTTCTTCGGCGGCGCGATCATGTTCGCGGTCAGCGGAGGCATCGGCGCGGGCGTCGATGCGCTGATAGGCGATCATCCCAAAGCGCTGAGCGCGTCTGCGTTGCAGTTGGTCAACCAGATGGACTCGGACCTCAGCTATCCGATGACCGGCGCTGGACTCGCCGTGCTCTACCTCGCCGCCGGTTTCATCATCTACAAGTCCAAGGCGCTTCCCGCATGGCTGGCCTGGGTCTCCTGGATTCTGGGGCTCGTTTCAGCCTCGTTCGTGTTGGCATTCTTCGGTCTCGTCGCCATGGCTCTGTGGGCCCTGATCGTCAGCATCATGCTCGCCTCTCGCAACCCGAACATCGAGAACAGCGGATCGGCGACACAAGACGGCACCACGCCTTCGGCCGTCCCCACAACCAACTAGCCGTGCACCACCACCGGACGACGACCGTCTGACGCGACGCTCCCAAGGGTTCGGCGACACACAGTTCGCCCGCGACACGCGCGCTCATGCCGCCCCGCGCGTGCCGGAGCCCACCGGCGCATCGTCAGTGTCTCGTCCTAGCGTGTCGGTATGACGTCATCTCTCGCTGCGCTTCCGAGCGTCAGTGCACCGGCGACTCGCGCACTGAACAACGCGGGCTACACGGAGCTACGTCAGCTCGCGGGCGTAGCTCGATCCGACTTGGCGCTGCTTCACGGAATGGGACCCAAAGCACTGGGGATTCTGCAAAAGGCTCTCGAGGAATATGGCCTGACCCTCGCCTAACCGGCAGTTTTGAACCGACGGACATGCCGCGTGGTGCGCGGGTTCGCACCCGCGTGGGGCGAAGTACCTAGGCCCACGAGATTCGTCCGGGTACCGCGGCCTGGGCTGCTGCCTTGGCCGCGTCGAGGCTCATGAACCCGATCGAGTCCGGCCAGAATGGCTCGCCTGGCTTCCATCCTGGCATGTGCCGGAGGTAGGAAGACACGGCCAAACTCATTCAGCTGCGGCGTCTCGTCGGCTCCAAGCTGGCCGTCGGCTTCGCCGATCTGGTACCAGAAAGTCGGAGTCGCGCTCGATTACTCGGACGAGCGCCGGCACGCTGCCGTGATAGAGCCATGTGCCGGTCGTAACCACTTCGAGCATGCCCCGACGTTAGCCGCAACCTGACGATTGAACATCCGACCGTGCCGCGACCTGGGCGTGGTTGCGTTAATAGCATTTCCGACGTGGAGCCACTGCTGAGAGGTTCGAATGCTGTCGTGGCGGCGATGCTCGCGGCCTGCGCTATGGCGGCCTGCAGCTCCACATCGCCCAGGGCCAGCGCACCTACTCAGTCATCAGCGATCACAACCGGAAATCAGGTCATCCCCACGGCGCCAGTCGTAGCCGGACCGACCTCCATCGTCACAAAGGACTGCCCGCTCGTAGTCCAATCTGTCGCCCAGTCGACGGTGGGCCAACGTCTGGACCACGCCACTGTGCAGACGAGCGGCGGCAAGATCATCGGATGCGTGTTCTTCCCGATCACCACCGGATACCCCAACGAGAACCTGCCCACCGGTGGATACCCTTCGGCCAAGATCATCATCACGACCTACCAAAGCCCAGCTTCGGCCCGGCAGGTGTTGGCACTCACCGCCCGAGCCGGCGGCTCTCCTTCCTTGCAACACGTCGACGGCCTCGTGGCCGAAACATTCCAAAGTCGGTTCTATCCCCCCGACGGACGCGCAGATTGGTTCTGTGCCTTCATCAAGGGGCCACTGCTGGTCACGGTCTCGGTGGCCGAGAACAAGAGCCAGGGGCAGCAGATCGCCCTGGACCTAGCCAGCCGAGTAGCGCCGAACGTCTAGCGAGGGCATCCGCGCACGCCGCGGATGGTGCTGTGCCCTTCGACCCGCCCGCGTCGCTACGGTGTGTCGATGGACTACCTGGTCTGTCCAGATGATGGCGAACGGCTCAAGGCCACGCCAGGCAAACCCGAATCGGGACAGCCCCTTCTGGTCGCGTGCCCGGGCTGTGGCAGGCGGTTCACGTTCGGGCCCACAGGTCTGGTGCGGCTGCCGCCGGACCTTGATGGCGAGAACCGGTAGCGCGGATGTGAACGCACCCTTTGGCCGCAGGTGGTGCGCGTTGACGCGCAACCGCAGCGCGATCCCGGACAATGTCGCGCACCGCCGACGGCGTGAGATGTCCCAGGACGGCTAGGTTGGAGCCGGTGTTCGGTCGAGAGAGAAATCGAGGGTTCCGATGATCATCGTGGCCGGCACGTTGACGGTTGATCCAGCAGATCGCTCGCTCTATTTGGAACTTGCATCGGCGGCGACCGCACAGGCGAGGTTGATACCCGAGTGTCTGGACTTCGCTCAGTCCGCCGACCCACTCGAGTCCGATCGGATCAACATTTTCGAGCGCTGGGAATCCGACGCCGGTCTCGAAGCGTTTCGAAGCCTTCCCGATGACGGGGTTCAAACCCCGCCGATTCTTGGTGCAGACGTTCACCGGTACCGAATCTCCAGCGTCGAGCCCGCGTAGGACCGATCTGACTCGACCGGCGATGCCGCGAGTTGTGTGCAGACCTACGGGTCGCAGCGCGCTGGTCCAGCTAGCGGCAAACTGCTTGCGTGGGTAAACCGGGTGTGGCGTTGCTCCCGAGTCCGCTACTCGGTCCGGCGTAGGTGACCACCTGCACATGCTGGTTGACCCCAGACAGGTGGCCTCGCGCCTCAACACGTTGATCCGTCGGCTGGGGCAATAACGTCCGCTCATGCCACGGACAAAAGAATTCGAGCGCAGCGGGTCTCGCCGGCCCAGTACGGTCCGGCCATGCGTCCGAAGGAATTCGTGCCAGTCGGCTTCGATCCGCCGACCTCACATGCCAACAACCAGTTCCGTCTCGAACCGCTGGGGCCGCAACACAATGAGGCGGATCATGCCGCCTGGACCTCAAGCATCGCGCACATTCGGTCCACTCGTGGCTATCCCGACGGCAACTGGCCACCGGTCAACGGCATGTCACTCGAGGAGAACCTCGCCGACCTTCGCCGCCATGCCGATGACTTTTCGCGGGGCGTCGGTTTCACCTTCACCGTCCTCGACCCCGCGGACGACGATGTCATCGGTTGCGTTTACCTGTATCCCTCGTCCTCGCAGGAGTGGGACGTCACGGTGCAGTCCTGGGTACGGGCAGACAGATCGAACCTCGACGGCCCACTGGCCGACGCCGTCGCACGCTGGCTCGGCACCGATTGGCCCTGGACCCGGATTGACCGCTGCGGTCGCTGACTCGCAGGCGTAGATCTATGCGCGAGTACCCCAAGTTGCTGCATACGGTCCTGGATCGCACGAACGTTCGCCAGCTGCCGGTGGGTCACGCCATCTTGTCGAGTCAGCCTGCGATGATCTGCGGATGGCCGAGGAGCAAGCCGTCGATCACAGCTCGTTGAGCATTCAGGACCACCTGTTTCCCGAGTTGCCTTGTTTCGGGTGCGGTCCCAACAATCCGAGAGGGTTACGGCTACGCAGCTATCTGGTCGACGGTGAGGTACGGGCACGATTCACCCCGTGGCCCGAGCACGACAACGGTCTGGGTTACCTCAACGGCGGCATCATCGCGACTGTGCTCGACTGCCACAGCGCGGCGGCAGTGCTCTGGGAAGCGCACCAACGTGGCTGGACACCGCTACCGGGAGCAGCGCTGTCTCATGTGACCGCTGGGCTCGACGTTCGTTTTCTGAGGCCGAGCCCCTTGACGGAGACTGTCGATCTGCGTGCCAGCGTGACCTCGGCCAGCGAAGGCGAGATCACCTGTTCGGTAGAACTTGCCTGGGATGGCAAAGTTCGCGCGACCGGGACCGCCCAGTGGAACCGGTGGCGACCTCGCTGAGAAGCGTCGATATGTCAGGTCGCCGAAGACCTGCGTCGTGGGGAAATTCTTGAGGAGGACCGACATGCCGCGGCAGATCATCACGACCCGGAACGCGCCGAGCTCGCCGCTCTATAGCCAGGGAGTCAAGGCCGGACCGCAGGTGTTCGTCTCAGGAACGATCGGCGTCGACCCGAGCACCGGCGGGTTGGCAGGGGAGACGATCCAAGAGCAGACCCGGCAGGCGCTCACGAACTGCGAGGCCATCCTGCAGGCCGGCGGAGCGAGTCTCGCTGACGTTGTCGAGGTGGGCGTTCTGCTCACTAATCCCGGCGACTTCGTCGGCATGAACGAGGAATACGTCCGCTGGTTCCCTACTGATCCACCGACCCGCTACGTAGCCAAGCTCGGGGCCGAAATTCCAGGATTGCTCGTCTCGATCCGCATGACCGCGTTCATCATCGTCTGAAGCGACGCTGTCAGAACACGTGGAGCCTGCTGTCAGGCTCGCGTGGTCCGGTGCATCCGCTTATGCCGCAGGCAGGTGCGACCAGGTGCCGATGAGCGGATCGCGGCGCATCATGGTCGCGTGTCCGGAACCAGCGCCGCCCGCCGACTACTAGGCACACGCCTCTTTGGCATCGCAGCCAGTACCGGACTGCTGCTTGTCGGATGTTCCTCGGGGCCAGCGCGTCATCAGGCAACGACAAGCAGTCAGCCGACGTCTTCACCGGCGAAGGCCGTCCATCAGCCGGTGACCGTGCGACTGATGCTCGACACGGCGGTCGCAGCCGCCGACGGAACCCCCATCGGTGGATTCGTAGAGGTCACGAACACGACGGGCATGCCCATCAGCGTCACGGACGCCTGCGCGGGATGGATTCCGATCGGCCTGTCAGGCCACGAGGTGCTGTACGGCCCCGGATTTTCGGAGCGGAATTGTCTGCCACTCGAGCTCCCGGTCGGCATATCCCGCACACCGATCCAAGTGCTCACCATGTACTCCATTTGTACGGAGCCGGGCGGCGCGGCAGCGGTACCGACGCCGCCTTGTATCGGCCCACGCCACAACCAGGAGCCTCCGTTGCCACCGGGCCAGTACAAGACCACGACCTGGATCGGCGGTTTGGTTCCGAGCCTTGCCCGCCCAGAGGAGGTACGAGTAACCCTCGTGCCTACCGCTAAGCACTCATGACCGCAGGACGCGCGATACCAACCGCTGCTGCAGGTCCTCGTCTCTCGACGCAGACCGTAGGTCAGAGTTCGATGCACCATCGAGCGGCCGGAACATCGACCGTCCAGCGAGCCTGATTGATGGTCGGAAAGCCGATCACTGCATCAATGGGGTCGGGAACTTCGGGGAGATCTGCAATCGCTACGGAGTGCCCCGCGAACTGGGTCCCGTCGATCTCGTAGCCGGATACACGCGCGAGCCCGAGGTCGCTTTGCGAGCCCAAGATGTCGGTACCTCTCGCGCTTCCTGCGTGCTCGAACAGGTTTGGGTGCGCATCCGCGAAGCGCCGATCGATCAACGTGATGCCCGCCCCGGTGTCCCACAGGGCCGTCGCGGTAGCCGTCGGCCAACTCATCTCAGTGAGTATGTGTCCGTTCGTGGTGCGCCTGAGTGCGGAGCCACGCGGTGACGGTGCGCCCGTGACGAGCGTTCTGCTCGCTAAGTCGAGCTGCCACGACCCGGTGCCTAGTACGTCGAGCCCCACCACCGGGTGTCGTCCGGCACCGCCGTCGATGCGATGGACCGTGAGCGGGCCGGCGCGCAATAAGCCGATGCGAATGTCACTGACCTCCCACTCAGTGACGACGCCGGTGCCGAACAGACCGCTCGTCTCCCGATCACCGACCGGTCGAGCCGAGGAGGGCAGGTCGATGAGCAACGTCCGCGAAGCACCGGTATCGAATGCGGCGCGCACGATGCGATCATCAACCTCCACCGAAACGAAGACGTTCCCACAGCCCGGGACATCCGGATCGGGCACGCATTCGACTGGCACACGCATCCTGCTGACATTAGGCCCGAGGAGCGTCGGTGCTTCGCGTTAGCGTGTCGCCATGGCGAAGGCAGAGTTGGAGGAGCTGGTTGTCACGGACGCCGCAGCGCTTCGCGCGTGGCTGTTGGATCACCACGACACGTCGCGGGGGGTGTGGCTGGCTCTGACCAGGAAGGGTGGCACGCTCACCACGCTGACATGGCAGCAGGCAGTAGACGAGGCGCTGTGCGTCGGCTGGATTGACGGGCAGGCGCGCAAGCGCGATGACGAAACCTCCTCGATCCGGTTGACACCGCGTGGGCCCCGCAGTTCGTGGTCGCAGCGCAACGTCGGCCACGTCGCCCGGCTGGAAAAGGACGGCCGGATGCTGCCCGCTGGGCGCGCCGCGGTAGAGGCGGCGCGCTCCGACGGGCGATGGGAAGCTGCCTACGCCCCACAGTCGCAGGCCGAGGTGCCGGCCGCGCTCACGGCCGCGCTCGCCGCCAACCCAGCGGCCCAGGCGATGTTCGACGTGCTCACGAAGGCCAATCGGTTCGCCCTCATCTACCGCCTCGGTTCGGTGAAGCGGGAGGCGACCCGTGAGCGCAAGATCGGCGAGTTCGTCGCGATGCTCGCTCGCCACGAGACGTTCTACCCGCAGAAAGCCACGCCTTCCGATCCGGCCGGATGAGAATTGAGCCGACACCGGACCGCCGGTCGTGAACACTGGATCTGTGACGACTCCGGCGGATCTCTGGGCACCGTTCGCTCTGCGTGTCGAGTTCGGACCGCTGGAGTTGCGTGCAGTCACAGACGATGACATCGGGCCCCTCGCAGATCTCGCGCGCGATGGGCTGCACGAGCCGGGCGAGATGCCGTTCGCCCGGCCGTGGACGGATGCCCCCGCCGATCAACTGGCGCGGAACATGGCGACTTACTACTGGTCCAGCCGCGCATCGTTCACCCCCGATGAGTGGGTTCTCGACCTCGTCGTCCGGCTCGCGGGTGAGATCGTCGGGGTGCAGGGCTTTCGTGCGAAGAACTATCTAGTCGTGCACTCCGGTGAGACCGGCTCCTGGCTGGGACGCCGGTATCAAGGAAAGGGTATCGGCACGATGATGCGCCAGGCGATGTGCGCCCTGCTGTTCGATCATCTCGACGCAGAGCAGATCACCTCAGCCGCCTTCACCGACAACCCCACCTCCCTCGCCGTCAGCCGCAAGGTCGGCTACATCGACAACGGCACCGCACGCGAACAGCGCCGACCCGGAGAACTCGCAATCAGCAACCAGTTGCTGCTAACCCCTGAGCGATTCCGACGCGGCCAGTACGCACTCACAGCCGAGGGGGTCACCGAGCTACGGCGAGCAATCGGCTTGACCGGGTAACGAACCCTCTGCACAAACGACCGGACATGCGTGCGGGGTTCAGGCGAACAACGCAACACTTCGGCTAGTGCTTGGGATGGTGTCTTGAAGCCGAGTGTTAGTCGAGGCAGAATTCGTTGCCCTCGGGGTCTTGCATGACGATGCAAACCCCGTTGATGTTGTCGGCCTCCAGCCGCTGCACGCGGTGTGCGCCAAGCGCGACCAGGCGCGTGCATTCCGCCTCGAGCGCATCGGCCCGTCGCTCCGGGGGCACGCCGGCGGCGGCACGGAGGTCGAGGTGCACGCGGTTCTTCGCCGTCTTCGGCTCCGGCACTTTCTGGAAGAACAGCCGCGGCCCGACGCCGTCGGGATCGATGAGCGCCGCGCGGTCGTTGCGGGCGTCGGCCGGGACGCCCCAGGCTTCGAGCGCGGCGTCCCACGAGTCAAAGCCGGGCGGTGGTGGCTGCTGGATGTAGTGCACCGCCTCGGCCCAGAAGGCCGCGTGCGCACTCGGATCGGCACTGTCGAATGTCACCTGAAACTCGGTCGCCATGCATCGAACTTGCCACAAGCAACCGACAACGTATCGATCGCGGCTGACGCTGCGAGCGGGCTGACGCCGCCGAGGCGGATCATCGCGACTGGCTGCGACACCGCGTCATCACGTCACGGACGGCGACTTCCTCTCAGCGAGTCCGAACAGCATCGAGACTCGAACGACGACCGCCCGATCATGCCGCCGGTAGTGCACGGTTCTGCCGATGAGCGCGCCCGGATGACAAGCTACTGGCCTATGACCCCGCGTCGGGATATTCACGCCGAGCTAGATCGGGTCCGCGCAGATTTCGCGGACCTCATCGCTCAGGGCAACGGCGAATCGTTTGCGAGATCCTCCGACGGAACGCGATGGACCAACCGCCAACTCCTGTTCCACATGTTGTTCGGCTATCTCATCGCGCGAAACCTCAGGTTGATCGTCAAGTTCGTCTCGCACTTCCCGGCGCGGGCCCAACGAATGTTCGCCGGGTCACTGAACGCAGCGTCGAGACCGTTCGACGTCATCAACTACTGGGGCTCGGTGGTCGGGGGGCGACTCCTCACGCCCCAACGCATGAATGCGTGGATGGGCCGCGTCATTACGTCCCTGCATCGGCATCTGGATCACGAGCCGGACATCGCACTGCGACGGACCATGCGTTTTCCGTCTCGTTGGGACCGGTACTTCACGAGCGAGATGAGCCTGCAAGACGTCTACCACTACGCGACGCTGCACTACGACCACCACCGCGCCCAGCTGACGCTGCCCGGCTGATGCCTCCGACCGTGCCGCCGGGTGTGCGCGTTCAAGTCGCCAGCAGTGCGGTTCTGACGATGAGGGTGCAGTCGATTGCGAGATTGCTACTCCTCGTCGGAGAAGCGTTCCCATGCTGACTGACGTGCCATGCCAAGGGACTGGCCTATGCGTGCCCAGCTGACCCTGCGGTCGCGTAGTCGCCGTACCCACACTCGAAGGTTGTCCTCGACCTGTGTTGCCACTGACGCGATCCGAGGTAACTGCGCCAACAGCTCGTCATCGTTCATCGCTTCCCAATAGGGCAGCTCCGCGTCACCGTCGGCACCCTTGCCTGCGGCGAAAATTTCCACACAGAGGCCGACGCATTCGTTGCAGATGCATACGCCGGGGCCGGCGACCATCTGCGCGATCTCTGGCTCCTCCTTCGCGCAGAAGGAACACCGAGTGGTGATGGTGGTCGGGACAGTCATAGGAAGCCTCCGCCGTCAGGTTGATCCTGACACTGTGTCAGGCTTTGCCTGACAGTGCAAATACTGGTGGCTGAGGCCTGCCATCGAGACCGACGAGCGAGCGCAACGCATGTTTCAGCTGATGGCGGCGCGCACGTCGGTAGCCACGAACCGAACGAAATCCTCGAGCGGATGCGGATCATCGCCCACGGCGTGCAGAGCCACCGTGGTCGCGCCGGCGTCGGCGTATTCGCTGACCCGCGCCGCGACCTCCCCGGGCGACATGCGGTCCACGACCGTCACAAAGACAACGATCTCGGTAGCTGGTCGGCCGCTCTTCGCCCGGCCCGCTGCGAGCGGCCCGGCGGCGGCCCGCACATCGTCGGGTGTCGAGGAAGCGGTCATGATGACACCGTCGCCGAAGGCGGTCCCAACCTCCAGGGTCTTTGGCTTGATCGCCCCGACCAACAGCGGCGGCGGATTGGCCGGCGGCCAATCCAGCGCGATGCCGTCTAGCTGCACGTACCGGCCGGAGGTCGTCACCGTCTCCGCATGCAGCAGCGCGCGCAACGCCTCGGTGTACTCACGCAATAGCGTCATCGGCGACTCCACCCGAGCCCCGACCTGACCCATCCAGTCCGTCACCCCGTGGCCGATGCCCGGCACGAAGCGGCCGGGGAACAACCGCTCGATCGTCGCGATCTCCATCGCGGTGAGTGCGACGTTGCGCAGTGGGATCGGCAGCAATCCAATGCAGACCCTGAGCCGGCTAGTCCAGCCGAGCACAGCCGCCGCTGCCGCGACACCACTCTCGTAGAAGCAGTCCTCCCACAGCCACAACTGCTCGAGCCCCGCGTCGTCAGCCGCGAGCGCGACAGTGCGCAGCTGCTCGGGCGGATGGTCCGGAGAGAAGATCACACCGAGAGTGGTCATGAGAGCATTCTCGCGCTTCCGCGGGCAGCGCCTGAGTGCCCTCGTCGTCCTCGATTCCGGTCTTAGAGCTTGCGGACGACACGGGCAGGGTTGCCGACGGCGACCGCGTTTGCGACAACGTCGCGGGTCACGACCGCTCCGGCGCCGATGACCGCGTTCTCGCCGATCGCCACGCCGGCCAGAACGATTGCTCCACCGCCGATCCAGGCGTTGTCACCGATCGTGATCGGAGCGGCCGACTCCCACTTGTCACGCCGCTGTTGCGGATCGGTCGGGTGCGTTGGCGTGAGCAGTTGGACGTTCGGCCCGAACTGAACGTCGTCGCCGATCGTGATGCGCGCGACGTCGAGCGCCACGAGTCCGAAGTTGGCGAAGACGCGGGCGCCGACGAAGACCTGTTTGCCGTAGTCGCACCGGAAACCGGGCCGGATTTCGCTGCCCTCGCCGAACGCGCCGAGCAGTTCCAGGAGGAGCGCGTGTCGCTGCGCCCCGTCGTCCGGGGCAACCGCGTCGATCTCTCGACAGATTCGGGCTGCGCGCCGCTGGGCTGCGAGCAGTTCGTCGTCGGTGATGTACGGCTGG
Source organism: Jatrophihabitantaceae bacterium (assembly GCA_035999365.1). GTDB lineage: Bacteria > Actinomycetota > Actinomycetes > Mycobacteriales > Jatrophihabitantaceae > DASYGT01. Next base: position 27,479 of record DASYGT010000023.1, read on the forward strand.
CCCGCCATCATCCGTTCGCGCATCGTCCGTTCGCCCATAGGCGCCGGTTCATCCGTCATGTCACGCCGATGATCCAAGTATTCAGTCATCGAGATAGAGGTCATCACCGCGCTGCGAGACGGCGACCCGACGCAGGGGCAACACTGCTGTGAGGGCCTTGAACGTGGCTCCGAGTCCGGGAATCTTGGCGAAGATGCCTTGCGGGCCGCGAACCATTCGTCCGCTGGTGACGTCGTATTTCGCTTGGTGCCACGGACAGACGAGGCACCCATCGGCATCGAGGCTTCCGTCGGCGAGGTTCCCCCCGAGGTGACGGCAACGACGGCTGACCGCAAAGTAGGCGCCGTTGTTGCCCACGGCATATCGCTGGACTTCCTCGACCGACCCGATGGGTAAATCGCGTGCGAGTCCGACCTTGGTCGCCATGATGTCTCCTTGCTACGGGGGCTAGTCCGAGTGTTCTGCAAGAGGACCAGCGCACGCAACGAGGCGCCGCCCGAGAGTTCTTCAATAGGCAGGTCTCGGGCTCAGGCCGCCGTCTTAACCGGCTTCGGCTGCGCTTGATCGGCCCGGTCGTACTCGGCAAGGACGTTTCCGATGAGCGATTCGCGTCCGGCAGCGATCAAGCTGTTGATCTTTGAAATGTACAGGCCGCTGATCTCGCGGCTCTCGAGAGCGGTATTGGTGTTCATACCTCCACGGTCACCTCATGAGATGACCGTTGTGTGTTGCACATTGCGCACTCTCAGCAAGGCCAGACTTGGCCGCCCGCCGTTGCTGGCCGAACGCACCGGGATGTGTCGGGGAACACCTCGAAACCTCAGCGCTTGTCAGGCAACTGCCAGGGCTGATGCCAGCCGCCGAAGTCTGCGATCAGGTGTTCCGCAGCGGCCGGTCCCCATGACCCGGGAGCGTAGGGGTGGGGTTGGCTGTCGGGCGTGAGAAGCGGGTCGAGGATCCGCCAGGTCTCCTCGACCGAGTCTTCGCGGGTGAAATGACTCTGATCGCCTTTCATCGCGGCGTAGAGGAGTTCCTCGTAGGGTGCGGGAATCCGTTCGTCGTCGCTGCCGAAGTCGACGTCGAGGTCGATCGGGCGCAGCCCCGGCCCGTCGGCGCGCTTGGCATGCAGGACCCAGCGGGCGCCGGGACGCGGATCGATGAGCAGCACGATCTGGTTCGGGTCGACGTCGTCCTCGGAGGACGAGAACCCGAGTGACGGTGGGGTCTTGAACACCAGGCGAACCTCGGTCTGGCTCATCGGCAGCGACTTGCCGGCGCGCAGGAAGAACGGCACCCCGGACCAGCGCCAGTTGTCGACCTCCAGCCGCAGAGCGGCGTAGGTCTCGACCGTCGAGTCCGACGCGACACCGCTCACCTGCCTGTACCCGTCGTACTGCCCGCGCACGTACTGGCGGGGATCGGCTGCGGGCATAGCAGCGAAGACGTCGCGCTTGCGGTTGGACAACGAGTCAAGGTCGCCGCGCGCAGGAGGTTCCATCGCGACCATCGCCAGCACCTGCATGAGGTGGTTCTGGACAACATCGCGTAGGCAGCCGACGTGGTCGTAGAAGCCGCCTCGACCGTCGACCCCGAAGCTCTCGGCCATCGTGATCTGCACGCTGCTGACGTAGTTGCGGTTCCAGAGCGGTTCCAGGACGGTGTTCGCGAACCGAAGATGCAAGATGTCCTGCACCGACAGCTTGCCCAGAAAGTGATCGATCCGGTACAGCTGGGATTCGGCCAGGATCGCCCGCAGTTCGGCGTTGAGCTCCTGCGCCGAGGCCAGGTCGTGACCGAACGGCTTCTCGACCACAACCCGTGCGTTGGTCGTCAGACCGGCAGCCGCAAGACCTTTCACGACCGTGCCGAACAGTGCCGGCGGTATCTCGAGGTAGAACACCGGGGCCGATGCACCACCCACCGCCTTGGCCACCGCCTTGAACGTCGCGTCGGCGGCGAAGTCCCCACCGACGTAGGTCATGCGCCCGCACAAGCGGTCCAAGACCTCCGCGTCCGGCTTGCTGTCACCCAGTGCGGCCGTGACGGATTCCGACGCGCGCTGACGAAGGTCGGCATCAGTCCACTTCTCCGCGGCCACCCCGATGATCGGACAGGTCAGCAGACCGCGCCGTTCGAGCTGATAGAGCGACACGAACGTCATCTTGCGGGCGAGGTCTCCACTGATACCGAACGCGACCAGCACATCAGCCTGCTGAGCTTCTTGCTTATGCCCTGACATCGCACCCTCCACAAAACTGCGCCTGGACTGCCTTGGACGAGCCGGTCGTGATCGATTCAGGCGTCGCGGCGGCGAAGGATCGCCAACCCGATCACCAGCGCCGCCAACGCGTAGAGCGCGAAGACGCCGATGCCCTGCCAGGGAGTGAGCATGTCACTGTGATGACCGGTCGTCATGATGGCCGTGCCGGCGTTCATCGGCAGGTACTTGTTGACATGCACCTGCCATGACGCTGGTAGCGCGCTACCCAGGATGGGCAGGACGAGCAGCAATCCGAACAGCGTGGCGATGGCTCCGCCGGTGTTGCGCAACGCAAAGCCGCAGCCGAGCGCGAGTAGGCCGACGATCGTCAGGTAGAGGCCCCCGCCGATCACTGCGCGCGCCGCGCCTGGCGAACTGATGGCGACGCCAAGGTGGTAGGAGTGCAGTGCGGCCTGCCCGCCGAGGAAGGCGATCAGGCTGGCGATGGTGGCGATCACGAACGTGACACCGGCGAAGACGACCAGCTTCGCGACGAACACTGGAACGCGCCGCGGGACCGCGGTCAGTGAAGCCCGGATCATCCCGGTGCTGTACTCGCCGGTCACGAACATCACGCCGAGAACGCCGACGGCCAACTGGGCCAGGAACATGCCCCGCAGGCTGAGCTCGGTCGGGTCGAAGTCGGGGCCGACGATGCCGTGCGTATGGATGTCGTGCCCGCGCAACGCGGAGAACAGAATGCCCAGGCCGATGGCCACGATCAGCGCGGCGGCAAAGCTGAACCACGTCGAGCGAAGCGACCGCAGCTTGATCCACTCGGCCGTGATTGCACGTGGTTGCGTGACGCGGATCGTTGGCTTCGAGTGGGTCTTCGGTTCGACAGCGGTCGTCATCATGCAACTCCGGCTGAGATGTCGAACTCGATCGAATCTCGAGTGAGCTCCATGAACGCATCCTCCAGAGACGCCTGCTGCGGCGTCAGCTCGGTCAGGGCGATCCGGGCGTCGGCGGCCGCGCGTCCGATCGCTCGAGCAGTCATCCCGGAGACGACCATGCCATCGGGATCCGCCGTCGTCGTCGAGACGCCGGGCGCGGTGAGCAGATCGCGCAGGCGCGCCACTTCGTCGGAGCGGACGAGAACGGTGCCCAGGTCTACCCGGCCGATGAGCTCGCCGACCGTGGCATCGGCGATGAGCCGACCCTGCCCAACCACGATGAGATGGGTTGCCGTCAGCGCCATCTCGCTCATCAAGTGCGACGACACGAAAACCGTGCGGCCTTCGGCGGCCAGGGACTTGAGGAGGTTGCGGATCCAGAGAATGCCGTCAGGGTCGAGACCGTTCACCGGCTCGTCCAGGATCAACGTCCGCGGATCGCCGAGCAGCGCGGATGCGATGCCCAGCCGTTGTCCCATGCCGAGGGAGAAGCCGCCGGCTCGCTTGTCCGCCACCCCGTGCAAACCGACGAGGTCGATGACCTCGCTGACACGACGCCGTGGAATACCGTGCGTGGCCGCGAGGGCGCGCAGGTGGTTTCGCGCCGAGCGTCCGGTGTGCACCGCCCGCGCTTCGAGCAGGGCGCCGACCTCTTGCAGTGGAGCGGCGTGTTCGGCGTAGGCACGGCCATTCACTCGTGACGATCCGCGCGTCGGTCTGTCAAGACCGAGGAGCATCCGCATCGTCGTGGACTTGCCGGCACCATTCGGCCCCAGGAAACCAGTCACCGCACCCGGCTGGACGGTGAAGCTCAGATCATCGACGGCAACCTTGTCACCGAAACGTTTCGTCAGGCCAAGTGCCTCGATCATGAACTTCCTCTCGCCGAGCACAGATGATCGAAGCCTGACACCCCGCGCTGTGCGAACCTCGGCTCTCTTAGGCAACCTTCACGAGCGCACCCGCGTCGACGGCTCTCGCAGGCCAACGAACCGCCTCAGGGACCGGCTCCGTCAAGAACTATCCGGAGGGTGCCCGCGGGGGAGGAAACGTCGCACCTCCTGCGGCCAACCGCAGGCCACCGCGATCTTTTTCGCCCACAGCCGCGCCGCCTCTTCGTCGGCCACATCCACGACGGCGAAGCCGCCCAAGGCCTGCTTGGCCTCGGCGAACGGTCCGTCTGTGACCAGCGGTGTGCCGCTTGACGCATCCACGCTGAATACCGGGGCAGCGCTGTCCAGACCGCCGGTGAAGACGAGAACCCCGGCAGCCTTCATCTCGGCCACCAGCGCGCTGCCGGCCTTGGACTTCTCACGCAGTTCCTCAACGGTGTGGGCGGGCACCCACTCGGCGTTGAAGGCGATGAGGTACTCGGTCATGTCTCATCCTCCAGGGATTGGGGACGCCCCGTGTAACAACGGGCGGGGTGCCGGACACTCCCTATCGTGACGGCTGGACCGGGTGAGCGTGAGCGGCAGTTCGAGCAGCTGTTCCGCGATCACCGTCAGGCCCTGTTGCGTTATGCGGCGCGTCGGGTCGGATCGGATCGTGCCGAGGACGTGGTAGCCGATGCATTCGTCGTTGCGTGGCGTCGTCTTGGGGAGGTTCCTGCTGACCATCAGCGGGGCTGGTTGTTCGGCGTAGCCAGTCGCGTGATCGCCAACGAGGTGCGCTCGGTTGGCCGCCGCCAGCGCCTGGCGTGGCGGATCGCTCGGCACTTGGACCTCGGCGACATCGAGGCTTCCGATGTCGGTGAGGTGGTGAGGGCGGTGCTCGCCCGCATGCCGGAGAGTTACCGCGAGGCGCTTCAGCTGGTGGAGTGGGACGGCCTGGAGCCCACTGAAGCGGCAGCCGCGGCGGGGTGCTCCGCGGCGGCCTTCCGAGTGCGGCTGCACCGTGCTCGCAGGCGGCTGGTTGTGGACTATGAGCGTGCCGTCGGCGCTGCGCCGGAGCATCGGCTCAGTGGCCATGCACGAACCGACGGGAGCGCGACATGAGTCAACGGCTACGGTCCGAACGGGTCTCCGCCGACCTGATGCGCGCGGCGGACCCGCTCGACGCTGCCTGGGTTGCCGAGCATGCCACGGCAGCCGTGCCTACCTTGTCGCTGGGCGACGAGGTAGTTGTTGCGCACTCACCCCACCGTCGCGCGAATCGGTGGAGCCGAGTCGGCGCGATCGCCGTCACTGTGGCTGCCGTCGTTGCCTTGGCAGTCGTCCTCAGTCGACACGGCACGACACGCACGGCCGCGCCGCCGATCCCTGCGGCAGCCTGCGATCCGCATCGGTTCACGGCCCCGTTGCCGACCACACACGGAGTGGAGATGGACGTCGTGTTCACCTACACCGGAGCCAGCCGCTGCAGTATCGGTGCGCTCCCGCCCGCCCTGCTGCTCGTGGGAGCCGACGGCACGATCTACGGCCGCCCCCAAGATATTTCACCAAGCCTGCGAAGTGATTTCCATCTACCGGCCCCCACACCCCCGACGCCGCAGATGTATCTCAACATCACACCCGGCGATCAGGTGACTGTCCCGATCATCGCGTTCCTGAACTGTCGCATCGTCAAACCGCAGACCTACACATTGCACGTCTACTTCGGCCGGCCGGCGAGTCCTGACCCAAGCGCCGGGGCGGTCGCCGGCGTCGGCGAGCAGGTGGGCACTTCTACCCTCTGCCTGACGTACTCCGTAGGCCAGGCCGGATACCCCATCCTGACGCGACCCGGCGTCGCGGCACCATCGCTGCTCTCCCGGCTGCCCGCGCGGACCGGACCCGTTCTCGTGGCCACCGGCACCACGTCAGGTCGAGCGTGGCGCTTCTACGCGTCCGTCACCGCTGTCAGAGACCACCCATCACCCGCGCCTTATCGCGTCGCGGGCTACCCCGCACCGGTGCCACTCGTTTCCGGTGCGGGCCTCAGCACCGGACTGGTCCTCAAGCCGTCGGCAACAGCGACAAGGCCGTCGGCAGGGCCCGGACCAACCGGCGACCCGCGACGCATGCCGGTGATCTCGCTGTCCCGCATCGGACCGATCTACCCCGGGTTCGACGGAGAGATCATCCTCGGCGTGACATCCGTTCCCGCCGCCGCGATCCACATCTCACGCGGCAGCGGGGACATCACAGTCGTGCCGCATCAGGTCGCAGCCATCCACGGTCTCTACTTCTTCGTCACGCAGGAGGCGCAGGCCGAACGGATCGACGCAGTGACAGCTGTAGATGCGAACGGCAATGTATTGGCGCAGGCCACCCTCGCCACCATCCCCAACGAACCCTGAGGCGCGGGCGCCCCGCGGTCCCTCCGCCCGCGACGACTTACGGGCGACGAACCGCCCGGGAGTTGCACAAACTTGCTACTGATGGCCGTTCGGTGCATCTTGATCGAGTTGTCACCGGAGGAAATCTCATGCTGAACTTCGCCCTTGCTCCGCGCCGTCTTGTGCGGTCCGCGCTGTGCGTGACGCTGGCGGCGTCCGCTGCCGTCGTGGTCGGCTCGGCACCGGCGCCGGCGGGTGCCGCGTTGCCGTCGCAGCGGCCCGGCACCTACGTCCCGATCTCGGCGGTGAACCTGCTCGACACGGGCAGTGCGATCGGCGTCGCGACGAAGACGCCGGTGCCGGCCCACGGCACCGTCACCGTTCAGATCGCCGGCCGCGCAGGAAGCGGTATTCCGTCGACAGGGGTCTCGGCAGTTGCGATGACACTTGCGGTGACATCGACGGGCGGCGGCTTCGCGACGGTGTACCCGTCCGACATCAGCAGGCCCGGTGCCGCGAGCATCGACTTCGCCGCCGGGCGCACGGCGACCAACCTCGCTTACGCCAAGCTCGGCAATACCGGAGCGATCACGCTCTACAACGGAACGAGCGGCACCAGCCGGATGTACGTGAACGTGTCGGGCTATTTCGTCGGCGGCACCGCCACCGATGCCGCCACCTATGTAGCGCTGCCACCGGCGAACGTGCTCGACACCGGCACCGGGGTCGGGGCCGGTGGGCATGTCGCTCTTGTGCCCGCGCACGGCTCGGTGTCGGTGACCGTTGCCGGTGCTGGTGGCGTTCCGTCGGCCGGCGCCGCATCCGCAGCATTGAACGTCGCGGTCATCAGTACGACAGCAGGTGGATTCCTCACCGCCTACGCAGCCGATCAGGCGCGTCCCGCGGCGGCGAGTGTCGACTTCGCGGCCGGGTCGACGACAGCAACGCTCACCACGATCGGCCTCAGTTCGGGCGGAGCGGTGACGTTCTTCAACGGATCGTCTGCCGGCATCCGGGTCGTGGCGAACGTATTCGGCTACTACCGAAGCGGCGCGGCAGCCGTGCCGGGCAGCTTCGTGCAGGTCGCGCCGACGAACCTCTACGACAGCGCCGTCGACGGCGGCAACCTCCCTGCGTACGGCACCGTCGATCCTGCTGCTGTGTCGAGCCCGACGCGAGCGGCTGCGTGGACCGATGGACGCTCGGCGCTGGTGCTCGCTGTCGCCGTGGTCGATGCGCCCGCGTCCGGTTTTCTCACCGCCTTCTCGGCTGAGAAGCCTCGACCAGCTGCGGCGAACCTCGACTTCGCCGCTGGGCAGCTGACGCTGAACGGTGCGGTTGTCCAGCTGAGCGAACCCAACTCAGACATCGATCTGTTCAACGGCTCCTCCGGGGCGATCCGCGCGGTGGTCAACCTCTTCGGCTACTACCTCGACGGGCCGGGCTCCGCTGAAACCTGCGCCGGATTCAGCAATACAACCGGTATCAGCAATTCGACGATCACCCTCGCCAACGCCTCCGACCTCAGCGGACCCGTGCCGGGCCTTTACCTGCCGGCGCAGCAGGCGACGGAGGCATACGCGGCTTACTTCAACTCTGTCTCCTCGATCTGCGGACGAAGCCTGAGCGTCGAGGCGCTCGACAGCCAGACCAACAGCATTGGCGACCAGGAAGCAGCTACAACTGCATGCGCCAGTGCCTTCGCAATGGTCGGATCAATGGCCAGCTACGACGATGGCGGCGCACCGGTCGCCGCGCAGTGCGGGATCCCCGACATCCGCACCCAACCCAGCTCGGTCGTGCGCCAGAACGCCGCCGGCACCTACGCCGCCGGGTACGGCGACCTGAGCCAGATCCCGGCCGTGGTGCCGCAGTACTTCGTGCAGACCGCGCCCACTGCTGCGGCCAATGCGGCCTACCTCTACATGGACTACGCGCCCATCTCGGCGGAGGCGCAGACCGAGATCGCCGGCTGGACCCAGGAGGGATTCCACTTCCTCTACACCAACGCTGTCCCGGTGACGACGGGCAACTTCGCGCCGTACGTCTCGCACATGCAACAACTCGGCGTGAAGTACGTCCAGTTCCGCGGCCCGTACCAGTACGCGATCCGGTTGGCTCAGGCCATGCAGCAGCAGGGGTTCACCCCGCTGTTTGTCACCGATCCGTCGACGTACAACCCGGGGTACCTCACGTCTGGCGGGGCGGCCGTCAACGGCACGCTGATCTTCGACAATGCGGCGCTGTTCGAGGAATCAGCGAGCAATCCGGAGATGCAGCTGTACGAACACTGGCTCCAAGTGGTGGCCCCCGGCGCTACGCCTACCTACCTCGGGCTTTATGCCTGGTCGGCCGGCCGTTTGTTCACCGATGAGGCTCTCACCCTCGGTGGCAAGCTGACCCGTGCGTCCATGCTCGCCGCGCTCGCGAGTGTGCACGCCTGGACGGGCCGCGGGCTGTTCAGTCCGGAAGACGTCGGCAACAAGACCACATCAGGCTGCGCCGCGATCATCCAACTTGCCAACGGTGTCTGGACTCGACAGTCCCCGGGCACCTATCTGTGTGGCCCCATATTGAAGTAGCCGACGAACGAGCGCGGTCAGACAGCGCTACTGCAAGCCGATCGCAACAGCTTCTTGCAGAGAGCTGGCAACAGCGGCGTGTCTAGCCTTAGGTGATGCACACAGCGGGGCGGCCGGGCGACGACGACCACGCACCTGCCCACGGTGACCACCACGGCCACGATCACGGTGGTGCCGCATCTCGGGTGAGACACGAGGTCTCGGAGTTCTTCGGTGGACACTCCCACGATGCGGCAGAGCAGATCGATGATGCTCTGGAAGCACATTCCGCGGGACGGCGTGCACTGTTCATCAGCCTGGGCGGGTTAGGGCTGACGGCTGTGATCCAGGCCGTCGTCGTTGTTCTGTCCGGCTCGGTCGCTCTGCTCGGCGACACCATGCACAACGTCGCCGACGCTCTCACCGCGGTGCCCTTGCTCGTGGCGTTCACCCTTGCCCGGCGCGCCCCCACGAAGCGCTACACCTACGGATACGGCCGCGCCGAAGACCTCGGCGGCCTGTTCGTTGTCGCGATGATCACCCTGTCCAGCGCACTCGCCGCATATGAGGCGATCACCCGCCTCGTCCATCCCCGAGCGGTGACGCATCTGTGGATCGTCGCCGCCGCCGCTCTCGTCGGATTTCTCGGCAACGAGATCGTCGCTCGATACCGCATCAGCGTCGGGCGCCAGATCGGCAGCGCGGCGCTCGTGGCCGACGGTCTGCACGCTCGAACGGACGGGTTCACCAGCCTCGCGGTCCTTCTCGGCGCCAGCGGCGTCGCACTCGGATGGAAAGCAGCCGACCCGATCATCGGACTGTTCATCACCGTCGCCATTCTCGGCGTGCTGCGCTCGGCCGTGCGGCAAGTGGGCGCGCGACTCATGGACGCCGTCGATCCCTGCCTCGTCGACGAAGCCAGCGCGGCAGTGCTCAGCGTCGATGGAGTCCATGAGGTCCGCGAGTTGCGCATCCGCTGGATAGGTCACACCCTTCGCGCGGAGGTGGACGCGACCGTGGACCCCGGTCTCACACTCGTCCAAGCCCACGACATTGCGCATCACGCCGAAGCCCACCTGCTTCACCATGTCGGCAGGCTCACCGCGGCCACAGTCCACGCCAGCCCAGCGGGGGCGCACGACTAAACCTGAGGGCGAGATCACCCTCGCTTCGTCCGTATTAGGGCGGAAAGTGAGGGCCGCTGAGTACCCACCAACGGGTTTACGCTCGGCGCATCAACGCTTCTTCAGGGGGTGTGTCATGGCAGGTCTTGTCAGAATGAGCCTGAATGATCCGGAGGAGACTCGTCCGTTCGAGGGTGACAGCGGTCAGCTCGAGCTGGTGAATCTGGCCGAGGGCGCCGTGGGTCGCGCCACCTTCAAGCCCGGATGGCGATGGTCGGAACATGTCAAGCCGATCGCGCAAACCGAGAGCTGCCAGGCAGCGCACATGGGGTACTTCGTATCGGGCCGCATGAAGGTCGTCATGGATGACGGTGACGAGATGGAGTACGGACCGGGTGACTTCGGCGTCATGGCGCCCGGGCACGATGCCTGGATCGTCGGCGACGAGCCCTGTGTCGTCATCGACTGGCAGGGCTTCGCGGACTACGCCAAGAAATCCTGACCGCGGTTCTAGGCGCCGACAGGAGAAGCGCCTTCGCCGACCTCGCCGGGCATCCGGAACAGGGAGCCGAGCTCGGCGTCGTCGGGGCGGCAGCCGCTGGCGCAGTGCAGCGATGCCTGGCTCGAGCCGGGTCCATCCCCGAATTCGGTTCGAACGGTGAGAGTGGCGCCTTCGCCACAGTGGGGGCAGGGAACCCGCGACGTCGTCACCGCCATGCTCATGGTCATCCTCCGACGATGGTCAACCTCGGACGAACACTGATGGGCAAGCAGATGCTGAGGGTGTCAGCAGCATGTATATAAGCCACCGTCGGGCGCCTGTCAACCGCCAGTTCAGTCGCCGGGCGGGAAGGCGTAGCTCGACGGGATGCCCGTCGCCGGCTGCGCGGCAGAGTCCACGACGACGGCGATCTCTTCGTGTGCCGTGAGCGCAATCGCGGCCGGGTCGGTAGTTGTCGGCACGCCGTTGACGAACACCCGGACACGGTCGCCCGACGAGTCCCCAATGCGGTACGCACCGACCTGCCCGCGACTCAGGGCGACGTTCCATTCGGTGAAGAGCTGACCGAGTGTGAACACCGCTGCCGCCGGTGCCTCGATGTGCAGGATGCCCGTCACGTCGTGCGTATGCAGAGCCGCGATACCGGGGGAGCCGTGCGGCGGTGCGGTGTTGTCCGGCCCGACATTGATGCCGAGTTCAGCAGGTACCGGGACGGCGGTGCCGCGGACGATGACGTCCAGATGTGCGTGGTAATGCACGGCCACCTGCTCCGTCGCCGTCAGCGTGAGGCCGGCCGCCTGCACCTGGACGTCCTGATCGGCAGGTCGGTCCCACGGCGCAAGCGTGGCCCGACCCGCGACTGCGCCAGGGGTCCCCGCTGGCTTTGACCCGGAGGTGGCCGAGGAGCACGCGGCAACGCTTGCCAGCAGCGCGATCGAGACGGCGGCGCGCGGTGCCACGCCCGCCCAACGTGAGTCGGCCATGCAGATGACGTTAGAGCGGTCGGGATTCCACCCGCAAAGCTCGCCAGGTCAGCTGTGCAGCTTGCCGATCGCCGTACCCCAGTTCGCCGCCGCGGTACGGGCCCGGGGCGTGATGTATTCGGTCTCGAACCAGTAGACGCCGGACGGGCTGATGTTGGCCATCGAGTAGTCACCCCAGCGGCAGCCTCGCGTCGAGTTGCCGGCTCCGAAGGCGTCGTAGCAGCTCAGGCCGTCTTCGGGGCGCACGCCGGCCAGATACTCGTGCAGCACGCTCGGCTGCGACGACGTGGCGAAGGTGGTGTACACGGCCGAGGGGTAGGTCGACGGACCGACGAGCGAGGAGACGACGAGTGCATTCGACCCGTCAGGTGTGACCGCGATGTCGCCGTAGGCGAGGTTGTTCGTCGCAACACCGAGGTAGCCCTGATGTGTCACGACGCCGCTGACTGACCCGGCGGCGAACGTCGGCTGGATCGCGAGCCAGAGCAAGCCGGCCCGGCCGGTTGCCAGCTTCGTGTCGATCAACGTCCAGATCTGCCCATTGGCGAACTTGGTCGGCTGCGGCCTGTCGTCTCCGCCGTCGAGCTTGCGCAGTGGCTCGTTCGGAGCGCCCGGAACGAGCGCGGCGAGGTTGGTTCCGAGCGGTCGAGGCCCAGCTTTCTGGGCGAGCTTCGGCGGGATCGCGTACGTCAGTACGCCGGGAACGACGGCAGAGTGCACATGGATGTCCTGCGGGCTGCTGGTGTTGATCGCCGCCGTGTTCGTCAGCGACACGAGACCGACGTTGGTGTCGCCGGTGCCGTTGGGGTCCAGTTCCGTGACGAAGTAGTGCGTGCCGTTGTTCGCCGTCAGCTCGGGCGAGCCGGGGACGACCTGCGCGCCGAGGTACGGGCCGGTCAGCGAGCCGCCGATCGGCCCGGGGTTGATGAGCAGGGCCTGGCCGAGGGTTCCTGCGATGAGGGAGCTCTTCGACAGCACGACGATGCGTCCGCCGCGAAACACGGTGCCACCCTGGGCGAATCGGTTGTAGGTGAGGAAGTAGGAGTTGGCGTCGGTGCCGCTCTGCGGGTAGTCGGCCTCGCAGAATCCGGCGCAGTCGGGCTGCGTCGGCGATTCCAGCGGCAGCTTGAACAGGTTGTAGGCCCCGAGCGGGTTCTGCGTCGCCTGCGCCGCGATGTAGTAGGCCTGCGTACCGGTCAGGGCGCCGGTCGTCGGGTCCTGATCGAGCCCCCACGTGACGAGGAAGAACCGGTTTGTGGTGCTGTCGTACGTGCAGTTGATGTCGGAGTTCGCCGGGCCGGGGAAGGTGAAGTTCGAGCGGTCGATCTCCGGCGGCAACCCCATGAACTGGTTGTTCGCGATCGGTGGTGTGAGCAGGCCGCCCTGCGTGTTGAAGAACTGCAGAGCGGAATTCAGGATCTCGACCTCGGCGTCCTTGCCTGCGCAGATGTCACCGTCTGGCGGCTCGCCGCTGAACGCGTTGCCGTTGTCGGCCAGCCGGCTGTCGGCGTGATCGATGCCGTCGAACGCCTGAGCCGCGCCGTTGGCGTCGACCGGTAGTGGCGTCGGGTTGCCGAGCTGCGCGGCCGCCTGCGCGCTGATGCCGTGCGTCGGGTTGGCCGTGCGCACGGCCGCGTGCCGTTCGGACGGGCCGGCCGCCGAACTGACCGATGCTTGATGCGCGAGCTTGGCGAGCGCCGTCACGTTGCTCTGCCCGAGGTACTGGATGTTCAGCGGGCTGGAGGTGGCTCCTGAACCCGCCGAGGTGGCGGGGGCAGACGTGGCCGCGCCCGTGCTCTGCGGTGCGGCGGCGAGAGTCACCGCCGTCGCTACCGATGCGAGAAGAGCGAGGACGGTGCGGCGACGGATCATGATCAGTCCATTCACGAGACAGACACGGAACGTCTCACGCGTAGAACGTTTTGTCCATATCGCCCACACGGCGACATGACACGGTGATCGTCACGTCGTGCGCGCGTGCCATTCGTCGGCGAGCTGGGCGTAGATGAGTTCATCGATCCACTCACCCTTGAGTCGTTCGTTGCGCACGAAGTGGGCCTCGAGCCGCATGCCCAACCTCTCGGCCAGTCGCACCGAACTGTCGTTGCGCGGGTCGATCCGCGCGACGATCCGGTGCAGACCCAGCCCGTCGAACGCGAGCGCGAGCATTGCCCGGCACGCCTCGGTGGCATAGCCCTGCCCGCGCATGTCCGGGGTGAATACGTAACCCAGCTCGCCGCCGGACTGCGCTTCGCTGTGAAAGAACAGCACAACGTCGCCGATCAGTTCGCCGGTATCGGCAAGCTCGGCGCCCAGGGTGAGTGCCTGCCCCTCGGCGCTGATCTCCGTCGTCCCGAGATCGGTCGACAGCCGCTCGAGCAACCGTTCGCGCGTCATCGGTTCGAAGGGGAGGTACCGGCAGACATCCGGCCGGCCACGGTAGGAGAGCAGTGCGTCGACGTCGGCGTCGGTGAGAGGACGCAGCGCGAGGCGTTCGGTGCGGACGGGGTAGGTGGGGCGAAGCTGCATCCTGGCATCATCGCGCAGGCGCGTGTTCGGCCGCCGAAATGTGTTGCCGGCAGCTTCCCGGCTGACCAGCATGGACAGGTGACTACACCGCAGCATCATGCCGACGTGTTCCTCGATCCCGACGCCGATCCGCGAGAAGGAGGCACCTCGCTCGGCGACGAGCGCGCGACGCTGATCGAGTTCCTGCGCGCGCAGCGCTTGACCCTGCAGATCAAATGCGCCGGCCTGGACGCCGGCCAGCTGGCCAGGCGTGCCGTCGAGCCCTCCACGATGTCACTGCTCGGCCTGGTGCGGCACATGGCCGAGGTCGAGCGCAGCTGGTTCCGTCGGCGCTTCGCCGGCCAGGACGTTCCGAAGAGGTATCAGTCCGACGCCGACCCGGACGGTGATTTCAACGGCGCTGTCGCCGACGCTGCCGTGGTGGACGAGGCCTGGGCCGCGTGGCACGAGGAGGTCGCCTTTGCCGAGCAGTACGCGCTGGATACCGATCTGGACTTCGTCGGCCAGGACAGTGCCGGCAATCCGGTGTCGCTGCGTGAGTTGCTCGTGCACATGGTGGAGGAGTACGCGCGGCACAACGGGCACGCCGATCTGCTCCGGGAACGGATCGACGGCCGCGTAGGCCAATAGCGGTTAGCGTTGCCCGATGGTCACGTTCGACGACGTTGCACGGTTCGCCAGAGCGCTGCCTGATGTTGCCGAAGGTACGCGATGGGGCAACCGCACCTGGTTGGTCGGCAAGAGCGGTTTCGCGTGGGAACGGCCGTTCAGCAAGGCCGATCTGAAGCGTTTCGGCGACGCTCAGCCCCCGACCGGCGAGATCCTCGCGGTGCGGGTCGCCGACCTCGCCGAGAAGGACGCGGTGCTCGCCGCGAACCGGCGAGCGATGTTCACGATCGAGCACTTCAACAATTTCCCCGCGGTGCTCGTGCAGCTCGAGAAGGCCTCCGCCAAGGCGGTGGGCGAAGCGCTGGTCGACGCCTGGTTGGCGTGCGCGCCGGCAGGACTTGCCGAACCCTATGCCGGGCCGTCCGGAGTCCGAGCCCTGTCGGCACGGATTTCCGCCGCTCGGAGCTGACCACCCAACCGATCCCGCGATCCCTGGGTAGATAGAGGTGTGGAGGGACGGGCGGCGTCGAGGTCGTGGCGGTTGATGTTCGGGGGCGCGATCTCGACGTGCTTGCTGCTGGCGTGGGCAATGCTCGCCGGGGGCGGTACGGCGGCGGGTTCGGCAGCCCCCGCCGCCGTAGCCACCGACGTCCCGACACCCACGGTGACGGTGACGGTGACGGCGACGGCGACCGTCTTCTTCCCCGTCACCCAGACCGAGACGCCACCTGCCCAGACCCTGACGGTGATCCGCACGACGACGCAGACGGTGAACTCGACGAGGACGTCGGTCTCGTCAGCACCGCCGCGGCCGGGGGTCACGGTGGTGGCACCGGCCGTCGCGCCGACGCCGCCGACCGTCACGATCACCCCTACTGCACGGCCGACCCAGGCGCCGAGCAAGGGGCCCCAACTATCGATCGTCACGCAGCCCGGAGCCACATTCACGACGACAAGGCAGGGCATAGCGGTGCGCGCCGATTCATCGCCACCCATCAGCACACTGCGGTTCGCCGCGGGCACTGCCGGGGTTGCCGTGACCTCGGCTGCGGGCTTCGGCTTCCTGTTGCTGCGCCGTCGCGGACGTTACGGGTTGTAGCGAACCCAACCGAATTCGGAGTTCGCGGGTAGATAGTGATGTGGTGTCGAGGGAGGGTCACGCCGCGTTCGACGGTGCCCTGCCCACGCGCGCCGCGGAGTTCGGTGATTGGGTGCGGCCGAACTGGGACGCCATGCACCGGCTGGCACGCCGCCTGTGTGGAGCAGACAACGGCGACGACGTCGTGCAAGAGGCGCTCAGCGCGGCGTGGCGCAAGCGTGATCAGTTCAATGCCGATCGGGGGACGGCGAAGGCGTGGCTGCTCGCGATCGTCGCCGATCAGGCCTACAAGCACCACCGCCGGCAGCGCCCGACGGTCGAGCTCGTGATCGACGTGGCCGACGGATCTGCACCGGCCGGTTGGCCGCCCGGCATCGACCTCTCAGTGGCGATCCGGAAGCTGTCGCGCCGCCAGCAGCTCGCGGTGACGCTGCACTACTACTTGGGGATGCCCGTCAACGAGACCGCCGAAGTCATGGCGTGTTCGCCGGGCACCGTGAAGTCGACCCTGTCGGACGCCCGGCTGCGGTTGCGGACCTTGCTCGGAGATGACTACCGATGACGGACGACGAGCTGCTACGCGCCGACGCCGCGCGCTGGAATGCACGGCAGCGCGCCCTGCCTGATCTGGACGACGCGCTCGACGCACTGGAGATCCACGCTCGCCCGGCCGGCTTGGGTCGCGTCCTACTCAACGCGCTGGCTGCCTCGGCCGTCGCGGCTGCCGCTGTCGGCGTCGTCGTGATCTCGAGCTACCAGGGGCACGGCACCAAGGTCGCTAGTGGGGGTCCGTCGGCCACACCCTTGATCGTGACAACGATTGCGACCGTCCCCGCACCTGCACTCGGGCCAGTCGTGACACGGACCATCGTTGTGCCGCACACGATCACGGTGACGGCTCACGTCACGAACACGGCTGGTATCACCCGGACGACCATCGCGATCGCGACCGTGACTCTGATCCCGACGAATACCGCCCAGACGACGCAGACCGGGTTACAGACCTTCAACGCTCAAGTGGAGGCGAGGGCCCAGCCCGTGTTCGGCCATACCCGGGCTCTGCTGGCCTCGCTGGGCATGTTCATCGCGATTGCCGGTGCCTGGGGCATCGGCCGAGCCCAACGCCGACGCCTGCACTGAGCGCCTGCACCGAGCGTCAGTGGTGGAAGCCGGACGGTCCGCTGGCTGGTTGGGCGGCGGTCGCGTCGAGCTGGGTGATCGCCGAGGTGAGGTCCGCGAGCAGCAGCTCAGCGAGGTCATGGGTGAACTCGTTGCGACAGACGATGCGCAACACGGACAGATCCTCGCGATCGGGTGGGAAGGTGTAAGCCGGTATCTGCCACCCTCGTTCACGCATGGCGCGCGACAGGGCGAAGACATCCCACTTCGTCACGTCGTCCGCCGTCGTCACCGCGAAGACCGGCAACTCGTCGCCCTTCGACACGAGTCGTAGCTGCGGCATCGCGGCGAGTTCGCCGGCGAGGAATTGCGCGACGTCACGGCACGACTGCTGCACCGCGGTGTAACCGGAGCGCCCCAGCCGGAAGAAGTTGTAGTACTGGGCGATCACTTCGGCACCGGGTCGGGAGAAGTTCAGTGCGAAGGTCGGCATGTTGCCGCCGAGGTAGTTCACGTTGAAGATGAGCTCCTGGGGCAGCGCCGCCGAATCGCGCCACAGCACCCATCCGACGCCGGGGTACACGAGCCCGTACTTGTGGCCGGATGTGTTGATCGACGCCACCCTGGGCAGGCGGAAGTCCCACACGAGATCCGGGTCGATGAACGGCGCGATCATCGCGCCCGATGCGCCGTCGACATGGATCGGCACGTCCGGCCCGCCGCCGGCGGCCAGCGCGTCGAGCGCCGCCGCTATGTCGGCGACCGGCTCGTACGACCCGTCGAACGTCGAGCCGAGGATGGCGACCACGCCGATCGTGTTCTCGTCGCACTGGGCCACTGCGGTGTCGGCATCGAGATGGAAACGGTCGCCGCTCATCGGGACGATCCGCGGCTCAACGTCCCAGTAGCGGCAGAACTTCTCCCAACACACCTGCACGTTCGCGCCCATGACCAGGTTGGGTTGCCGGGCCGGGTCGCTGACGCGCGCACGCCAGCGCCGCTTGAGGGCGAGACCGGCCAGCATGCACGCCTCGCTCGATCCGGTGGTCGAGCAGCCGGTCGCCTCCGCGGCTGCCGGCGCCTGCCACAGATCGGCGAGGATGGCGACGCAGCGCCGCTCGAGTTCTGCCGTCTGCGGGTATTCGTCCTTGTCGATCATGTTCTTCTCGGCGCACTCAGCCATCAGCGTGCGGGCCTGCGGCTCCATCCACGTGGTGACGAACGTGGCGAGGTTGAGCCGGGCGCTGCCGTCGAGCAACAGCTCGTCGTGCACCAGCTGGTAGGCCACGTCCGCGGGAACCGGATCGTCGGCCAGCCGGTGCTTGGGCGTCGACAGCCGGCTGCCCAGGGCAGGATTGGCCTCGGTGACGAACGTGTTACCGCCGTGCTGGGCGGCTTCCTGAGCTGACGAACCACGATGCAGCGCCATGTTCGAGAGTATGTCCGTACCGGACTGGGGATCACATGAAGCTCAAGCTCGATCTGCACGACATCTACAACCGCGGCGCCGACATCGAGGCCGCCCTGCAGGCGGTGATCGCCGAGGCGGTCGCGAAGAAGGCGCCGCTGGTCGAGATCATCCCGGGCAAGGGTTCCGGCCAGCTCAAGAAGCGCGTGCTGCGCTTCCTCGACCGCAAGGAGATCAAGGCCCAGTACCACCGGGTGGAGAAGGACTCGGACAATTTCGGCCGGGTGTTCGTTCACTTCCGGTGGAAGTAGCGGACGCCGAGCCCCGGCTAGGCGCGCTCGCGCAGAATTTCGACGCCCGGACCGCGGAGCTCGTCGAGCGCGGACTTGCGGCCTGCCGCAGCGAGCAGCAAGGAGATGGCCGGACCCTCGACCACCGGACCCGAGCCGACGGAGAAGTCCGCGTCGGTGGCCATGAGCGTCAGGCCGGCGACACGATCGCGACCTCCGATGATCGCCTGGCTGCCGGCGTAGAAGGCGATCGTTCGTGTGACGAAGTCGGTGGGGTACTGGTGCGTGATGCCGAGCGGGCGGCGGATGTCCTCGCCGTGCACGAATGCCTCGCCGAGCCAGGTGTCCTTCGGTCCGGGTGGGGCGCTCGTCCGGTTCTCCGCGCTGCGGAAGGCAGCCATGGTCGCCGTCGGTCCGCCGGCGCCCTCCTTGTGAACCTGCCGCCCGGCGAACCTGTCAAAATTGAACCCCGCACCGGCGAAGCGGACGATGAATTTCGGCGGCGTCATCTTCGCCGCGGACAGCAGGTGCGCGAAGACGTCGTGCACGTCCCACCGCGTGCAGAGCGACGCCGTATGCCACTGCTCGGGCGTCAGCTGTGCGAGGTCGTCGGCCAGCGCCGTGCGTTCGGCGTGGATCGTGGGCCAGATGCTCTCGGTCATGGGTGAGCTCCTCGGTCGGACACAATTACCGATCTCGACGAACGGGACGGCTCGGAATCGACAGGCGCCGACGTTTACCCGCGCCGCCGCGGTCCGCGAATGCTGAAACGAGCGGCGCGGCGCACCAGGTGCCGGGCGTGGCTGTACCGGCGCGAGGCCGATGTCGTTGTGGTGGGCACGGACCGGTAGAAGAACTTCTTGCCGAACTCGATGAGGACGAGGTAGCCGACCACCATCGCTGCCAGGGCTGCGAAGAACAGGCCCGGTAGCGGGGCGAACCCCAGTGTGCGGGCCAGGGGAGTGGCGGGTAGGAGCGCGCCGACGGTGACGGCCCCCAAGGCGGCGAGCGTGAGTGGCACGCTCGGGTGGCTGCGGAAGAACGGCACGCGCCGGGTGCGGATCGCAAAGATCACGAGCGTCTGAGTCGCGAGGGATTCCACGAACCAGCCGGAGCGGAACTCCGCGGCGTGGGCATGGAAGACCCCGAGCATGAGGCCGAAGGTGAGGAAGTCGAACACCGAGCTGAGCGGACCGAACACCATCATGAATCGACGGATGAAGCCGATGTCCCAGTGCGAGGGCCGGTGCAGTTGTTCCTCGTCGACGTTGTCGGTCGGGATGGCGAGCTGGCTCGAGTCGTAGAGCATGTTGTTGAGCAGGATCTGGCTCGGCAACATCGGCAGGAACGACAGGAACAGCGACGCACCGGCAGCCGAGAACATGTTCCCGAAGTTGCTTGACGTTCCCATCAGTACGTATTTGATGGTGTTGGCGAAGATGCGACGTCCTTCGGCCACGCCTGCGGCCAGTACGTCCAGGTCCTTCTCCAGCAGGATGACGTCGGCGGCGTCCTTCGCCACGTCGGTGCCGGAGTCGACCGATATACCGACGTCTGCTGTGTGCAGCGCGAGTGCGTCGTTCACGCCGTCGCCCAGGAATGCCACGCCGCCGCCCGAGCGTCGCTGCACGCGGACGATGCGGGCCTTGTCCTCGGGACTCACCCGGGCGAAGACGGTGGTGGTCTTGATAGCAGCGGCGAGGGCCTGGTCGTCCAGCGCGGCGATGTCACGGCCGAGCAATGCCGCGCCGCCGCCGAGCCCGATGTCGTGGCACACCTTCATCGCCACCGTGGGGTTGTCGCCCGTCACGACCTTGACCTCGATCCCGAGGTCGGCGAGTCGACGCAGCGATTCGGTGACGCCGTCCTTGGGCGGATCGAGGAATACGAGCAGACCGTCGAGATGCAACCGCTGCTCGGAGGCGGCGTCGAGGGCGCTGTCGCCCGCGGCGGGGCGCGTCGCTACGGCGACCACACGGTTGCCTGCGTCGAACTCGCCCTCCAGCGCTGCGCGCACTTCGACGCCCACGTCCACACACCGCTGGAGCACGGTTTCCGGCGCGCCCTTCGTCACGATCGTTTGTGCACCGGACGCGTCCCGGAGGAGAACGCTCACCATCAGCCGCTCGTGGTCGAAGGGGAGAATTGCGAGGCGCGTGTATTCGTCGAGCGTCGATCGGATCGGAGCCGACGCGGGCGAGTCCCACAGTGCCTGGTCGAGCGGATTGCCGCCGACGGCCTCGCCCCGCGTGGTGTTCTCGGTACAGAGCAAACCCCACCGCAGCACGGTCGTGCTGCTTCCGCCGGGGGTGGACGGGACGGCCCGCATGTAGTCGATCCGGCCCTCGGTCAACGTCCCGGTCTTGTCGGTGAAGAGCACGTCCACATTGCCGAGGTCTTCGATGCACACCAGGCGCTTGACCAGCACCTTGCGCTTGCTCATCCGGCGCGATCCGGCAGCAAGGCTCGTTGACACGACGGCGGGCAACAGTTGCGGCGTGATGCCGACGGCGATCGCAAGCGAGAAGAGCAATGCGTCGATCACGGGTTTGTGCAGCAGCACGTTCATCACGAAGATCGACGTGGTCAACGATCCGGCGACGTAGACCAGCAGCATCGAGAACTTGCGCAGCCCCACCTGGAATTCGGTGTCGAGTTGGTGGGTGCTCAGCCCCGCCGCGATCTTTCCGAACTCGGTACTGCCGCCAGTCGTGGCGACGACGCCGACACCACTGCCTGCGTGCACGACGGTGCCCATCAACGCACAGCAGGCGAGATCGGCCAAGGCGGCGCCGGGCGGGGCAGGGCAGAGGTTCTTGCTGACGGGCAAGGACTCGCCGGTGAGAACGGATTCGTCGCACTGCAACCCGTTCACCTCGATGAGGCGGATGTCCGCCGGAACGATGTCGCCCAGGGCCAGCTCGACCAGGTCACCGGGAACCAGGTCTGTGACGTCGATGCTGCATCGACGGCCGTCGCGCACGACGACGCTCTCGTGGTGGATCTGGTCGTGCAGTGCCTCGGCGGCTCGCTCTGCGCGAAACTCGTTGGCGAAGCCGAGCCCGACCGATAGGCCGACGATGACGCCGATGATGAGCGCGTCGCTGCGTTCGCCCACGAAGTAGGAGGCGACGGCCGCACTGACGAGTAGGGCCAGCAGGGGTGAGCGGAGCTGGTGCCACAGCACCGACAGGAAGCGGGCGCCGTGCGAGGCGACGGCATTGGGCCCGTACTGCGCACGTCGCGTGACGACCTCGGTGCTGCTGAGCCCGGCCACGGCGTCGACCTCGAGCGTGGTGAGCGCCGTGGCGACGTCGAGCTGTGCTGTTGCTGCGATTCCGGTCGCCGCGGTCCCAGTCGTCGCGGTTTCCGGTGGCCCCTTCCGCGTGGCGGCCGTCGCATTCGCTGTCATGACGTCCCGCCGTCTCCAGAGATTTGTCCGTCCCAGCCTCGCGTGCCGTGACCCGCCTGGTCAGGGTCGCACGGCCGAAACGCACCGGGACCTTTGCCCTTCCTGCGGCCCGGTCTAATCTCGGCAGGTGGGCCCCGACGCCAGCCGCCGCGCCCGAACCTCGGGCTCCCAGCTATACGACTCGGGCCGAGACCTTCACTACGACAAGCCGAAGTTGCGTGGCTGGCTGCATTTCGTCAGCTTCGTGGCCGCGCTCGTGGTCGGCACAGTGCTCGTCGCCGAACAGCGTGGTGCTGCCCTGACGACCGACGCCCTCGTCTACGCCGGCGTCGTGGCGGGCTTGTTCGGAGCGAGCGCGCTCTATCACCGCGGGACGTGGTCTGCCCGTAACTCCGCGCGGCTGCAACGCGTCGACCACGTCATGATCATCTTGCTGATTGCAGGAACGGCAACGCCGCCGATGCAGGTGTGCCTGTCGGGTTCGTGGCGAGTGGTTGCGCTCACCGTGCTCTGGACGCTCGCCGGCGCAGCGATCGCAATCCGGCTGGCACGCATGCATGCGTCGGAACGGCTCGTCGGTGCGATTTACATCGGTCTCGGCTGGGTGGCGGGCACCGGCATCCCCGCAGTGTGGGTGCACAGCGGTGCTACCGCCGGGATCCTGCTGCTGTGCGGCGGCGTGCTGTACATGGTCGGCGCAATCGGTTACCACCGGCGCTGGCCCGATCCGTGTCCCTCGTACTTCGGCTACCACGAGGTGTTCCACACCTACGTCACAGTGGCTGCCGTCTTCCAGTACGTCGCGATCGCCTTCTTCGTGCTCTGAAACGTGGTCGCTGCATCAGGGTGCGGCGATCTTCGGCGCCAATTTGCGTCCGATATTCCCGCCACCTGCAGTGACTGTGACCATCACGGTCCGATGGACTGCGGCAGTTTGGTGCACTAGGGGCAGGAGAAGTCGAAGTCGAGATTCGTCGAGACGTACTGCGTGATCACGACCTTGCCGTTGCCCTCGAACGGCGCAAGTGCGCAGTTCGTTCGGGCGTTGGTCAGCGTCTTGGCTCCGGGGCGCCATTCGGCAAGCGAGTAAAGCGAGCTGCTGACCCCCACCGGCCCGAACAACGAGGACCAAGAGCCGCTGCTCGCGTAGATACCTACGCCAGCGCCCGCGTGCTGGAGTGCGTAGACCATGCCTTCCAGGGATGCCTGGTTCTTTGCGTGGTCGGAAGTCCACGAGTTGGAGGTTTCGATGTCCAACCACCAATTGCCGCTCGGCGCGACACGGGTCCCATTGTTGAACCAGCTCAGATCGGCCTGTGCGCGCTCGTACCCGTATTCCCACGAGCAGGGGAGGTTGTCGGTCCAGGTGCCAGAGCATGTTCCGTAGGGGTCGGCGCTCACCGAGGTCGTCGGCCACGTCGTCACGTCGTACTGCGCGAGCACATCGCCGGGGTCGCCGGTGTTGAGGTAGAGCTGAGCACGAGCCTGGCTGGTGCCTCCCTTGGAGGTTTGCGCCCAGGCCCATTGGGCGTCGAAGCAAGGATTGACGTTGTTGGCCTTGCCCCCATTGAGGCCGACGATGGCGAAGGCCTGCGCTGACGGGTAGGTCCGGCCGCACTGGGGCCAACTGATGTCGTTTCCGGTGGGGGTAGCCGCGGTTCGTGCCTGAGCGGGGGTGGCAAATCCCGCTATTACCGCGAGCGAGGCGGCAGCGAAGAGCAAGAATCGTTTCACAAGAGGGTCCAATCGACGGGATCGACAAACGTGTCCGCCCTGGCGCGAGACGAGCGTCTGCGGTCAGTCCTTCGGCCGACTCTACCTTCGCGCCACGCATGATCGAATGGCATTGACAGTGGTCGGCATTCTGGTTCCGATGGACTACATGCTCTTGAGTGCGCGCCAACCCCCCGCGCGGTTGTTGGCGACAATCTGCCGGACGAACGCGATCAACGCTGCCTCGTCGATCGGATCCCCTTCGTAGAACGCGGCGGTACGCGCGGTCTTGTTGTTGTGTCCGGCGGTAATGATGCCGTGCGGATCCGCGACGATGGCGCCGTCGTAGAGGAACACGTTGATGTGGTCCTTCGTGGCCAGCAGCGCCGCGACGTTGCCGTGCAGCACGAAATACGGCTGCACCGTTCGCTTGATCGTCTCTTCCATCTCCGGATCGGCCGCATGCAGGATGTCGCGCACGCGCTGGCAGATCTCCTGCTGCCAGTCGGGCAGCGGCACGATGTAGGCATCGACGCGGGGATCCCGCACGTAGGACTTGTCGGCGGCTCCGGACCTCATGCACACACTCTGGCGCAGCGAGCGACGCATCGCAGCAGATGTACGCGCACAAAGGCGGGCCGCCCGGTTGGACGGCCCGCCTTCGCTGCCTCACACAGGATCAGCTGTTGATCATCTCATGGCTCGGGAACGTCGGGGCCGCATCGGGCACCGTCGTCGCGTGCACTCGGCGAGCGTGGACGAAGCCGAGTCCGCCGAGCAGGGCCATCACGCCGGCGCCGAGGAAGGCGACGATCGAGGCGATGGCGGCGATGCTGCCCATGGTGTCGAAGGCGTAGGCGTTCAGGAGCAAGCCGCGCAGCGTCTCGCCGCGGAACACGGTCTGCACCTCACCGGCCAGCTTCTGGTCGGTCGGGTTGGCCTGAGCCTGGCTCGACAGCTGTGCGTAGGTCTGGCCGCCGCCGATCGCCTTGAGGTGAACAGCGATGAAGTGGTCGGCGTAGGCCTTCGCCTGGGCGCCGGACACCAACTGCTGGCCTGCGTACTTGTTCAGGAAGGGGCCGATGTCGGCCGACTTCAGGGCGTCGCTTCCCTTGGGCGGGAAGTACACCTTCTGCGCGGCGAGCTGGCTGTGCACCTCGTTGTGGACGTACGTGTGCGCCCACGTGAGCAGGGCGCCGGCCGCGACGAGGACCGCGGCGATGGCGAGGCCACCGGCTGCGAGCAGGTGATCGAGCGACTTGCGGTTCATGGTTCCTCCGTGACTGTGGCGTCCCTTGTAGGCGCTTGAGTCAAGAGTCGTCTTCGGCGCGTCCGAGCCGCAGGGTCGAACCGCACTGAACGCGGACCTCTCAGGTCCTATACCTGTAGGACTTCGGTCCGCCGGTCACAGGGGACGTACGGCACTGTCGAGGGGCGAACGGGACATGTGCAATGGACGTATGACCGCATCGATCTCCTCTGCTCGCGCCCTGCGCATCGCCGCGGGGGCTGCAGTGCTGGCGCCGTCGGTGCACAACACCCAGCCGTGGCGATTCGTCCTTCGGCCGGACGCCCTCGACATCTGCGTCGACCGCCGACGTCGCCTCGCGATCGCCGACCCGACGGGCCGACAGATGTACATCAGTCTTGGCTGCGCCCTGTTCAACGCCCGCGTCTCGGCGGCCGCAGCGGAACAGCCCGTCGTGGTCACGCGAGTGCCGGATGGGACGTATGCCGAGGTCGTGGCCCGGCTGCAGACTGCCGCCGACGGTGCACACGTCGAGTCCGAACTCGCGTCGCTGGCGCCCCTTGTCGAGCTGCGCCAGTCCAACCGCCGCCAGTTTGCGGACGACGAGGTGCCCCAGGAGCTGATCGAAAGGCTGGAGGCCGCGGCCGTCGCCGAAGGAGCGCTGGTCCAGGTGCTGCGCACCGACGAGGAGCGGCAGACCCTCGCGACGCTCAGCCAAGCGGCCGACATCATGCAAATCACCGACCCGCGCTACCGGGCCGAGCTGCGGGCGTGGACGACGAACGATTCGCACCGTCTCGACGGCGTGCGCGCCGCCGTGGTGCCGCACGTGGACGGATCCGCCCAGGAGGACATGCCGGTCCGGGACTTCGACACCCACGGGGCCGGTTGGCTGCCCGCGCAGACCAAGGCCAACAAGCACCAGTGCCTGGTCATCTTCGGGACTGAAGGCGACGGCCCGCTGGCATGGCTGCAGGCCGGCGAGGCACTGGAACGCGTCTGGCTCGAGATCACCCGCGCCGGTTACGTCGCCAGCCTGTTCACCCAGGTCATCGAGGTGCCGGCGCTGCGGGCCAGGTTGCGCGAAGAGCTCAACCTGATCATGCAGCCGCACGTGGTGGTGCGGATCGGCCGCGCGCCGACGACCGCGCCCAGCCTGCGCAGGCACCTCGTCGACGTCCTCGAGGACGCGTCCGGTTCATGACCGACCGCGCGCACGACGCAGAGGCCCAACCTATGACTTTGGACCCTGTGTGCCACGGCGAACCCAAAGCACAGTGGTTACCGAGCTACCACGGGCTATCACGACCGAAGCCGGGTGAAGACGTATGACAACCGTCGCGAACGGACCCACCACGAAAGCGCTGCGACGCGCAGCCATTCGGGCGACTCTCGCGCCGTCGGTGCACAACACGCAGCCATGGCGCTTCGTCCTCGGCGAGGGCTGGCTGGAGATTCACGCCGACTACAGCCGGCAGCTGCACGTGCTCGATCCGCGTGGCCGCCAGCTGCTGCTCAGTTGCGGGTGCGCGTTGCTCAATGTTCGCGTGTCGATGGCGTCGTCGGGGGTCGGCGTCGACATCGAACGCTTCCCCGACCACGCCCAGCCCAAGCTGATCGCTCGCATCACGCCGAATGGCGCGAAGCAGCCGGAGGCCGACTTGGCGCGGCTGGAGAACGCGATCGACGAGCGGCACACGAATCGACGACAGTTCTTCGACGACCCGGTGCCCGATGAGTTCGTCGACCGCCTCGTCGATGCCGCGAATCGGGAAGCGGCCGACGTCTTCGTCGTCAAGCGCCCCGAGCATCGGATCGCAGTCGCGAGTCTCAGCCAGCGCGCTGACCAGATCGAGAACGCCGATCCCGCCTACCGCGCCGAATTGCGCGCATGGACGAGCGACGATCCGCGCCGTGACGATGGCGTGCCCGCCTTCGCCGTGCCGCACGTCGATGCCGGCTCGCAGGACGACATCCCGATCCGGGACTTCGACACCCGTGGCGTCGGTTGGCTGCCCACACAGACCCGATCGACCCTGAACCAGTGCCTGCTGCTGATCGGCGCACTCGACGAGAGCCCGATGGCATGGCTGCGTACCGGCGAGGCGCTGGAGCGGATGCTGCTCGAAATTGCCGAGCACGGCTATGCGGCGAGCCCGCTGACCCAGGTTGTGGAGGTCGCCCGCACGAACGAGTTGCTGCGCGAGGAGCTCAACCTCTCGATGCACCCGCACGTGCTCCTGCGCGTCGGCCGCGCACCGGCGACGCCGAAGACCCGCCGGCGCCGGCTGGTGGACGTGCTGTCCGAATCGAGCTGATTCGCGTCCGCGAGCGCCTCCTGCGCACATCAAAGCCGTTACCGTGGGCGCTGATGGCCCAGGACACGCACAGCAGACAGACCGCGGCACGGGATCCAGAGCTCGAGCTCCTGGACGGGCCCCGTCTCGAGCTCGATCAACTGCTGCGCCAGCTGGTTGATCGCGCGCAGGACGTGATCGCAGCGCAGAGCCGCCTCGGCGGCCTGCTCGCCGCGAACAAGATGATCATCGGCGACCTTGACCTACCCACCGTGTTGCGGCGCATCGTCGAGGCCGCTTGCCAGCTCGTCAATGCGCGCTACGGCGCGCTCGGCGTGCTCGCGCCCGGCGGAGCGGGCTTGGAGGAGTTCGTCAACGTCGGCATCGACAGCGAGACCGCGGCGCTGATCGGCCCGCTCCCTGCGGGCAAGGGCCTGCTCGGAGCGGTGATCGACACCGGGCATCCGATCCGGCTCAAAGCGATGAGCGACGACGTGCGCTCGGTCGGCTTTCCGCCCCACCATCCGCCGATGTCCAGCTTCCTCGGCGTGCCGGTGCGGGTGCGCGACGTCGTGTTCGGGAACCTGTACCTCACCGAGGCTGCGGCCGGCGAGTTCACCGCAGAGGACGAGGAACTCGTTATGGCGCTGGCCGCGACAGCCGGCGTGGCGATCGAGAACGCCCGATTGTTCGCAGAGTCGCGCCGGCGTCAGACATGGTTACAGGCATCAGCGCAGATCAGCCAGCAACTGCTCTCGACCGGCGGCGATGAGCCGCTTGAGTTGATCGCACGCAGCGCGCTCGAGATCGCTGACGCCGACATCGTCACCGTCGTGCTGCCCACCGCCGACGGCACCCGCCTCATGGTCGAGGTCGCCTCGGGTGAGCGTGCGGGGGATCTGGCGGGATTCACGTACCCGATCGAGGACTCGCTCGTCGGTGGCGCCTTCGCTTTGGGCGAGCCGTTGCTCGTCGCCGACGCCACTGAGGACGCCACTCGGTACATGCATCTGCACGAGGCGGTGCCGGTCGGGCCGGTGATGGTGCTGCCACTGGTCGGAACGTCGGTGACGCGCGGTGCGCTCGCCATCGGGCGTCTGCGCGGCCGCCACGCCTTCGACGAGGCGGAGCTCGATATGGCCCGCACGTTCGCCATCCACGCGGCGGTGGCCCTCGAACTTGCCGACGCCCGCAAGGACCAGCAGCGGATGGTCCTGCTGGAGGACCGCGACCGCATCGCGCGGGACCTGCACGATCACGTCATCCAGCGCCTGTTCGCCGCCGGCCTATCCGTGCAGAGCGTTTCGGCTGGCATGGGGAACAGCGAGTCCGCCGATCGGTTGAGCAAGGTGGTCGACAGCATCGACGACACCATTCGCCAGATCCGGTCGTCCATCTTCCAGCTGCGCGGTGAGCTCGGCCCCAAGACCGGCAACATCCGCACCAGCATGATCGAAGCCGCCGCAGAGCTGGCCGAAAGCCTCGGCTTCGAGCCGCGGCTGAGCTTCAGCGGCCCGATCGACTCGCTCGTGCCGGACGCGATCCTTGGCGATCTCATCGCCGTGACCAGGGAAGGGCTCTCGAACGTGGCCCGCCATGCGCAAGCGAGCGGCGTCGACGTCACGCTGTTCGTTACCGGACGCGATCTCACGCTGACGATCGTCGACAACGGCGTTGGCATCGGCGAGACGACGCGGTCGAGCGGTATCGCCAACATGCGCAGCCGGGCTGAACGCCTCGGCGGATCCATGACCATCACCGCGATGCCAGCAGGCACTGCGGGTACCACCGAACGAGGGACCCAACTGCAATGGACGATTCCGCTGCCGTGACCGCCGATATCAAGGTCTTCTTGCTCGACGATCACGAGATCGTCCGGCGCGGGCTGGCCGACCTGATCGAAGCCGAGCCGGGCATCACCGTCGTAGGGGAGGCCGGCACGGCTGCCGAGGCGTTGAACCGCATCCCCGCCGTGCGGCCTGACGTGGCGATCCTCGACGCCCGCCTGCCTGACGGCAGCGGTATCGACGTGTGCCGGGACATCCGTTCGTCCATGCCCGAAGTGCGTTGCCTCATCCTCACCTCCTACGACGACAACGACGCGGTCTTCGCCGCGGTCATGGCCGGCGCCGCGGGTTACCTGCTCAAGGAGATCCGCGGGTCGAACCTCGTTGACGCGATCCGCCAGGTGGCCGACGGCAAGACACTGCTCGATCCCGGCGTGACCGAACGGCTGCTCACCCGGCTGCGCGACGGTGAACCCAAGGACGAACGGTTGGCCTCGCTCACCGACCGTGAGCGCGAGATCCTTGCGCTGATCGCCGACGGCCTCACCAACAGGCAGATCGGCGAACGCCTGTTCCTCGCCGAGAAGACCGTGAAGAACTACGTGTCCGGCCTGCTCGCGAAGCTCGGGATGGAACGCAGGACCCAGGCGGCCGTCTACGGCGCCGAGGTACGTAAGCACTAGCCGATATCGGGACCTTCGGATCTCAACCTGCGAGCGCGCGCGAGGGATAGTCGAGGTGTCGGCCTCACGGGCCGGAGGAAGAGCTCGAAGGCAGACAGATCTTGATCAACGGCAACGTCCCTGCCGTGATCGCCCAGGCGTCGTAAGACGGCGGGAGTCTCGCCTTCGAGCTTCTTCATGTCCCACGCGCGTTCGGCGTTGCCACACATGCGGGCGTTGTCCCAAGCCGGCCATGACGTAGGGCCCTAACGCCCCGCCGCTGTGATCGCGAAGCTGAAGTGAGCGCCATCGGAGCGCGCCTTCATTGGGAGCTGATCATGACGATCCGCGTTGCAGTCAACGGATTCGGCCGAATCGGTCGTGACTTCGTACGGTGCACGCTCGCCGATACCGAGCTCGAGGTCGTGGCGATCAACGACGTTGCCGATCCGGCGACGCTCGCGCGGCTGCTGCGTTTCGACAGCACCTTCGGCCCCCTGTCCGTACCGGTCGAGGAGCATGACGACACCATCGTCGTCGACGGTCGCAAGATCGCCGTCACCTCGTTGAAGGACCCCGCCGCACTGCCCTGGCGCGAGCACGGGGTCGACATCGTCATCGAGTCGACCGGCAAGTTCCGCACCCGCGAAGGCGCCGGCGCGCATCTTTCCGCGGGTGCTTCGAAGGTGATCATCTCCTCGCCCGGCAAGGGCGTCGACGCCACCATCGTCATGGGCGTGAACGACGAGATCTACGATCCCGCGCACCACCATGTGATCTCCAACGCGTCCTGCACGACGAACTGCGTTGCGCCGATGGTCAAGGTGCTGCACGACGCGTTCGGCATCGAGCGTGGCTACATGACGACCGTGCACGCGTACACCAACGACCAGAACGTGCTCGACGGCCCGCACAAGGACCCGCGCCGCGCTCGAGCAGCCGCAGTGAACATCATCCCGACGACGACAGGCGCCGCGAAGGCAGTCGGCGAGGTCATCCCGGACATCGCCGGGCGGCTCGACGGCGTCGCGCTGCGCGTGCCTGTGGTGGATGGTTCGCTCGTCGATCTCGCGGTGCTGCTGAACAGGGACGTCACGGCGGCACAGATCAACGAGGCATTCGCCGCCGCGTCGGCAGCGGGACCGCTCGCCGGCAGGCTGCGGTACTCAACCGATCCGATCGTCTCCACCGACGTGATCGGTGATACCGCATCCTGCCTGTTCGACTCAGAGCTCACCCAGGCATCCGGCCGGATGGCGAAGGTCTTCGGTTGGTACGACAACGAGTGGGGCTACACGGCCCGCCTCGCCGACCTGAGCCGTCTCGTCGGCTCGCGACTCGGTGCATGACGATGCCCGGCACCGAGTTCGGCATCCGGCTGCACGGCCGTGGCGGACAAGGAGTCGTCACCGCCGCCGAGCTGCTCTCCGTCGCTGCGTTCTACGACGGCCACGAGGCGCAGGCCATCCCCAGCTTCGGCTCCGAACGGATGGGCGCGCCGGTGACGGCCTTCTGCCGGGTCTCCGATCGCCCGATCCGCGTACGCGAACCGATCGCAGCGCCGGACGCCGTAGTGATCGTCGACGCCACGCTGCTTCGGCACATCGACGTGTTCTCCGGCCTGGTGCCGGACGGCTTTGTGCTGGTGAACTCCACTCGATCGGCCGCCGCGCTCGGACTCGTGCCGCTTGACCAGCTACGCAACCCGGCTCACCTTGTCACCGTCGCGGCCACCGATCTGGCCCGTCTGCACGTCGGACGGCCATTGCCGAACGTCTGCCTGCTCGGTGCGTTCGCGGCCCTCACCGGACTCGTGACCCTCGCGTCGATCGAGAAGGCGACGGCCGAACGCTTCAATCCGGAGGTGGCCGCGGCGAACTTCGCGGCTGCCGAGGCTGGTTACCGAGCGGTCGCGGAGGCAGTTCATGCGTAGCCAGATCGAGGGCTCCCGCGCGATCGCCCAGACGGTTGCGCGCTGCCGCCCGCAGGTCGTACCCGCGTACCCGATCACGCCGCAGACGCACATCGTCGAGGCCGTCGGTGCGATGGTGAAATCCGGCGAGCTCGCGCCGTGTGTGTTCATCACTGTCGAATCCGAGTTCGCGGCGATGTCGGCGGCACTGGGCGCCTCTGCGGGAGGTGCGCGTGCGTACACGGCCACGGCTAGCCAGGGACTGCTCTACATGACCGAAGCGCTCTTCAACGTCGCGGGACTCGGCTTGCCGGTCGTGATGACGGTGGCGAACCGCGCGATCGGGGCGCCGATCAATATCTGGAACGACCACAGCGATTCGATGAGCCAGCGTGACTGCGGCTGGGTGCAGTTGTACGCGGAGGACAACCAGGCTGCCGTCGCCCTGCACGTCGTGGCCTTCGCGTTGGCCGAGCGCCTGTCGCTGCCCGTGATGGTGTGTGTAGACGGCTTCGTGCTCACCCACGCCGTCGAACCGATCGATGTTCCAGAGGCGTCGGTCGTGGATGACTTCCTGCCGCCTTTCGTGCCGCGCCAAGTTCTCGATCCCGACGAGCCGGTGACGATCGGCGCGATGGTCGGCCCGGATGCGTTTACCGAGGTTCGCGTGCTCGCACACCGTCAACTCATGCAAGCGCTCGAGACGTTCACCGATCTCACGGCGCATTACTCGGAGCTCACCGGGCAGCACCTCGAGGCAGTGTCGAGCTACCGCACCGAGGGCACCGACACCGTGCTGATGACGATCGGCTCGATCACCGGCACCGTGCGAGACCTGGCCGACGAGCTCGCCGACACAGATCCGTTCGGTGTCGTGTCGTTGACGATGTACCGTCCGTTCCCCGCCGAGGACGTACGGCACGCGCTGGCGAACGCCAAGCATGTGATCGTCATCGAACGCGCCTTCGCGCCAGGAGCCGGCGGCGTGGTCTCTGCTGACGTCCGCACGGCGCTTGCCGGGAATCCCATTCGTATCTCGACTGTCGTGGCCGGGCTCGGCGGGCGTGCGGTGACCACCGCCGCCCTGCGCGGCGTCCTCGCCGACGCCGCGGCCGGGACCCTCGAGACGTTCGGGTTCCTCGACGTCAAGGACGACGTCATGGCGCGGGAACTGTCGGAGGTGCGCGCATGAGCGTGAAGTTCTACCAGGTGGGCAGTCGGGCAGTGGGCAACCGGCTGCTCGACATCACCGAGCGAACGGAGCAGTCGAACCCCGACCGTCGCAACGCCCTGAACTCGGGTCACCGCGCGTGTCAGGGATGTGGCGAGGCGCTTGCGGCCCGGTACGTCCTCGACACGGCCGTGCGGGCAACGAACGGCCGGCTGGTGACGGTGAACGCGACCGGCTGCCTGGAGGTCTTCTCGACGCCGTATCCGGAGAGCTCATGGCAGTTGCCCTGGCTTCACTCGCTGTTCGCCAACGCACCCGCGGTCGCATCCGGAGTCGCGGCCGCGTTCCACGCGCAGGGGAGGGATGACATCCGGGTGCTCGCCCAGGGCGGCGACGGTGGCACTGTCGACATCGGCTTCGCCTGCCTGTCCGGCATGTTCGAACGCAACGACGATGTGCTCTACGTCTGCTACGACAACGAGGCATACATGAACACCGGCGTGCAGCGTTCCGGTGCAACGCCACCGGCTGCGCGCACTGCCACTACCGAAGCGGTGGGCCCGTCGCCGGGCAACCCGTTCGGGCAGGGCAAAGACGCACCGCGCATCGCCATGGCGCACGACATCGCCTACGTCGCGACGGCCACCATCGCCGACCTGCACGACCTCGAGGCGAAGGTCACCCAGGCGATGTCGATCCGGGGAGCGCGATACCTGCACGTGCTGGTGCCGTGCCCGCTCGGCTGGGGCTCGGCGCCCGCACAGACGGTGCAGCTGGCGCGGCTGGCACAACGCAGTGGCCTGTTCCCGGTGTACGAGGCCACAGACGGCACGGTGACCTCGGTATTGCCGATACGCGGCCGGGTGCCCGTCGAGGAGTACCTGCGCCCGCAGAAGCGCTACGCGCATCTGTTCGCCGGCGCGGGCCGTCCGGACATCGTCGCGCGGCTGCAGCAGATCGCCGACCGTAACGTCGCGCGCTATGGACTGATCGAGGAGGCGTCGCGGTGACGCACAAGCCGTTCGCGATCACGCTGGACGTCAAGTCCAGCCTGGCCAACCACACCGGCATGTGGCGCAGTGAGCGCCCCGTGTACTTCGACGGACTGCCGCCATGCAACCACGCGTGCCCGGCCGGCGAGCAGATACAGGCGTGGCTGTACTCGGCCGAGGAGGCCGACTACGAGACTGCGTGGCGGCGTCTGGTCAATGACAATCCGTTCCCGGCGGTCATGGGCCGGGTTTGCTATCACCCGTGCGAGACGGCCTGCAACCGTGCCGAACTCGACACCTCCGTCGGCATCAACTCCGTCGAGCGCTTCCTCGGCGACGAGGCAATCCGACAAGGCTGGACGCTGCCGGCACCTGCCCCATCGACCGGCAAGCGCGTGCTCGTGGTCGGTGCCGGTCCGGCCGGCCTGTCTGCGGCGTACCACTTGCGCCGCCTCGGGCACGCCGTCGAGATCCGCGACGCCGGATCGGCCGCTGGGGGCATGATGCGCTACGGCATCCCGACGTTCCGTCTGCCGCGGGACGTGCTCGACGCCGAGATCGAGCGCCTGCTCTCAAACGGCGTCGAACTGCGGCTAGACACCCGCGTGGACGACGTGGAAGCCGCGATGCGCGAAGGGTCGTTCGACGCGGCCTTCCTCGCCGTCGGCGCACAGCTGAGCCACCGTGCCTACATCCCGGCTGGTCAGGCAGCGCGCGTGGTGGATGCGTTGGCCTTGCTCGGCAGCGCAGCGGCAGGTGAGCGCCCACAGCTCGGCCGTACCGTCGTTGTCTACGGCGGCGGCAACACCGCCATGGACGCTGCACGCACCGCGCGGCGGCTCGGTGCAGACGACGCGATCATCGTGTACCGGCGCACGCAAGCGCAGATGCCCGCCAACGACATCGAGCTCGAAGAGGCCCTTGACGAGGGCGTCCGGATCAAGTGGCTGAACACGATCGCCGCGGTCGACGGCGGCGAGGTTCGCCTCGAACGCATGGAGCTCGACGACGAGGGCGTCCCGCAACCCACGGGCGAATTCGAGACGCTCGACGCCGATGCCGTCGTACTCGCGCTCGGTCAGGACGTCGACCGCGCGATCTTCGACGGCATCCCCGGAGTCGCGATTGTGGACGGGACGGTGGCGGTCGACGACACGATGATGACCGGCCACCCCGGGATCTTCGCCGGCGGCGACGCCGTGCCGTCCGCACGCTCGGTGACAGTCTCGATCGGGCATGGGGGGACCGTCGCGCGCAACATCGATCGTTGGCTGGGCATGGCGACCGCGTCGCAGCTGAACGGGGGAGCGCCGGCGCAGGCAGCCCCGACGAGCACGCCCGTGCCGATCGCGTTCGGCGACCTGAACAGCTGGTACTACAGCGACGCCCCGCATTCCGTGCGGCCGCAGCTCGACGCCGCGCGCCGCACGACTGACTTCGCCGAGGTGGTGGGCGGGCTCGACGCCGACACGGCCGTGTACGAAGCACGACGCTGCATGTCGTGTGGCAACTGCTTCGGCTGCGACAACTGCTTCGGAGTCTGCCCGGACAACGCCGTCATCAAGGGCGACGGCCCGCACGGCTACTCCATCGACTACGACTACTGCAAGGGCTGCGGCCTCTGCGCCGCCGAGTGCCCGAGCGGAGCGATCCGAATGGAGCCGGAGACGAGCTGAGCGGCAGGGAGTCGCCCGCGAGAGGAGTCCTACATGTCCAGCTACAGGTCTGAGATTCCGCCTGTGGGTAGCCGAGCGAGCCTCTTCGGCGACACCACCGATGAGCAGTTCACGGCGACCCTGCGCTACCTGGGCTCGGTGGCACACGCTGAGGCCACGAAGCGACGGCCGGCGAAGGCGCCCGCATACGGAGCGCAGTTCGTCCGCGAGGTCATGGTGACCGGAGTCGTGACAGCGCACGAGGATGCCGTGTTCAAGGAGATCCTCGGCGCCATGAGCCGCAACAGGATCAGCGCCGTGCCGGTGGTCGATTCGGAGCACCGCGTGGTCGGAGTCGTCTCCGAGGCCGATCTGCTCGCCCGCGTGTCCGGCGGCCGCATCGCCCGACCCCGTGGGCACCGCATGTCCTGGCGCAGCGAGTCCCGCGCCAAGGTGCACGCGACGACAGCCCGTGACCTGATGACGTCGCCGGCCGTTGTCACGATGCGCGATACCCCGATCTCTGCGGCCGTGCGGCTGGCCGCCGCAAGCCGGGTGCGCCGACTGCCCGTCGTCGACAGCGACGGACGCCTCGTCGGCATCGTGTCACGCGCCGACCTGCTCAAGCCGTTCCTGCGCACCGACGAGGACATTCGCGAGCAGATCCTGCGCGAGGTGATGGTCGGGTCGTTCCTGCTGCACACCCGGAGCGTCGGCCTCAGCGTGCGCGAGGGCGTAGTGGAGATCAGTGGTGAGATCGAGCGTCGGCTCGTGATGGTGTCGCTCGTGCGCGCCATCCGCGCCGTGCCCGGTGTCGTCGATGTGGACGACAGCCGGCTGACCTACCGCGTGGACGACACCATCTCGCCCGCGACCAAGACCGGCCCGCTCTACTGAGGCTCTTCTCAGAGGGCGGGGACGATCGCCAGCGGGCACGGCGAGTGGTGCATCAGCCAGGAAGTCAGCGGGCCAAGGTGCGGAAGGTGACTGTGCTCGTCGCGGCGGCAGCCCACGACCAGCAGCGCTGCCTTCTCGCCCGCCTGGGTGAGCGCGTGATAGGCGCTGGTCGAGGTGAGCTCGCCGGTGATCTCGACGGTCGGAAACTCCTCCCGCGCGGCTCGGACGACATCATCGAGCACGTCCTGCTCCGCCTCTTCGACTGCGGAGAAGGGAACAGAGTTGCCGTAGGACGGTCCGGTGCCGACGAAGGAAAGTTCGCTCCACGAGCGCACGACGACGACAGGAGCGCCGCGACGCTCGGCCTCACTGCAGGCGAAGCGCAGGGCGCGCCGGCCCCCAGCGGTGGGGGAGCCACCGACGACGATCGTCTCGGCGGTGGGAGCGGAACCGTCGACGACGATCACCGGGCAGGCGGCATGCGCGGCGACGTGCTGACTCACCGAGCCCAGCACGAACCGGGCCAGGGTGGGGGCGTTGCCCCGACCCACCACCACGAGTGAAGCGTCGTTGCTCAGATCCACGAGCAGGTGGCCGGGATTCGCCTCGACGAGTTCGGTGCGCACGTCGACGGCCTCAAAGTCTTCGGCGACGACCTCGACGGCGTCGTCGAGCAGCTGACGACCGTAGGACTCGATCTCGCGCAGGGCGGCACGCGCCGTGTCCTCGCTCAGCGACTTTCGGTTGGGGAGATCGCCCGCGTGGGCGATCACCAGGTGCGCACCGCGACGTTCGGCTTCGGCGGCCGCCCATTCCAGTGCATGCTGGCCGGCCTCTGATCCGTCGATGCCGACAACGATCCGGCTCTGTTCACCCTTGCCGTCCTCAGTCATGGTCGTTCCCGTCTCGGTCGATATCCGGCGCGCGTCGCCTACGTTGACTGTCGCCCGGCCGGTGGTGCGCCGACATGGACGAGCGCCCCGTCCTATCGGGACCAAGGTCAGTAGCCCTCGCTAGTCAGGACCTCGGTCCGTACTGCCGGCGGCAATTGACGACGACCCTGAACTGGTGAGCATCGCCAATCCGCGACTCAGAGACGCCGCGGTCGACACGCCGTGACGATCACCGGACTCAGCCGCGGCGAGGCGGCACAGCGCCTCGCCGTCGACGGCCGTAACGAGGTGCTCGCCGCACCGGCGTTGGGCTGGCCGCGGGCGCTTGTCGGTCAGTTGCGCGAGGTCGTCATCGTCGTTCTGATCGTTGCCGGCGTGTTGACGGCGGCTGTGGGCGACCTCGCCGACATGGGGGTGATCGCCGTCGTGGTGGTCATCAACTGCCTGCTCGGCGCAGGGCAGGAGGTGCGTGCTGGGCGTGCGCTGACGGCGCTCGCGTCGCTCACGGCGCCGCGCGCCACCGTGGTGCGTGACGGCCTGCCGATCGACATCGACGCGCGCGACGTGGTGCGCGGAGACCTGCTACGTGTCGTCGCGGGCGACGTCGTTGCCGCAGACGGACTCCTCACGGACAGTCATGCGCTGCGGGCTGACGAGTCTCTGCTGACGGGCGAATCGGCGGCAGTCGACAAGGCCAGTGGTGATGACGTATTCGCGGGCACTGTGATCACCCGCGGGCGAGGCGATGTCGAGGTCGCCGGTACGGCGGAGGCCACGGCCGTCGGCCGCATCGCGCGCTCGGTTCGCGACAGCCGAATCCCACCGACTCCGGTGCAGCGTCAACTTGCGGTGCTCGGCCGCCGCCTCGCGCTGGTCGTCGCCGTCGCGGCCCTCGCCGTCGGCACCCTCAACCTGCTGTCCGGGCGTTCGGTCGAGACGAGCCTCGTGCTGGCCGTCAGCCTCGCCGTGGCAGCGATTCCCGAATCCCTTCCGGCGGTCGTCTCCTTGTCGCTGGCAATGGGGGCGCATCGCATGGCCACTGCGGGTGCCGTCGTTCGGCGCCTCGCCGCGGTCGAAGCACTCGGCTCAGTCACCGTCA
Organism: Jatrophihabitantaceae bacterium; assembly: GCA_035999365.1. Classification (GTDB taxonomy): domain Bacteria; phylum Actinomycetota; class Actinomycetes; order Mycobacteriales; family Jatrophihabitantaceae; genus DASYGT01. The sequence continues at coordinate 65,857 of DASYGT010000023.1, forward strand.
TCGCCACCGACAAGACGGGCACGCTGACGAGCGGCAGCATGTCGATCGCGCAGGTGTGGACGCCGGACGGGAACGCTGACGAAGTCCATGCATTGCTCGAGGCGTGCGTGCTGTGCAACGACGCCTGCGCCGGTCCCGATCTGCAACCCGGCGAGCGCGACGACCCGCTCGAGGTGGCACTCGTCACCGCCGCACTCGAGGACGGCGTCGATGTGAGTGCCGTTCGCCGGGAACGGCCACGCATCGCGGAGACCCCGTTCGACGCGGCCGCTCGAACGATGACGACGGTGCACCGGACGCCCGGTGGCGGCCTGCTCACGATCGTGAAGGGTGCACCCGACGCGCTGCTGCGCGTGGCGGGAAGCATCGACGCCGCGGAGGTCAGTCGCGCGGAGGCAGCTCTCGGCGCGCTCACCGACCGTGGCCATCGTGTGGTCGCGGTGACCATGAGGACGGAAGAAATATCCGGGATCAGTCATGACCTGCGGCTGTTGGGCGTCGTCGCCTTCGCGGACCCGCCGCGGCCGGAATCGGCGGCGTTCGTCGCTGCGTTCCGCGCTGCCGGGGTGCAGCCGGTGATGATCACGGGGGATCACCAGGCCACGGCGCACGCGATCGCGCGCGGTGTCGGTATCGCGATCGACAACGTGCATGCCCGAGTGCGTCCGGAGGAGAAGACGGCGATCGTCAGGTCGCTGCAGGCGCAGGGCGAGATCGTCGCGATGACCGGCGACGGCGTGAACGACGCTCCCGCTCTGCGTGTCGCCGACGTCGGCATCGCCATGGGCAGGCGAGGCACCGAGGTGGCCAAGCAGGCGGCCGACATCGTCCTGACCGGCGACGACCTGTCGGTAATGGTGGGGGCGATAGGCGAGGGGCGCCGTGCGTACGACAACCTCCGGCGCTTCCTGCACTACGGACTCAGCGGGGGTGCTGCCGAGGTACTCATCATGCTCGTGGGGCCGGCGGTCGGATTCCCGCTGCCGTTGCAGTCCGGCCAGATCCTGTGGGTGAACCTGCTGACTCACGGGCTGCCGGGCGTGGCCATGGGCAACGAACCGGCTGCGCGCGACGTGCTCAGCCGGCCGCCCCGTCGACCCGACGAACAGTTGCTCGACGCGCACACCGGCCGCAGGGTCGGACTGCTCGGTTCGGTGATCGCGCTCGTGTGCCTGCTCGCCGGCGCGTGGGCGAAGCACGATGGGCACCCGTGGCAGAGCACGATCTTCGTCAGCCTCGCATTCGCGCAGCTCGCCGTTGCCCTGGCATTACGCCCCGCCCATGCGCGCGGCGCGCGTAACCGGATGCTCGACGCCGCAGTTGTGCTGAATGTCGTTCTCGCGGTGCTTGCCGTGCAGTGGCAGCCACTGCGCGACCTACTCCGTACTGAGGCACTGTCGGTCGTCGACATGGGCCGGTGTGCCGTCGCCGCTGCCGTGGCCGCTGCCGTCGCCCGACTGCAGGTCCGCGTGCCGGGCATATCCCGCGATCCGCGCCGACACCTCGACGCACAGCGCTCCGCCCGCTCCGATCGCCACACCGATAAGCAGGCGCTGCGCCGTGCTGTGCAGCAGGAACACCGACTCAGCGAGAGCCGGGATCGCGACCGTCACCGCGACGAACCCAGCCATACCCACGACTAGTCCCACCTTCCAGCCGTTGAGCGGGCGGGACAGCACGAGCAGCGTCCAGAGGGCGACGACGAGCACTGCGATGGTGGCCGACGTCCGAGCGGCCGCGACCCCGCCGGCGGCGTCGAGCTCGCGCGTGGTCCGATACGCGGCGTACGCCGCCGCACCCGCCGCGACCCCGGTCGGAACCGCGAATCGCATGATGCGGGTGAGGAAGCCCGGCACGTAACGGCGCGCATTCGGTGCGAGGGCGAGGACGAAGGCGGGCAGCCCGATCGTGAGCGTCGATATGAGCGTCAACTGGATCGGCGCGAGCGGGTAGGCCGACACGGTCGCAGCCGCGATCACGGCAAGCACGAGGGAGTAGACGTTCTTGACGAGGAACAGGTTCGCGGCTCGTTCGATGTTCGCCGTGACACGGCGTCCTTCGGCGACCACTTGGGGCAGATGCGCGAAGCGGCCGTCGAGCAGGACGATCTGTGCGACCGCCCTGGTAGCCGGCGAACCGGAACCCATCGCTATGCCGATGTCGGCATCCTTCAAGGCGAGGGCGTCGTTCACGCCGTCGCCCGTCATCGCCACCACATGCCCGCGGCGCTGCAGGGCGGCGACGAAAGCGCGCTTCTGGTGCGGGGACACACGACCGAAGGCACTGTGCCGCTCCAGCACGTCGGCCAGCTCGTCGAGATCGTCCGGCAGGGTGCGGGCATCCACGGCGTCTTGCGGGCCACCGACCCCCGGGACGCCCACCTCCGCGGCGATCGCGCCGACCGTGCGCGGGTTGTCGCCAGAGATCACCTTGAGGTCGACACCCTCCGCCGTGAAGTAGCGCATGGTCTCCGCGGCGTCGTCGCGCACGCGCTCGGCGAGGACGACCAGCGCGACGGGGTCGATCGCAGCGAGGGCAAACCGGCCGTCGACCTCGGCGGGTAGTGCCGGGCAGCGAGCCAGCAGGAGCACCCGGCGTCCCGACGCGGCGAGCTCGTCGGCTTGAGTGCGCACCTCGTCCGTGGCGGCAGCGAGAAGGACGTCGGGCGCGCCGAGCAGCCAGTGGCCGCCGCTGTCGCTCGACACCGCGGACCACTTGCGCGCAGAGGAGAAAGGAACATCGCCCACCCGCTGCCATGGTGATTCCGGAAAGGCACGGGCGACGGCAAGAGCTGTCGCATTCGTGCCTGCGCCGTAGGCGAACAGCCCGAGCGCGGCACGGACGTCCGATTCGTCGGTGTGATCGAGGACCCGCAGCGCGTCGAAGGCGATGTCGCCGTGGGTGAGGGTGCCCGTCTTGTCGAGGCAGACGACGTCGACGCGGGCCAATCCCTCCACGGCCTGAAGTTCCTGCACGAGCGTCTGCTGCCGTGCGAGCGTGATCGTCGCGAGGACGAAGGCGAGACTCGTGAGCAGGACGAGCCCCTCCGGAACCATGCCGACGAGGGCGGCGACCGCTCCGGTGACTGCGTCCTGCCAGCCGGCGTTGTCGTGGGTGCGGAACTGGCTCCAGAGCACGACGGGCCCGACGACGAGCATCAGCAGCGAGATCCACCGCAGCAAACGGTTGGTGCCGGCCACGAGCTCCGAACGGGTCAGCGTGAAGCGTCGAGCCTCGGTGGCCAGCTTCGTGGCGTAGGCCGCCGCCCCGACTGCCGTGGCGCGGAAGAGGCCCTCACCCGACACGACGACCGATCCCGACCGGACCTCGTCGCCGCAACGCTTGGGCACGGCCTCAGATTCACCGGTGAGAAGAGACTCGTCGATCTCCAACCCGTCGCTGGTCAGCAGCGTGCCATCGGCCACGACCTGGTCACCGATCCTGATGTCGATCACATCGTCGGCGACGACGTCGATCACCTCGATGTCTGCGACCACGCCGTCGCGGACGACCCGAGCCATCGGTGCGTTGAGCAGCGCGAGGCGGTCGAGTGTTCGCTTAGCGCGCAGTTCCGAGAAGATGCCGATGCCGGCGTTGGCCACGATGACGAGGCCGAACAGTCCGTTCTGCCAGCGACCAGTCGCGGCGATGATGACGAACAGCGTCAGCAACAGCCCGTTGAAGAAGGTGAAGACGTTCGCCCGAACGATTTCGGCGGTGGTGCGACTCGTCTGAGCCGCGACGGCATTGGTCCGGCCGTCGGCGCGGCGGGCTGCGACCTCGGCCGCGGACAGTCCGATCAGCGTGGCAGCTCCTTCAGGACAGGGCGTCAGTACGGCCAGACCCAACCGGAAATCTCCGGTGCGTCCTCGCCGTGCTCGCGCGTGTATGCCCGCGCCGCCGTGCGAGCGTCGTCCATCGCCTGCCGGACGTGGGCGGCGTCGGACCCGAGACCCGGCACGCGATCAATCACGTCCATCACCAGGTGGAAGCGGTCGAGGTCGTTCAGCATCACCATGTCGAACGGCGTAGTCGTCGTGCCCTCCTCCTTGTAGCCACGCACGTGAATGTTGTGGTGCCCGTTTCGGCGATAGGTGAGCCGGTGGATGAGCGTCGGGTAGCCGTGGTAGGCGAAGATCACCGGCCGGTCGGTGGTGAAGACGGTTTCGAAATCCCTGTCGGAGAGCCCGTGTGGATGTTCGGTGTTCGGCTCCAGGCGCATGAGGTCGACGACATTCACGACTCGGACCGCAAGGTCGGGGAAGTGCTGCCGCAGCAGGTCGGCGGCGGCGAGCGTCTCCAGAGTCGGTATGTCGCCAGCACAGGCCAGGACGACGTCAGGGTGGTCGTCGGCATCAGTGCTTGCCCAGTCCCAGATGCCGATTCCGCGGGTGCAATGGGCGATCGCCTCGCCGATGTCCAGGTAGTTCAGGCTCGGTTGCTTGCCCGCCACGATCACGTTGATGTAGTCGTGGCTGCGCAGGCAGTGGTCGGACACCGAAAGCAGGCAGTTCGCGTCCGGCGGCAGGTACACCCGGACGATCTCAGCCTTCTTGTTCACGACGTGATCGATGAATCCCGGATCCTGGTGCGAGAACCCGTTGTGGTCCTGGCGCCACACGTGTGAGCTGAGCAGGTAGTTGAAGGAGGCGATCGGGCGCCGCCACGGGATCTGCTTGGTGCTCTTGAGCCACTTGGCGTGCTGGTTCACCATCGAGTCGACGATGTGGATGAACGCTTCGTAGCAGGTGAACATGCCGTGCCGACCGGTAAGCAGATAGCCCTCCAGCCAGCCCTGACACAGATGCTCGGACAGCACCTCGAGCACCCGCCCGTCCTGCGCGAGGTGCTCGTCGCCGGGCAGGATCTCGGCCTCCCACACCCGGTCCGTCGTGTCGAACACCGCACCAAGGCGGTTGGACGCGACCTCATCCGGGCCGAACAGCCGGAAGTTGTGTGGGTTCGCCCGGATGACGTCGCGCAGCCATCTGCCGAGCACGCGGGTCGCCTCGTCGGTGGTCGTCGCCGGCTTGGCCACCTCCACCCCGTAGCGACGGAAGTCGGGGAGCTCGAGCTCGCGGCGCAGCAGCCCCCCGTTGGCATGCGGATTGGCGCTCATGCGGTGCTCGCCCGACGGGGCCAGCGCGCGCAGATCGGCGCGTAGCCGGCCGTCAGCGTCGAAGAGCTCCTGCGGCCGGTAGCTGCGCAGCCAGGTTTCGAGCAGGCGCAGATGTTCCGGGTTGGTCCGTGCGGCTGCGATCGGCACCTGATGGGCGCGCCAGGTGCCCTCCATCGGCAGTCCGTCGACCTCACGCGGACCGGTCCAGCCCTTCGGCGTGACGAGGACGACCAGCGGCCAGACCGGCCGATCCGTCGAGCCGTTGCGGGCGGCGTGCTGGATCGCGGCGATGTCGTCGAAGGCATCGTCGAGGGCCGCCGCCATAGCGCGGTGCATTGCGGCCGGCTCATGCCCTTCGACGACGATCGGGCGGTAGCCGTACCCGCTGAGTATCGAAAGCAGGTCGTGGCGGGGGATCCTGGCCAGCACCGTGGGGTTGGCGATCTTGTAGCCGTTGAGGTGCAGGATCGGCAGTACGGCGCCGTCCGTGCGCGGATCGAGGAACGTGTTGGAGTGCCAGCTCGCCGCGAGTGGGCCGGTCTCTGCCTCGCCGTCGCCGACCACGCAGGCGACCACGAGATCGGGGTTGTCCATCGCGGCGCCGAAGGCGTGGACGAGCGAGTAGCCCAGCTCGCCACCTTCGTGGATCGATCCCGGCGTCTCGGGCGCAATGTGACTGGGGATGCCGCCGGGAAAGGAGAACTGTCGAAACAGCCGTCGCAGCCCTTCGGTGTCCTCGCGGATCGGCGGGTAGACCTCCGTGTAGGTCCCCTCCAGGTACGCGTTCGCGACCGCCGCCGGGCCGCCGTGTCCCGGCCCGAACACGTAGATCATGTCGAGGCTGCGGCTGGTGATCACGCGGTTGAGGTGCGCGTAGACGAAGTTGAGCCCGGGCGTGGTGCCCCAGTGGCCGAGGAGCCGCGGCTTGATGTGTTCCGGGCGTAGCGGTTCGGTGAGCAGCGGATTGTCGAGCAGGTAGATCTGACAGGCGCTGAGATAGTTCGCCGCTCGCCAGTACTCGTCCAATCGGGCGAGCCCGTCGTCAGTGGATGCCGGCACGTGGTTCACAGCCAGCGATGCCGATGCGTGTGAACCCGGATCACGCCGGGCACGGTCCGCGCGAGGAGAACGACCACGTCGTGCTGAGGCGCATCGTCGAAACGGCCGTCGATCCGAACGACGCCGTCGTGGACGTTGACCGGCCAGCGGTTCGGTTTGCCGGCGAGATCGGCGAGGCGCTGGGTTATCTCGGTCTCGATGGCGATGTCATCGCGCAGCAGCGTGCGCAGCAGGTCGCGCCGGCTGACGATGCCGACGAGCTGCGAGCCGTCGACGATCGGCACGGCGCGCACGTTGTTGTCGAGCATCAGCTCGGCGACATCCGCGGCGTCGGCATTCGCGCTGAGGCAGACGACGACGTCCGACATCACCTCGGCGACGCGCTGCGCCGGATCCTTCTGATCTTCCGAATCGTCCTGTCGCAGATGGCTACGCGGGTCGTGCGGCATGCGGTCACGGATGAGGTCGACCTCGCTGACGATGCCGATGACACGGTTGCTGTCGTCGACGACAGGAAGTGAGGTGATGCCACGCTCGGTGAGCAGCGCGGCAGCCTCTCGGACGGTCGTGTCCGGATGCACGGTGATGACGTCGGTGGTCATGATCTCGTGGGCCTTCATGCCGCACTCCTCGCTTCATGCTGGGTGTGCGCCGCTGCCCCGGTCGGGCCGGTGGACGGCCTCGGAGTGGGACGGGAGCCGGGGTCGGTGCCGCCGCTGTCGAGGCGGAACGGCGGGTACTCGTCGCGCATCAGCGCTGCATACGCGAGCACGCGGTAACACCACCGGTTGAAGCCCATGATCAGGTCGAACAACTGGGTCGGGTACCTGCCGCGCACGAGCAGCGCCACGGCGGCGACGAGGGCAAGGATGCTGATCAGTCCACCGCCGGTAGCGATGCGCCAGCCACCGGTCCAGCCGAGTCCCCAGCCGCCGGCGAGCAGCCCGACGATCACGTACTGCGGCAGGGCGAGCAGCCACCACTTCACCAGCACCAATCCGCGGGAGAGGTGCTCGGGATAGTCCACAGTGAAGTGCGCCGGGTAGTCCGGTACGTCGGCAAGGGTGAACGGCGGGTAGCGGTCGGTGCCGAACGCGCTGATCGTGTAGAACGACACCCGCCACGTCCAGCGCATCACGCCGAGGTTGAAGTCGAAGATGGACCGCGGGTAGCGACCCGTGAACAGGATCGCGAAGCCCGCGACGATCGTCAGCAGGGTGACGGCCAGCCACAGCACTGCCAGTACGACGATGTGCGGAATGACGAGCAGCCACTTCAGCAGCCATTTCCACCTGCTGGTGGCGGGATCGAGCGTGCCGTCGAGCCGAGCGGGATACACGATCGCGTCCATGATCCGAGTACACGCCGGCTCGGCCCGGATATTCAGGGTCCAAGAGGCCAATCCGGGGGGACCTTAGCCCTCTGGCGACGGTGTCAGGAGGCGGCGAGAGTCGAAGTGCGAGGTCCGCTCAGCATCCGGACCACGCTGCCTACGAGGGAGTGCGAACATGACCGCATTGCGACCACTGGACGCCGCGTTCCTCCGCCTGGAGACGGGGCACACGTCCCTGCACATCGCGTCCGTGGCGGTGTTCGACGGCCCCATGCCCGAACGGAGCGAGATCCTGCGGCACGTCACGGCGCGGGTGGCCAAGCTGCCGCGCTTCGGGCAGCGGCTGCGCGAGCCGTGGATGCACCTCGGCGGTCCGCGCTGGGTGAACGACCCTTCCTCCGACGTCAGCGACCACTTGCAATGGACCGCGCTGCCGCATCCGGGTGGGTTGCGCCAGCTGCACGACCTGGTCGGGCGTCTGATGGCCCAGCCGCTCGATCGCAGCCGGCCGCTGTGGGAGACGTGGTTCGTCGAGGGCCTTGAAGACGGGCGCTGGGCGATGATCAGCAAGGTCCACCACAGCATCGTCGACGGCATCGGCGGCGCAGACCTGCTCGGCGCCATCCTCGACGCCACGCCGGACTCCGGCTCCGAACCTGCGGTCGCCCCGCGGGTCGGACGCCAGCACGAGTCGCTCGACGTGCGGGCCACCCGGTTGCCCGCGCAGGTTGTCGCGGCCGCGAGGGTCGCGTCGCGCACCGTCCGTGATCCGATGCGAGTCCTCGGTGCAGTCGGAACGACGGCGCGTGGTGTGCTTCGCTTCGGTGAGCTCGGAGTGCCTGCCCCGTCGTCGCTGTTGACGGGCACGATCGGGAACCGCCGATCGTGGAGCAGCAGCGCGTTCGAGCTCGACGACGTTCGCACCATCAAGCGTGAGCTCGGCGGAACCGTGAACGACGTGGTGCTGGCCGCGGTGACGAAGGCCTTCCGCGATCTGCTGGTCATCGGTGGCGAAGTGCCCGACCCGGCCAAGGTGCGCGCCCTGATTCCGGTCTCGATCCGCACCGCAGGGCAGCGCGGCACCGCAGGCAACGAGGTCACCGCGATGGTTGCCGAGCTGCCGGTGGACGTGTGCAGCCCGCAGTTCCGTCTCGAGGCCGTGCGTGCCGAGATCGGCAGGCTCAAGTCGTCGGGTGAGCCGGAGGCCGGTGTGTTGATCGAACGGCTCGCGGGGCTGCTGCCCCAGGGTGCCGTTAATGCCGCCCTGTCTGTGCTCGTCCGGGTCCCACAGCGATCCGTCGTCACGGTCGTGACGAATGTGCCCGGCCCGACGGGCCCGCTGTACCTGCTCGGCCACCGCCTGCGCGAGCTGTATCCCTACGTGCCGATCGCCGATCGGTTGCGGCTGGGGGTGGCAATCGCGTCGTACGACGGCACCTTGTACTTCGGCGTGACGGCTGACCGCGATCACATCCAGGACGTCGACATGGTTACGCGGTCGATCGAGGACGAGCTGCGCGAACTGCTGAAGATCGCCGCGGGCTAGTACGGAACAGGCGCTGCGCTCGTTGCGATCGTCGCGCTCATTGCGATCAGTGTGGGCCGATCGTCGTGCCGGCATTTCCGGCAAGCACCTCGACGGCGTCGTCGAGCGATCCGATGGCCGCAGCATGGCCCGTCGCGACAGCGAAGCGCCTGCAGGCCGCGACCTTCGGGCCCATCGAGCCCGGCGGGAACTGCAGGTGATCGATCTCCTCCAGGCTGAGATGGCTGATCGGCTGCTGGCGTGGCGTACCGAAGCCGGACATCACGGCAGAGACGTCGGTCATGATCAGCAGGCGATCGGCAGCGACGTCCGCGGCGATCATCGCGGCCGTGAAGTCCTTGTCGACGACAGCCTCGACGCCGGTGAATCCGTGGTCGGTCTCGGCTACCGGAATTCCGCCGCCTCCGCCACAGATCACGATCGAGCCGGCGTCGAGCAGTGTCATCACAGTCTCGATCTCGACGAGTCGCCGCGGTAGCGGTGAGGCCACCACGCGGCGCCAGTGTGCGCCGTCCTGCGCGACCGTCCAGCCATGCCGGCGGGCGAGGCGGTGCATCTGCCGCTCGGTGTACACCGGCCCGATGAACTTCGTGGGCGCGGCGAATGCCGGGTCATGCGGGTTCACCACGGTGCGTGTGACGAGCGTGTTGACGGGCGTCGTCACACCCGCAGCCTCGAGCTCCTGCATCAGCCAGTACCCGATCATGCCCTGCGTCTCGGCGACAAGGACCTCGAGCGGGTAGGGACGGCTCAGGTCTGCGTCGGCTTCGCTCTCCATTGCCAGTTGGCCGATCTGTGGCCCGTTGCCATGGCAGATGATCAGTTGGTGCTCGGCCGCAAGCACGGCAAGGGAGCGCGCGGCGTGGCGTACGTGCTTCTGCTGCACGGCGGCATCAGGACGCTCACCGCGTTCGAGCAGGGCGTTCCCGCCGAGGGCGACCACTAGCCGCATAGTGCACTTCCACTCTGGCGAGGCGATAACTCCTAGCTCAGGGTTCCCCTGCGAGCCCCGGCAGCACAGGACGCAACGCCCCTGTCGGAGGAGTCGAACGTCCCGATCGGGTCGGCGACGCCGTCTCAGAAGCCGGTGCTCCAGGTGGCGCCGTCGGCCTGGACGACGAACGCGCGGAACCCATCCAGCGACTCGAGCCAGCCCCGTGCGGCGTCATCCATCGCGAACGCCGCCGTCGCGTAGGCGTCGACGTCGCTGAGATGCCGTCCGATCAGCGTCACGCTCGCCAGTGCGCCCGGGGCGCGCCGCGTGTGCGGATCGACTACGTGAGCTCCGCGCTCGGCCGATCCCGACGTGGCGACGGCGAGATCCGTTCCGGTCACGACGGTCGCGAGTTCGCCGCGCCGCAGCGGATGGCTCACCCCGACGCGCCACGGCGTGTCCGGACCGGCCCAACCGACGCATTGCACATCACCGCCGCCATTGACGCAGTGGCTGGTCGAGCCCGCCATGCAGAGCAGGTCGCTCGCTTGCTCGATGGCCCAACCCTTCACCAGGCCGGACGGATCCAGTGCGCCGCCGGCGTAGGCGGAGAAGTAGCCGTCAGTTTCGGCCGTGAGCTCGGCACAACGGCGTAGCACCCATTGCACGTCCTCCGAACACTCCGATATGCGAAGGGTTCCAGCGGCGAGCCGGCTCACCTCGCTGTCGTCGCGGAACGTCGAAAATCGAGCGTCGATGTCCTGCAGGATGTCGACGGCGTCGTCGAGAACGGTGGTGTCGAAACCGGGTGTGCGCACGTCGAAGGAGAAGACCGTGCCCATGCAGTGCTCGACGCGCCGTGCGACCGTCGAACTGGTCACTTGATCCCTACCTGATCCAGTGCGCTCTGCAGCGACTGGGCGTAGCCGTCGCTGGTGTAACTGGCTCCCGACACCGTGTCGATGTGCGCGCTCTGCGCACTCAGGGTCTCCTGCAGCAGGATGGGTGCCGCCGCGCTGTTGATCTCGGCCGAGCGCTGGTCGAACGCCGTGAGCTGCAGGAACTGGACATTGGTGATCTTCGTTCCCCGCACGCTGACCTGCACCTGCACGACGCCGTACCGGGTCTCGACGGCGCTGCCGGCGATCGTGCGGGCCGCGCTTGCAGCAGGGGTGCTGGAGCGGCTGCTCGTGCCTGCCCGCGGCGGAGCGCTCGTGCTCGTGCCCGCCTGGGCGGGAGACGTGCTCGATGCGTTCGGCAACCCGGCCGAGGGCAGCGTGCCCGCAGCGATCGGATGGCCGTGCGTCTTGAAGTTCAGCAGGGCCACGAGCCCGACAACGGTGCCGGTCACGGACAACAGAACGCGTTTCATGTCGATGCCTCAGAAGGTGAATGACTCGTCGTGGATGTTTCGGCGGGGAACGCCGCTGGTGCGCAGCGAAGTACGTGCTGCATTCATCATCGGCTCGGGGCCGCAGACGTAGACGTCATGCTGGGCCAGACCAGGCACCAGTCGCTGCAGCCTGCGGGGGGACAGGTGGTCCGAACCGTCAAACTTCGGGGGGCCGACAAGATAGTGGACGCGTGCTCGGCGTTGCGCCGCGATCGCGTCGAGCTCGGTGGCCAGCACGAGATCCTCGGGCCGGTTCACCCGGTAGAGCAGGGTGATGTCACCGGGACGGCCGGGCAGCGTCTCGAAGAGCGCCCGCAGGGGCGTGATGCCGACGCCGCCGGCGATGAGCAGCACCTTGCGCCGGGTGCGGCGGGCCGCAGTGAACGATCCGTACGGCCCCTCGGCGAGCACCTTCGTTCCAGGAGCGAGGTGGCGCAGGGCCGCGCTGTGCGATCCGGTGATCTTGACGGTCACGCGCAGCAGGTCCGGGCGCGGCGCCGCCGACAGCGAGTAGGGATTCGCCGCCCACCACAGATCCCGGGTGAGGAAACGCCAGCGGAAGAACTGGCCCGGTTCGGCGCGGAGTTCGTCGATGCGAAGACCCGACACGTACACCGAGACGGTGTCGGCGTTCTCCTGCCGCACCTCGACGACGTGCAACCGGTGGCGCAACGCCGAGCGCAGTGGCGCGAGCAGGCGATACCAGACGAGCAGTGCGGCGACCGCGATGTACATCAGCGACCACAGCCAGCGTGCCTGGGCACGGTTGATGAAGTCTGCGCCGGTCGAGAACTGATGGCTGAACGCCAGCGCGATGGCCAGGTAGGTGTACAGGTGCACGAAGTGCCAGGTCTCGTAGCTGAGGCGGCGCCGCGCCGCGCGGGCCGAGACGATCCCGACGAGCACGAGCAGCCCCACCGCGACGGTCCCCATCATCACGTCGGGGTAAGTCGTGAGCAGCGACCCGGTCTCGTGCACCAGGCCGCTGTGCGCGGTCACCGCGTAGCCCCAGATGATCAGCAGGGTGTGGGCGACGGCGAGGCAGACGGTGTACCGGCCGCCCGCTGCGTGCCACCGCACCAGCCGGTCGGTGCCGACGCCGCGCTCCAACGCCGGTACGCGTGCCATCAGGGCGAGCAGGACGATCACCGCGTACCCCGCGAGCAGCCCGGTGATCCGGCCGGCGTTGGTGAGCCAGTCGCCCCATCCGGAGATGAAGATGGTGTCTTTCCACCACAAGGCGATCACGGCGAGTGCACCGACGCCGATGGCCCCGAGCGCGACCTCGGGGCTGATGCGCAGCAGCGGGGGCTGCGGCGCTCGGGCCCGTGCGCTCGGTGGCGTCATGATGGCGGTCAACTCGGCAACTCCAGCTCGTCCGTGTGCCCTGAGCATGCGGCGCCAGGTTCTCGAATGGCTCTCAACAGCCTGTGAAGTGCTTCGGTCTCAGCGGATTGAGAGCAGATTCAGAGGCGCGGTGCCCGGTCTGCGGGCATCCTGAACCGGTGAGCGGACCCCGCACCGACGAGCCTTCCGCTCCGATACTGCGTGCCGACGGCACCCCGGTTCGGGTACTCGTGGTCGACGACGAGGCGAGCCTGGCCGACGTGCTGGCCAGCATGCTGCGGTTCGAGGGGTGGGACGCCCGCACGGCCGGCGACGGCGCGACCGCGGTCACCGTATTCCGCGAATTCGAACCGGATGCCGTGGTCCTCGACGTGATGCTGCCCGACATCGACGGCTTCGAGGTGTTGAAGCGGCTGCGCGAGCTCAACCCGCAGGTCTGCGTCCTCTTCCTCACGGCCCGCGATGCCGTCGAGGATCGCATCGCCGGCATCACCGTGGGCGGCGATGACTACGTCACGAAACCGTTCAGCCTCGAGGAGGTGCTCGCGCGCCTGCGCGGCCTGGTCCGGCGTGCCTCGGTGGCCCAGCCGGCGAGCAGTGCGCGGATGGCGGTGGGTGACCTGAGCATGGACGAGGACGCGCACGAGGTGCGACGCGCCGACCAGATCATCGGCCTGACGGCGACGGAGTACGAACTGCTGCGCTTCCTCATGCGCAACCCGCGTCGGGTGCTGTCGAAGGCACAGATCCTCGACCAGGTGTGGAGTTACGACTTCGGCGGCCGCGCACATGTCGTCGAGCTCTACATCAGCTACTTGCGCAAGAAGATCGATCAGGGCCGGGCGCCGATGATCCACACTGTGCGCGGTGTCGGGTATGTCCTGAAGCCGGCGCCGTGACGTCTCCGTCCCGCCTTCGCGATGCCCGCAGCGCGATCGCAGCGCGCACCGCACGGATCAGTCTGCGAGCCCGCCTTGTTGCTGTCCTCGTCGCGTTGTTGCTGGTGACCAGTGCTGTCGTGGCGATTGTCAGCCTGCTGCTGCTCCACAACTTCCTGCAGGATCGTCTCGACCAGCAGCTCGTCCAGGCGGGCCAGCGGTACGCGATCTCGTTGGAGCATCCCTCGAGCGACCGCGATCCCGACGATGCCGCGTTCTCCTCGGTCGTGGGGCAGCCTGAGGGCACGCTCGGCGCGCGGGCGGCTGACGGCGTGGTCACCGCGGCCGGCGTCGTCGGCCGCCCGGGCTCGCTGTCCGACGGCGCCCGCAGCGTGATTGCCTCCTTCCGGGTGTCGACGAAGCCCCGCTCCGTCGACCTCCCCGTCCTCGGCGAGTACCGCGTGCTCGTCACCGCCGGACGTGACGGCGATCTGCTCGTCACCGGCCTGCCCGAACATGCGGTCGACGAGACCATCACCCAGCTGGCCACGATCGAGACCACCGTGTTCGGCATCGCGGTGGTGGTCGCGGCAATCACCGGCGCAGTGAGTGTGCGGCTGTCGTTGCGGCCGCTGCATCGGGTCACCGGCACGGCGCTACGTGTCTCCGCACTGCCGCTCGGCACCGGCGAGGTGTCGATGCCGGAACGGGTGCCGACCTCGGCACCGGGCACCGAAGTGGGTCAGGTCGCCGAGGCGTTCAACTCCATGCTCGAGCACGTGGAGAAATCGCTGAGCCAACGGCACACCAGCGAAGACAGGCTGCGGCACTTCGCCGCTGACGCCAGCCACGAGTTGCGCACGCCGGTCGCAGTCATCCGCAGCCACGCCGAGTTCGTGCTCCGTACCGCCCCCGACCTGCCTGACGACGTGCGCCAGGCTGTCGAACGGATCCATGCCGAGTCCGACCGCATGGGACGTCTCGTCGACGACCTGCTGCTGCTGGCTCGGCTGGACGCCCAGCCCGGCATCGAGCGGTCGGACGTCGACCTGACCCGGCTGGCTCTCGATGCGGTCGGCGACCTGCGGCGCACCGCGGCTGAACACCGGTGGCAGCTCGACCTGCCGCCCGAGCCGGTGCAGGTGCGTGGTGATGCTCACGCGCTGCACCAGGCGGTGGCCAACCTGCTCGGCAACGCGCGCACCCACACCCCGCCAGGCACGATCGTCACGGTGACGGTTCGCATCCCGGACACGGCCGGGATCGTCGAACTGTCGGTACGCGACGACGGGCCGGGCATCCCCGGCATTGTGCTGCCGCACGTGTTCGAGCGCTTCCGCCGGGGCGACCACAGCCGAGGTCCGGATACGAGCAACGCCGGGCTCGGATTGTCGATAGTCGAGGCCATCGTGCGCGCTCACGACGGCACGATCACCGTGCAGAGTGAGCCGGGCCGGACCGAGTTCACGGTGCACCTGCCCGCCGCCTGACCGCCTTGCGACCAGGGTCCAACGGCCCTCCGAACCGCCCCCCATCGGCTCTGTCGACTCGGCGAGGGCGGCGCAAAGCTGTAAGCGAAAGGCAGGTAGCGAAATGCGCGCCACCGTGATCTACGAGTCCATGTACGGCAACACCCGAAAGATCGCCGAGGCGATCGCCGAAGGTCTCGACGGTACCGAGCTGGATCTCGTTCCCGTCGGCGTTGCGATCGAGGATCGGCCGGCTTCGGCCGAGATCGTCGTTATCGGCGCCCCAACCCACATGCTCGGGATGAGTCGCCCTGGTAGCCGCACGATGGCCGTCGCTGCCGCCGCCAAGCCGAACAGCGGTGTCGTCGTCGAACCCGGTGCCGCCGGCCCCGGCGTGCGTGAATGGCTGGCGCACTGCGTAGGCCGGGGCAGGTACGCCGTGGCGTTCGACACGAGCCTGCGCGGGCGATGGAGCGGAGGCGCCTCCCGCCCCATCGCCAAACTCCTGCGCAAGCACGGCTTCGTCGTCCTGGCCGAGCCGGAGAGCTTCTTCGTGTCCAAGGACAACGTCCTCGAACCGGGCGAGATCGAACGGGCCCGCGAATGGGGACGTTTGCTCGCGCGGCAGGCCTTAGGTCCCCGCCGAGTGGGGATCTATGCACCTCCCTGATGGTGCTGGAGCGAGGCAGCGTCAACGCTATGGACAACAGCTTCCGTTCGCATCCCTCGCGCTACCGGAACCGCACTCAGACGGTCGCGCCACAGGACATCGAGCCGCCGACGATCATCGCCGGCCAGAGCGCCGACTGCTGCCTGGCCGCCCCGATGTTCCGCGCTGTCCTGCCACCGACGCAGTCGCGGACGGGCACCGCCGAAGTGTTCCTGTGCGGCCATCACCGCCGGGCGTCCGAGATCTCGCTGTGGGCGAGCGGTGCCGCGATCTTCGACGCAGCAGGCCGACTGGTCGCGTCCGCATCAGCCTGAGTACGCCATCCGATCGAGTACGGGGGAACACCATGAAGGCCATCAGTTGGTTCGCCGACATCAGCCTCGCCGATGCCGAGAGCGTCGGTGGTAAGGGAGCGAACCTCGGTGAGCTCACTCGAGCGGGACTGCCCGTACCGCCCGGTTTCGTCGTCACGGCCGAGGCATTCGTCGCCGCCATCGAGGCATCCGGCGCGCGCGAGAAGCTGCACACGATCGCCGCAAGCCTCGACCTCGCCTACCCGCAGAGCTTCGCCTCGTCGTGCGAGCTGGCCCAGACGCTCGTCGCCTCCACGCCGGTACCGCACGAGATCAGCACGCTGATCATCGAGGCGTACCACCAGCTCGGGAATGACGTCCGGGTTGCCGTGCGATCGTCCGGAACGAGCGAGGACGCCGGTGACACGTCGTTCGCCGGCATGAACGTCTCCTATACCAATGTCGCCGGCGAGGCCGAGCTCCTCGGGCGCATCGTCGACTGCTGGGCCTCCGTCTACGCCCGGCGCGTGATGACGTACCGCGCCGCGTCGAAGATGACCGAGGAGCCCACGCTGGCCGTGGTCGTCCAGGTGATGATCGCCTCTGAACGGTCCGGCGTCATGTTCACCGCGGACCCGTCCACGGGCGCCCGCGATCACATGGTGATCGAGGCCGTCTTCGGTCAGGGCGAGTCGATCGTCAGCGGTGCGGTCGAGCCCGACACCTACATCGTCGGCAAGGACGGCCCGCGCGTGCAGAGCGTGCGCATCGGCCACCAGATCACCCAGATCCTGCGCGGCCCCGATGGCGGCGACCGCACTATCGACATGACTCCGGAAGAGGGTGCCAAGCGCGTCCTCACCGATGACGAGATCCTGGAGATCGCAGGGCTCGGCAGGGCGGTCGAGGAGCACTACGCATCGCCGCAGGACATCGAATGGGCGATCGCCGGCGGAAGCGTCGGCCTGGTGCAGTCCCGTCCGATCACCACGCTCCACCCGTCCGCAGCCCCTACTCCGGCCGATTCGGGCAGGGTTCTCGTGCGCGGTCTTGCCGCGTCCACCGGCCGGGCGTCCGGTGCCGCGCGCGTGCTCATCTCGCCCGAGGACTGCGACAAACTGATCGACGGCGAGGTGCTCGTCGCGCCGATGACGAGCCCGGACTGGGTTCCCGCGATGCGCCGCGCCTCGGCGCTGGTCACCGACGGCGGCGGCATGACCTGTCACGCCGCGATCATCTCCCGCGAACTGGGCGTCCCGTGCGTGGTCGGCACGCGCAACGCCACCAAGCTGCTGCGTGACGGCGAGATCATCACCGTCGACGGCAAGAGTGGCGAGGTGTTCGAGGGCAACGTCGTCCCCGATGTCCCAGCTGTCGCCACGCAGGTCGTGACCGGCATCGCCGCAGCCACACCACTCGCCACCAAGCTGTACGTGAACCTCGCCGTCGCCGAGCATGCCGAGCAGGTCGCGGCGCTGGACGTCGACGGCGTCGGTCTGCTGCGGGCCGAATTCATGGTCGCTGACGCGCTGGCGGGCGTGCATCCTCGCCTGCTGATGCAGCGTGGCGAGGAGAAGAGATTCATCGATGCGATGAGCGAGTCGCTGCTGCGTATCACCCGTGCGTTCGCGCCGCGGCCGGTCATCTACCGCAGCATCGACTTCCGTTCGAACGAGTTCCGCGGCCTCGAGGGCGGCTCCGAATTCGAGCCGCACGAGGAGAATCCGATGATCGGGTACCGCGGCTGCTTCCGGTACGTCGACCAGCCCGACCTGTTCAACCTCGAGCTCGACGTACTCGGTGCGGTAGCCGCGCAGACGCCGAACCTGAGACTGATGATCCCGTTCGTCCGTACTGCGTGGGAGCTCGAGCGATGCCTGGCCATCGTCGCGGCCCACCCGACCGCGTCCGCACTGCCCGTCTGGGTGATGGCCGAAGTGCCATCGGTCGCGTACTGGATCCCGACCTACGCCCGCATGGGTGTCGTCGGGGTCTCGATCGGGAGCAATGACCTGACCCAGCTGATGCTCGGCGTCGACCGCGACTCCGAGGTCTGCGCAGAGGTCTTCGACGAGGCCGACCCTGCGGTGCTCGACGCGATCGAACGCATCGTGCGCGGCTGCCAGGAGGCCGGCATCACCTCCAGCCTGTGCGGACAGGCTCCGTCGAACCGCCCTGAATTCGCCGAACATCTCGTGCGCCTCGGCATCACGTCGGTGTCGGTGAACCCCGACGCCGTGGACGCGGTCCGTCACACGATCGCCGGCGCCGAGCAGCGGCTACTGCTCGAGTCGGCCGATCCCAGGCGGGCCTCGGGCACTGCATTGACTGCCCGGCACCGCATTCACACGAGCTGAGTTCGGGCGTCCGGCGCGTTACGGCGCGGTGGTCGCGTGCCGCCGAACCGCAAGCCGGGGCCGCGTCAGCAGCTCCGCGATCAGGAGTAAGGCCGCCGCGTAGAGCAGCGTCTGGAGCACCGGCCCGGCCATCGGACCGGACCCGGTGATCCCGACGTCGATCAGGCGCCGCGGGCCGTAGAACGGCAGGCACTTCGCGACCACCGAATCGTGGCGCGCGGCGAGTTGAATGCCCACCACGCCGATCAGCACGAGGGTGCCCTCGAGCTCACGCGGCACGAGCGCACCGATGGCCAGGCCGAGCACCACAGCCTGCAGGCCGACGATCGCCACACCGCCACCGAAGATCCACGCGTCCTTCGGGTGCGAGATCCCCGCCATCAGTGCCGCGAACGCAGCCGACAGGGCGAGAGACAACGGTGCGAGGAAGAGCAGACGGCCCAGCATGAGTTCGAACGGCCGGTAGCCACCGAGGACGAGCCGCTGATCGACGTCGCGCGAGGACAACACCGAGAACAACGTCGGGCCCGCGATGGCGAAGGCCATGCCGATGCCCCCCGACGCCATCGCCTGCGGGCCGTTCCCCTCGGACGACAGGTAGAAGAACAGCGGCAGTGCGATCAGCAGGGCGAGAGCCACGTGACGCCGCACCAGATCGCGCCCGTGCATCTCGGCGAGAATCAGCACGCGGCGGGGGACGCTCATCGCGCTGCGTCGTTCGCAGAGTGCGCCGGAAGTTCGACTACCCGGTCGGCACGGCCGAGCTCGGCCAGCATGTGTGTCACGACGACGATGGCCTTGCCCTGCCCGCGCCAGCGATCGCAGTGGTCCCAGAAGTTCACGTAGGTGCCCCGGTCGAAGCCCTGATACGGCTCGTCGAGCAGGAGCAGGCTCGGTTCACCGAGCAATGCCAGTGCGAGGTTGAGTTTCTGCCTCGTCCCGCCGGACATATCCTTCGTGACCAGTCGCCGCCCGACCGGGAAGTCGAACTCGGCAAGCAACTCGTGGCCGCTCCGCAGCGACATCTCGCGCGAGAGCCCCATCCCGGTTCCGAACATCACCAGGTGCTCGTCGGCGGTGAGCAGCTCGAGCAGGCTCGGGGCTTGTGGGCAGTAGCCGATGCGTTCGGCCACCTGCACCGCTCCGGCGTCAGCGCGGATCAGGCCGGCGCAGATCCGCATCAGGGTGCTCTTGCCTGCGCCGTTCTCTCCCGTCAGCGCGACGATCTCGCCCGAGCGCACAGTGAGGTGCACGCCGTCCAGGACCCGGGTACGGCGGAAGCTCTTGGACACACCCGTCACCACGAGCTGGTCGTTCGTCGTCACCAGCATGGGAATGACAGTGCGCCGTTCGCCGCGCCCGCGCCAGTGCTCCCCGTGATCAACACGGCGATTCGGTCGATATGCGACCACATCGCTGCGTTGACCACGGGAGGGGAGGGGAGGGGGTGAGGGCGGCGAGGCGGCGAGGGCGGTCAGTCGGCGACGCGTACCGCGATCGCGGGGTCGATGCGCGCGGCGTTGCGTGCCGGTGCGAAGGTCGCGGCGAGCGAGGCGATCACCGACGCGACGGCCAGCAGCACGACCGTCTGCCATCGCGAACTGCTGGGGGTCGACGCCTGGTTGAACGCCTGGAAGATGAAGCCCATCGCGTGAGCGCGATGCGTGGTGCGCTGCGCGTCGGACATCGCGAACAGATCACGCCCGTCGACCTCGACGGTCCCTCCGTCGATGCTGTCGAGACCGGACAGGCAATTGAGCAATGTGGTCTTGCCGGAGCCCGAAGGTCCCATGATCCCGACGAGCTCGCCGCCATCGACGGCCAGATTGAGATCACGAAGAGCCGCCACCTCCGTACCGCCGACGCGGTAGAGCTTGGTGACGCCGCGGGCGACGAGCAGGGGGGTGGCGGTCATGGTCTTCGGGTTCGCTCGAGTCAAGCCTGGTCGGCGTTGGCGCCGAGCTTGTCGAGCAGGTTGCGGATTGCCTGGACGACGTCGGCCTCGTCGTGCCCGAAGTCGCTCTGTAGCGCGTGCAGTGCGTTCTTGACGAGGTGCAGTTCGTCTTCGGTGAGTTCGATCGTCACGGTGGTGGCGTTCATGGCAGGTCCTTTCGTGTTGTCGAGCCAAGTCTTTCCGTTGCGACAAGCGCCGGGATGGGGCAAAAGTCCCCGACCCGGCCGGGACCTACGGCTCGACAGGGGGCGGCGGACGATCGCCGTGAACGACGAGAACCGGGCACGTCGCGTGCTCGGCCACTGCGGCGCTCACCGAGCCGAGGAGAAGCCCGGCAAAGCCGCCGTGTCCGCGACTGCCGACGACGAGGAGCTCGGCATCGCGGCCCTCGAAGAGGAGCACGTGGGCAGGATTTCCCTCCCGGACGAACGTGCGCAGGTTTCCAGGCCGGTCCGGGCCGAACGCGCTATCGATGGCCTCACTCTGAGCCTTCGCCATGTCGTCGCCGGGGTTCCACCCGTCCGGCAGCATCGACCAGCCGTAGGCGATCGGGTAGTCCCATGCCGTGACGACGTCGAGCCAGGCGCCGGATTTCGATGCGAAGTCGGCGGCCCACCGCAGCGCCTGTTCGGACTGCGCCGAGCCGTCGATTCCGACCACCACGCGTGCCTTCTTGTCCTGTCGTTCGGTCACGTCGAGCTCCCTGATGTCGGTCACGATCCGGTGCGGAACAGGGCCACCTTGAGCGCCCCGGTGTCTGCGGCCTGCGCGAAGACGTCGTACGCCTCGAGCATTTCGTCCATCCCGAATCGGTGTGTGATGAAGTCCGTAGTCTTGATCTGGCCGGTCTCGACCATCCCCAGAAGCGTCGGTGTCGAGTACGTGTCGACGAGGCCCGTGGTGATCGTGACGTTCTTGATCCACAACGTCTCGAGGTGAAGCGTGACGGGCTTGCCGTGGACGCCGACGTTTGCGACCCGCCCGCCGGGGCGGACGAGCTCGGTGCACAGCTCGAACGACTCCGGAGTGCCGACCGCTTCGATCACGACGTCGGCACCGAGGCCGCCCGTCAGCTTCTTGACGGTCTCGACCGGCGACTCCTCCAGGGTCAAGGTGCTGCTGGCTCCGAACTCCAACGCAGCGTCGAGCCGCGTCTTGGCGGGGTCGATCGCGATGATGTGCGAGGCGCTGAACAGCTTCGCGCCCTTGATCGCGGCGAGCCCGATCGGACCGGCGCCGACGACTGCGACGACATCTCCGGGCCGGACAGCGCCGTTCAGCACGCCGACCTCGTAGCCCGTGGGAAGGATGTCGGCCAGCATCAGCGCGTCCTCGTCGGTGATGGAGGCCGGCAGCAGGTGCAGGGAGCGGTCAGCGAACGGGGTGCGAACGTATTCCGCCTGCGTCCCGTCGATGAGGTGTCCAAGGATCCAACCGCCGCCACCGAGGCACTGCCCGTAACTGCCGATACGGCAGTACCGGCATCGACCGCATGCGGAGATGCACGACACCAGCACGCGGTCTCCGACGGAGACCGTCCGGACTGCGCTGCCGACTTGCTCGACGACGCCGACTGCCTCGTGGCCGAGGATGCGGCCAGGAGTCACTTCGGGGACATCGCCCTTCAGGATGTGCAGATCGGTGCCGCAGATGGTGACGGCATCGACGCGGACGATCGCATCCTCCGCGTCGATCAGTTCGGGCTTGGGTGTGTCGGCCCAGGAACGCCGCCCAGGGCCCCCGTAGACGAGCGCCTTCATGACCGCGCCGCCTTGGTGAGCAGCTTCGTGGTTGCCGGCTTCGCTGCCGGGGCGCGACGCACTGATTTGTGGGGTGCGGTCGAGCGTGCAGCGATGCGAGGCGTCGCCTTCTTGGCGGTGGTCGCCTTCTTGGCGGTCGTGATCACGCGCTGCCGAACATCGTCGCGGGTCGTGGCGAATGTCGCTGTCAGCGCATCGCGGACCGTGGTGACGAGTTCGGTGATCTGCTTGCGCAGTGCCGGCTCACGCACGAGGTCGCTCGCCGCGGAGGCTGTCTCTTCGAGCGCGCGCTGCAGTGAGCGCAGTGCCTGCTCGAGCGCAGTGCGGTCGGCCTTGCCGTCCGAGGCAAGCTCGCCGAAGCGAGCATGGACGGTGTGTCCCAGCGATGTCAGCTGTGCGTTGACCTCGCGCCAAGGGTCTCGAGCCTTCTTGATTGTCATGATGCATCTCCTTTTCTGGACGGGTTCCTGTCGCCGGTGCGGTCGGAACCCGAGGTCATGCGGCGGTGGTGGGGTGGTCACCCGCACTCCTTCGCGGCATCGGTCGCTCGCTCCAGCCTGTGCTGACGGGGCGGCCCGCTACAGGGGCTTAGGTCACGGCGCCCTCAGGACTCTCGGCGCCGCCGCGAAGAGGCGCGCCCGGCGGCCATCGCTGATGCACGGTGCAGACGGGACGACTGGCTAGGCGCTTTGGGGCGTTGGTCCCTGCTTTCGAGCCGATCTGCCCGAGAGGCTTGACGCATGGTGATGACTGCCCCCGAAACGCCCGAGATCGACGCTGTCCGCTCCGACGGCGGTCTGGTTCACATCCGCACCGTGACACCCGAGGATCTTCCGGCGCTGCACGAGCTGCACAGTGCCGTCAGCGATCGATCGATCTACCTGCGTTTCTTCAGTCTCAGCCGGGCGACTGCCGACGCGTACGTCGATTCCCTCGCCCGCCCCGCCACCGCCGCGCACCAGGCTCTGGTGGCCAGCATCCGCGGGCGCATCGTCGGCCTGGCCGTGTTCGAGCGCGTCGGTGACGCCGCGGCCGAGTTCGCTTTGCTCGTTGCCGACGACTGCCGGCACGAGGGGATCGGAACCCTGCTCCTCGAGCACCTGGCCAGCGTCGCGCGCCATGCGGGGATCTCGACCTTCGTCGGTGAGGTTCTTGCCGAGAACGCGGCGATGATCGAGGTGCTGCACGCGCTCGGGTTCGACATGCGCCTGGTTCCCGACCGCGACGTCCTGCGCGTCGAGTTCGATCTCGAGCCGCGCGATCGGGCCTTGTTCGCACTGGCCGACCGCGAGCGCGCAGCCGACGCGGCGAGCCTGCGGCCGCTTCTCGACCCGCGATCGGTCGCAGTCATCGGTGCCGGTACCAAGCCCGGTTCGGTCGGCCGCCAGGTGCTGGCGAACATCATCGACGGTGGCTTCACCGGTGCCGTGTACGCCGTCAATCCCCGGCACAAGTCGGTGCTCGGCGTTCCGTGCTTCGCCTCACCCGATCTGCTTCCGATCCCGGTCGACCTCGTCGTCATCGCAGTGCCGGCACCGGCCGTCCCCGACCTACTGCGTGAGTGTGGCGTACGGGGTGTGCGCGCCGCGGTCCTGCTCACCGCCGGATTCGGCGAATCAGGCCACGCCGGCGCGGCCCTGCAGGACTCGGTCCTGTCGGTGGCTCGCGAGTACGGCATCCGGCTGGTGGGCCCGAACTGCGTGGGCGTGGTCAACACCGCGCAGGGCGTGTCACTCGACGCGACTTTCGCCCGTCTGCCGATGAAGCGCGGCACCTTCGCGCTGCTGTCGCAATCGGGGGCATTCGGCATCGGATTCCTCATCGCCGCTGCCCGGCGCGGTGTGGGCATCTCCCAATTCGTGTCCATCGGGAACAAGGCCGATGTCAGCGGCAACGACCTGCTGCTGGCCTGGGAATGCGACAGCCGCACGCAGGTGATCGGCATGTACCTCGAGTCGGTCGGCAACGCCCGCAAGTTCGCGCGCATCGCGCGGCGGGTGGCCGGCCGCAAGCCGATTCTCGCGATCAAGTCCGGCCGCACGTCCGCCGGGCAGCGTGCAGGCGCGTCGCACACCGCGGCCGCGGCGACCTCGGACGTCGCGATGGACGCGATGTTCGCCGAGGCCGGCGTCATCCGGGTGTCCAGCATCGAGGAGATGCTCGACGCCTCCCGAGTCCTCACCGACCAGCCTGCGCCGGCGGGACCCGGCGTGCTGATCGTCGGCAACTCCGGCGGCCCGGGCATCCTCGCCGCTGATGCCGCGGCCGCCGCGGGGCTGAACGTACTGGAGCTCGACGAGCAGACCATGCACCGCCTGCGCGAGTGCGTGCCCTCGGCCGCCTCGGTGCAGAATCCGATCGACCTCGGCGCTGCCGTGGCACCGCGGGATATCGCCGCCGCACTGCAGGTCGTGCTCGATGCGCCTGGTGTCGACGCCGTCCTGACGGTGTTCACCGACGTCGCGGTGACGGACGCAGACGCCCTTCTCACCGAAATCGCGCTTGCGGCCGCGCACACTGCCAAGCCGGTCGTCGCGACCCAGGTCGGTGGAGAGCAGCAGTCGATCGACCTGCCGGGCACCGCTCGGTCGCTGCCCGTCTTCGAATTCCCCGAATCGGCCGCTGCTGCGTTGGGCGTCGCCTACCGGTATTCGCTGATCCGCGGGCGCGATACCGAGCCGGTCGTGCCCCCTACGGATACCGACCACGGTGCGGCGAAACAGATCGTCGAGTCTGCGCTCGCCGCGAGCGCGACATGGCTCGACCCTGCGCAGGTCGCTCGGCTGCTCGGTAGCTACGGGATTTCTACCGCGGCCCAACGTGTCGCACACGACGCAGATTCGGCGGTTGCTGCTGCAGACGAGATCGGCTACCCGGTCGCATTGAAGGTCAGCGCGTCGGCCGTGGTGCACAAGACGGACGTGGGCGGTGTGCGTCTCGGGTTGGCGGATGCCGACGGTGTGCGCGAGGCCGTCGCGGACATCGACGCCGCGGTGTCGATCCCGCACGAATTCCTGGTGCAGCAGATGTCCTTGCCGGGCGTCGAGCTGATCATCGGTGCGGTGCGCGATCCCCATGTCGGGCCGATGGTCATGGTCGGTGCCGGCGGCATACTGGCCGATCTTGTTGACGACCGCGCGTTCCGCCTCGCACCACTGCGCTCCGGCCACGCCGCCGAGATGATCGCCGGCCTGCGCTGCTCCCGGCTGCTCGACGGGTACCGGGGGCGTCCGGCCGCCGACCGGGATGCCGTCCGCGATGTATTGGTGCGGGTGGCGGCGTTGGTCTCGGAGGTTCCCGAGATCGTCGAGCTCGATCTGAATCCACTCGTGTGCACTCCTGGTGGCGTCGTCGTCGTCGATGCGCGCGTACACCTCGCGCCGCCGCCGGACCTCCCCGATCCGTTCGTCCGCGAACTGCGCACCCCGAAACACTCGAAAGGAACGTCATGACCGCTTCTCTGGCCTCCTCTGTCGTCGTCGGCGTCGACGGCTCACCCGGTTCCGAGGCCGCCCTGGACTGGGCCGTCGGCGAAGCTCGTGCGCGTGGTCTTGGCCTGCACGTGATTCACGGCTTCGGCCGGGAACTCGCCGTCGCGTCCATGGGGGTGATCGGACGGTTCCCTGTGCCCGACACGGCCGCGATCGCGGCTGCCGCACGTCGCTTGCTGGACCACGCGGTCAGGCGCGCCCGCGAGAGCGCACCCGATGTGCCAGTCAGCCATGAGCTGGACGAGGACGATGCGGTCACCACGCTGGTGCAGTGTTCTGCCTCGTCGCCACTCGTGGTCGTCGGGTCACGGCGCCGCGGTCCGATCGGTTCGGCCGTCCTCGGTTCCGTCGGCGCGGCCGTGGCAGCAGGCGCGCACGGCCCTGTCGTGGTGGTGCGGGGCCCGGCCGGCATCCCCGCGGAACATCCTTGCGTCGTTGTCGGCGTGGATCTGTTCGTTCAGTCCGACGACGTCATGCGGTTTGCGTTCGAGCACGCCGAGCGCGGCGGCATGCACCTCGAGGTTCTCTGCTGCTGGTCTCCGGACCTGCTCGCCGGCATGATGTGGCGCCCGCAGCAGCCGGCGCCCGCCTGGGTGGTCGACAAGCTTGCAGAGATCGTCCGCCCGTACGAATCCGAGTTCCCGCATGTCAAGGTGCACAGCGCGGTGGTTCGCGACCATGCGGTCGACGGCCTCGTCGCGGCGGCCGATGCTCAGGCGCTTGTTGTCGTCGGCAGCACGACACGGCATCCCCGTGTCGGTTCGCTGCTCGGTTCGGTGAGTCAGGGCGTGCTGCACCACGTCACCTGCCCGGTCGCGGTGGTGCCGACGTAGGCGCGGTCAGGACGCCTGCGCTGTGCGAAGTCGGACAATGCGTGCCAGTTCGGGAGAGCCTTGCATTCATGTTTGATTGACGTTAAGTTTGGCCGCCAAGCGGGGTTACACCAGGCGTAACGGGCGGGGAACGCCGTGTCGACGAGGACCCCCTATGGCCACCCCGGCTCGCTTCTTCATCGCGATCATGGCCGCAACTGCCGCCCTGCTCGCTGTTCCGACGGCAGCATCTGCCCGGCTCCCCTTCCCTCATCGGCATCCGTCGCCCTCACCGACGCCGACGCAGACGACCACGCCCACGCCGACGCCGACGCCCACGCCCACGCCGACCACCGCGACGCCGACGCCGACCGACACCACCGCGACGCCGACGCCGACCGACACCACCCCTACGCCGACGCCGACGACGACACCGCCGCCCGTCTCGGACGGCTCGTGTGGGGGCGAGGTCGTGATGAAGGCCGACGGCACACCATGGGTGTGCACGTTCGACGACGAGTTCGACTCGAGCACGCTCGACACCTCGAAGTGGACGACCGTGACGACCTCGCAGACCGGCTACCACTCCGGTCCGGAATGCTTCGTCGACAGCAGCAACAATGTGTCCATCGCGAACGGCGTGCTGAGCCTCACTGTGCGTCAGGAGGCAGCGCCCTTCGTCTGTGTCTCCTCGAGCGGCACCAACTACACGAGCCAGTACACGAGCGGTTCGATCACCACGGCCAACAAGTTCACCCAGACCTACGGTCGGTTCGAGGTGAGCGCGGCCTTCCCGGCTGCCGCAGTGGCCGGTCTGCAGAGTGCGCTGTGGCTCTACCCCGCGAACGCGGTCAAATACGGTGTATGGCCGTGGTCCGGCGAAATCGACTTCGCGGAGGAGTACAGCAAGTACGCCGATCGTGCGATCCCGTACATCCACTACGTGCCGAACATCCTCGATCTGCACGTGACGAACAACTACTGCACGCTCAACACGATCTCGGCCTTCCACGACTACGTCGTCGAGTGGACGCCGTCGACGATCACGATCACCTACGACGGCAAGGTGTGCACCAGCGACGCCTGGTCGCCGTTGTCACTGCTGAAGCCGAAGCCATTCGACTCGCCGTTCTTCCTCTCGCTGACGCAGGCACTCGGCATCGGCACGAACGCCTTCGTCGCCGGTACCACGCCATTGCCGGCGACGACGAAGGTCGATTACGTCCGCGTCTGGTCGTAGCCGCTCCGATTGAACACGTGCACACGGGCCCGGTCCGCTTCGGCGAGCCGGGCCCGGCCGTGTGACGTGGGGATTGCGCGGCAGCGCGTCGTGTGGATTGCGCGGCAGCGCGTCTTGCCGGGCCGGCCCGCCGGCTGTGCGAGCATTCCTGCTCAACCTGGGACTCCCGCCCGTCGGCGGCGCTCCCACCAGACGAGGGGGCGCATGTCGTGACGAATCCAGAAGGGCCGCAGCCGCCCGATCCCACGGCTCCGCCTTCTGAGCCGTCGTATCCGCCGCCACCGTCGTACGCGCCACCACCGTCCTACCCGCCGGCCGGCCCGCCGGCTTCGACCTACCCGCCGCCAGGACCGGCGCAGGGCGCGTACCCGCCTCCGGGCTATCCGCCTCAGGGGTATCCCCAGCAGCCAGGTGCCTACCCGCCGCCGGGGTCGATGGGGTACGCGCCGCCGAAGAAGCGCCGCAAGTGGCCATGGATCGTCGCGGGAACCGTAGTCGTGATCGTCGCTGCGCTGGTGATCGTCGGGCTGGTGTTCGGGCGCAAGGGTTCCGGCGACCCGCACACCGCGGCCGACAAGTTCTGGCATGCCTTGGCACAGCACGACATCAAGCAGGCAGAGAAATACGTCTGTTCGAACAAGAACCTGACGGGCAGCCCGCAGTTCAAGCAGTTGGTGAATGCACTCACCGGCTACGACATCGGTGCCGAATCGGGGTCGGGCAGTTCACGCACCTATCCGGTGACGCTGCACCTGAGCCTCGCCGGTCAGACCGGCGACCAGGTCGTGGTGACGACGGTCCACAAGGACACGGGCAAGTGGTACGTCTGCAACCTTGCGAACCAATAGCTGCGAACCAATAGCTGCGAACCAATAGCTGCCAACCAATAGTTACCGGGTCTTCGCGACCCGCGAGGCCAGCCAACCGGTGTAACCGAGCAAACCCAGCACCCCGAACTTGCGGGTGCGTTTCGGCAGGATCGCCAACCCGAGGGCAACCTCGGTGGCGCCGTTGCGCAGCACCCACTGGCGGGTGTCGTCCGGGAAAACGGGCTTGGTGACCTGTTCGAAGGTCTCGGGAACGGCGAAGTGGGCCGCACCGGTGGCTGCCACGAGCAGGCCGAGGAGTGGAAGGACGCGAGATGCCATAGCGGCAGCCTTTCACGGCTGGCGTGCTGCTGCCAGGCCCGGTCGGCAGGCCGGCGGAACTACCGACGCGGGCTCGTTCGTTGCCATCCTGCCGGGACTATTGCGCACGTTTGGCTCACTACTCCCGGGTCTAGAGTCGGACGAATTGCCGCACGAGCCGCGGCATCCGCCGCACGTTTACAGGAGGAATTGCATGAGCGTGAGCCTCGCCAAAGGCGGCAACGTCTCGTTGACCAAGCAGGCCCCGGGTCTCACCGGGGTACTGATCGGTCTGGGCTGGGACGCCCGGACGACGACGGGCGCAGACTTCGACCTCGACGCCAGCGCCCTGATGGTCGGAACGGACGGCAAGATCCTGTCCGATCAGCACTTCATCTTCTTCAACAACCTCACCAGCCCGGACGGCTCGGTCGAGCACACCGGCGACAACCTCACGGGTGCGGGCGACGGCGACGATGAGGTGATCAAGGTGCACCTCGACGGCGTCCCGGGCGAGGTCGACAAACTGGTCGTCGCAGTGTCGATCTACGACGCCGAGACGCGCGGCCAGAACTTCGGCCAGGTGCGCAACGCCTTCATGCGCGTCGTCAACCAGGCCGACAACTCCGAGATCGCGCGGTACGACCTGTCCGAGGACGCGTCGAACGAAACGGCGATGATCTTCGGCGAGCTTTACCGCAATGCCGGTGAATGGAAGTTCCGGGCCGTCGGCCAGGGTTACAGCACCGGCCTGAGCGGTATCGCACGCGATTACGGAGTCAATGTCGGCTGAGCGGGTAACCGTCTCAGCGCCGGGCTCCCGCCCGAGCGCAACGACGCCCTGACCCGCCACCCGAAAGGACCACATGTTCTTCCGAACTTTCGGCGCTTCGCTCGTCGTGGCAGCCGTCGGTCTCGTGTTGGGGCTGCTCTACGGGGGCGGCACCGCGCTTGCGGTCGTCGCGATCCTCGCCGTGCTCGAGGTGTCGCTGTCGTTCGACAACGCCGTCGTCAACGCCACGGTGCTGGTCCGGATGAACCCGTTCTGGCAAAAGATCTTCTTGACGTTCGGTGTCGCCATCGCCGTCTTCGGCATGCGCCTCCTCTTCCCCCTGCTCATCGTGGGGATCACCGCCAAGCTCACCCCGGCGCAGGCGGTCCACCTGGCTCTGCAGAAGGGCGACCCGCACAAGCACGGCACGTACGGGTACCTGCTGCACCAGGCTCACCCCGCGATCGCCGCGTTCGGCGGCGTCTTCCTGTTGTTGCTGTTCCTCGACTTCATCCTCGAGGAGCGCGAGATCACCTGGCTCACGTGGCTCGAACGTCCCCTTGCCCGGATCGGCAAACTCGACCAGCTCTCCGTGACGATCACCCTGGTGGCATTGGCCACGGCCGCCTACACGCTGGCACCGCAACCGAAGATCTCCACCGTTCTGGTCTCCGGGTTGCTCGGCATGGCGACCTATCTCGTCGTCAACGGGCTCGGCGAGTTCTTCGACACCGACGACGAAGCCGAGGATGAGGTTGCGGCCGGCAGCCCGCGGCGGGTCGCGCAGGCGGTCGGCAAGGCCGCGTTCTTCCTGTTCCTGTACCTCGAAGTGCTCGACGCATCCTTCAGCTTCGACGGTGTCGTCGGTGCATTCGCGATCACGTCCGACCCGATCATCATCGCGATCGGCCTCGGCGTCGGAGCGATGTTCATCCGTTCGCTCACCGTGTTCCTGGTGCGCAAGGGGACGCTCAGCGAATACGTCTACCTCGAGCACGGAGCGCTCTGGGCGATCGGCGCGCTGGCCGTCGTGCTGCTGTTCACGATGCGGTACGAGGTGCCCGAGGTCGTCACCGGACTGATCGGCGTCGGTTTCATCGGTGCCGCACTCGCGTCGTCCATCGTGCGCAACCGGCGGGCGGGCGACGAAACCGCCGTCCCGGCGGTCGAGACCGCAGCCGTCTAGGAAAGAGGCCGATCACATGGGAATCGACTACACGAAACGGCCGGCGGCACCTGCCGGGCAAGCCGCGGCGCCCTCCACCGCGCCCTCCACAGCGCCACCTGGCGCGCCCTCCGCCGCGCCGCCGGCAAAGGTCATCCTCACCAAGGCGGCACCGACGGTGTCACTGACGAAGCACGGCTCCGCGGGCGGCACGATGCGGGTGAACCTCAACTGGGACGCGCGGCCGGCGCAGGAGCGCGGTGGGTTGTTCAAGCGAGCGGCCGCGTCGCTCGATCTCGACCTGGGCTGCTTGTACGAATTCACCGACGGGACGAAGGGTGTCGTCCAGGCACTCGGCAATGCCTTCACCGCACGCCCTCGAGGCGTCTCGAGCAACGTCATCTGGCTCGACGGCGACGACCGGTCCGGCACGAACGCGGCCGGCGAGAACCTCTTCATCGACCTCGCCCACGCCGACCAGATCAAGCGCATCATGGTGTTCGCGCTCATCTACGAGGGTGCCGCGAACTGGGCGGCGGCGAACGGCGTCGTCACTCTCTACCCGTCGTCGGGCCCACAGGTGGAGGTGCGCCTGGACGATCCGCGCGACGGCGCACGCATCTGCGGTATCGCGCTCCTCGAGAGCAGTGGCGGCGACCTGACGGTGCGGCGCGAAGTCAACTACCTCAACGGCGCGCAGCGGGTGCTCGACGAGGCGTACGGGTGGGGGATGAATTGGACCGCAGGAAGGAAATAGGCGGCACGCGATGAGCGTCAGTCTGAGCAAGGGGCAGCGCGTCTCGTTGACGAAGGACGGCGGCGGCGCGCTCCACCAGGTGCGCATGGGTCTCGGCTGGGACGCCATGCGCAAGCGTGGCATGTTCGGCAGCCGCGCCCAGTCGATCGACCTCGACGCCTCAGCACTGCTGTTCGACGCCGGCGGCGCACTCGTCGATCAGGTGTGGTTCCAGGAACTCACCAGCCGCGACGGCTCGGTGCAGCACACGGGCGACAATCTGACGGGCGCCGGCGAGGGCGATGACGAGTCGATCCGGGTGTACCTGCCCGGTGTGCCGCCACCCGTCACGACCATCGTGTTCACCGTGAACTCGTTCACCGGCCAGGACTTCTCCCAGATCGAGAATGCGTTCTGCCGTCTCATCGACGAGACCACCGAGACCGAGATCGCCCGCTACGACCTGAGCGGTTCCGGAGCTCACACGGCCCAGATCATGGCGAAACTGGCTCGCGATGGAGCAGGCTGGTCGATGACAGCGATCGGTGCAGCGGCGTCGGGGCGTACTTTCCACGACCTGCTGCCCGTCATCGCAGGGTTCCTGTAGGCAGTAGCCCGCAGAGCCCGCCAATCGTTCGACGTCACGAACCGATCAAGGAGTACCGACAATGTCCGAGCTCGACCTGGGATCGACCAGCACCACGGCTGCGGCAGCGCCCGCCGCGACAGCCCCCGGGACGGGCCTCGTCCTCGCACCGCCGGCGCCGGTGGAGCTCGTGGAACCCGAGCAGGCAGCGGGCGCGATCCCGGTCGACCCGGCGAAGCAGGCCGAGCTCACCGCCAAGGCCGCCGCATTCGCCGACGAACTTGCCTCCCTCGATACCAAGTCTCCGGAATTCACCAAGAAGATCGAGTCGATCACCGGGATGGGCGACAAGGACATGCGCGCCACGGCGCAGGTGTCCAACCGGATGCTCGATCGTCCCGCCGCCGCCGTGCGCAACAGCAAAGGTGGTGGTGGCGGCGGCGATGCGCAGACGCGAGTGGCAACCACGCTGACGGAACTGCGTTCGACCGTCACGGAGCTCGATCCGGGAAGGGCGGACCTCAGCGGCAAGAAGAAGCTGCTCAGGTTCATCCCCGGCAGCGATCGCATCCAGAAGTACTTCGCGAAGTACGAATCGGCACAGAGCCAGCTCAACGCCATCATTCGTGCACTCGATTCCGGGCAGGACGAGCTGCGCAAGGACAACGCCGCAATCGAGACCGAGAAGGCCAACATGTGGACGGCCATGGGCAAGCTGACCGAGTACAACCAGCTCGCCTCAGCGCTCGACGCCGCTGTCACGCAGAAGGTGGCCGAGATCGAAGCGGCCGGCCGTAGCGAGGACGCCACCGCTCTTCGCTCGGACGCGCTGTTCGCGATCCGGCAGCGCCGCCAGGACATCCTGACCCAGATGGCGGTCGCGGTGCAGGGTTACATGGCGTTGGACCTCATCCGGAAGAACAATCTCGAGCTGATCAAGGGTGTCGACCGCGCGCAGACGACGACGATCGCTGCACTGCGCACCGCGGTGATCGTGTCGCAGGCGCTGTCGAGGCAGAAGCTGGTGCTCGACCAGATCAGCGCCCTCAACGCCACGACGTCCAATCTCATCGAGTCGACCTCGAATCAGCTGCGGATCCAGGGCGCCGAGATCAATCAGCAGGCTGCGGCCAGCACGATCGACGTGCAGAAGCTGCAGGTCGCGTTCGACAACGTCTTCCAGACGATGGACGCCATCGACACCTTCCGCGTCCAGGCGGTCGACAGCATGGCGCAGACGGTCACCGCGCTCGAAGGCCAGATCGAGCGTGCCAAGCCCTATCTCGAGCGCACCCGGCGCGGCGACACCGACACGGGTACGGCTGCGATCGGCCGCTGAGCGCGAGCGGGCCGCGGCAGTCGCGGCCGGTGTACGAGGCGATTGAGATACTGGTGCCATGACAGCGTGGTTCCGCCGGCAGCACGATGCTGCGCCTGCTCCGGAGCCCGAGCCCGACGACAGCCCGGCGGTGCTCACCCGGACGCTCGGCGAACTCGTCGCGTTCATCAACCGCAGTGCGGGCCGGCTGCCTGCCGAATCCGTGGTGGCCGCGCGGCTCGTCACGGACACGGTGCAGGACGTGATCGACACTGCCGAGAACGGCACCCTCGATATCCACGCCGGTCTGTCGGCGAAGGCGATCCTGCAGGACTATCTTCCGACGACGTTGCGGGCGTACTTGGCGCTGGACCCGGCGACCGTGCGCCAGCCTGCGGGCGACGGGCGCACCCCGGATCAGTCGCTGCTCGATCAGCTGACGTCCCTGCTGTCCGGTGCCGAGGATGTGCGGGCTGCGGCACGATCTCGTGACGTCGACGCGCTGGTGAGCCAGGGGAGCTTCCTGCGCACCAAGTTCACCGGTTCGGACCTGGACCTCTGATGGCCGTGATGCGGCGAGGCGCCAATGTGTCTCTCTCGCGCGAGATCCCTGGCTTGCGGCGGCTCGCGATGGGAGTGAAGTGGGACGCCGGCTCGGAAACGGCGCTCGCTGACAACCTCGTCATGGCTGCGGTGCTCTGCGACGAGCACGGAAAGGCGCTGTCGGACGAGCATTTCGTGTTCTTCAACCAGCTCGCTTCGCCAGATCTGTCCGTGCACGAACTGGACGAGGCGCTGGGTACCGACCACGAGCAGGTCGAGATCGATCTCGCGGCCGTGCCGGCCGGTGTCGACCGCATCGTCAGCGTGCTCTACATCAACGACGGGCCGGCACAGCGACGCACGCTGGGGCAGCTGCGCACATGCGTCGTGCGGGTGCTCAATGCCGACGGCAATCAGGAGTTGGTCGCCTCAGAGGATCTCGCCGCCGCCTTCACGAGCGAGACCGCTGTCGTGCTCGGCGAGGTGTACCGGCACAACGGCGAATGGAAGTTCAAGGTGCTGGGGCAGGGGTATGCGAACGGCCTCGCGGGAATTGCCACCGACTACGGCCTCTCGCTGTGATCAACAGTGATTCGCGCAGCGCGCCGCACCGTTCGGACCTGCCCTACCTCCGGCGCCGGGCGCGGGCGGTGGCCGTGCCAGCGCCGATGCCGCCACCAGCGCGAGTACGGCCACCAGCGCCCGCGCCGCCTGCGGTCCCAGGGCCGGCGTCGTCACTCGACCTGTCCACACCCGCGCCGGCCGCTCAACCGGCCGCTCAACCGGCCGCAATGCGCACGGCAACGGTCGAGCCGGCTGTACCTGTTCAGCACGTCGTTTCCGGGCAGCGGCTCGTCCTGACGCCGCGCGAGCCGGCTGTGACCCTGAGCCGTGTGCAGTCCGCCGTGGGGACGCTCGTCATCGAGGCCGCTGTATCCGGCTCCGTGGGCGACGTTCGCCTCGGGTGCGCCTACGAGCTGAGTTCGGGTCTCTCGTCGACGCTGCAGCCGGCCACCGGCGCTCGATTCGCCCCGGCGAATTCGAAGCGGCCGGTACTGATCGCCGGACACGAGCGGTACGACCGGCTGAGCATCGATCTGCGGCAGTGCAACGAACTTCGGCGCTTCGTCGTGTACGTGTTCTCCGAAGGGCGTGGTCATATCACGTGGGGCGGCACGCTCATCATCTCGACCTTCGCCGGTGCCAAGATCGAGATCCCGCTCGAGTCGATGCCTGCGTCCGAGACTGCCGTGGCGCTGTCCGGGTACAACGCGGCCGGCCGGTTCGTGCTGCGCGCCGAGCTGGAATCGATCACCGGGTCGATTCGCGAGGCGTCCCGCGCCTACGGGTACGACCGGATCGCCTGGGTCGACGACCGCACGCCCGTCGAATAGCCCCGCTGCTGAAGCCCCACGTCGGCTAGCGTTGCTCATCCGCGCACCGGGAGCAGACCGGGGGACCCAGATGCGTCACTATTCCTTCCTGAGCGACCTCGATCGTCGGCGGCTCTTCCTCCGTGAGCCGCAATCCTTCAACGCCGACAGTGATCCGCTCCTCGTGGCCAGCGCTCTGGGCGCCACTCTCTACTGCCCCGCGACACGCGACACGCTGGCCACCGACCTCGCGCGGCAGGCGGCAGACGGCGTCGTGAGCATGGTCGCCTGCCTTGAGGACGCAATTGCCGACGACGACGTCGCTGCCGCGGAGCGGCATCTGGTGGGTGAGCTTCGCCAGGCGGCGCGTTCGGGAAGCGGACTGCCGCTCGTCTTCGTGCGCGTGCGCAACCCCACGCAGATCACGATGCTGGCCGACGCACTCGGCGACGACGCCGGGGCGCTGACGGGATTCGTACTTCCGAAGTTCGGAGAGGAGCACGGCCCGGAGTTCCTCGATGCGGTCGTCGACGCCAGCGAACATCTCGGCAGGCGGTTGTACGCGATGCCGGTGGTGGAGTCGCACGAGGCGATATTCGCGGAGACTCGAATCGAGGCTCTACACGGAATGCGCCGCGTCGTCGACAAGTACCGCGATCATGTGCTCGCTGTGCGCATCGGCGCCACCGACCTGTCATCGGCCTACGGGCTGCGGCGCTCGCGTGACCTGACCATCTATGACGTTCGGGTCGTCGCCGACGCGATCGCCGACATCGTCAACGTCTTCTCGCGCGCCTACTCCGGCAACGTCGTCACGGGCCCCGTCTGGGAGTACTTCTCGCGCAGCGAACGGATCTTCAAGCCCCAGTTGCGCGAGTCACCGTTCGTCGAACACGCGGATGCCGCCCTGCGCGCCGCCCTGATCGCCGCCGACCTCGACGGGTTGATCCGTGAGGTGTCGCTCGACCAGGCGAACGGCCTGCTCGGCAAGACGGTCATCCACCCGAGCCATGTCCCCGCGGTGCATGCGCTGTCCGTGGTGTCGTGCGAGGAATTCGCGGACGCCGCCGACGTCCTTGCCACCGGCGCAACCGGGGGAGCGACGTCGTCGGCATACGGCAACAAGATGAACGAGAGCAAGCCGCACACCGCGTGGGCCCAGCGCACGCTGACCCGATCCCGCATGTTCGGCGTCGCACGCGAGGGCGTCTCCTTCGTCGATCTGCTCGGCGCGGGGTTGCGTCCGTGACCACTGTGCGGGTGCCAACACCCCCCGCAGCCGCAATGCCCGTCGTCGCATCGACCCAGTGGGTTGCCGAGCGCCTGGGAGCGCGCCTGGAAGATCTGGGTGGGCCGGAGCACATCGAATCCCTCGTCGGGTTGGGGATCCGCCGCAACCCGCGACGCGCACACCTGCTGGTCTCGTCGGTGCTCGGCAAGCACGTGCCGGTCGAGCCGGATCGCGTGTACGACACGGCGGCGCGTCTGGGTCGTCTCGTCGCCGACCGCGTGCGCGGTGCGGTGTGCGTCATCGGATATGCCGAGACGGCTACCGCGCTCGGCCATGTCGTGGCGGACGTGCTTGCCGCACCATACGTGCACTCCACCCGCCGCACCGTGCGCGGCGCCGAGGTGCTCGCGACGTTCGAGGAGGAGCACTCGCACGCCACGGCACACCGGCTGCTGCCGGATGATCCCGCCATCTTCGCCACTGCCGACACCGTCGTTCTGGTCGACGACGAACTGTCGACCGGCCGCACGGCGATGAACACGATCACCGCTCTGCACAGTCCCGGTACGCACCGCCGCTACGTCGTCGCAGCCCTCGTTGACGTGCGTTCGGCCGAGGACGAACGGGCTCTCCTGCAATTCGCCGAACGCCTCCGCATCGATATCGACGTCGTCGCACTCGCTCGCGGCCGCCTGTCGCTGCCCGCTGGGTTCGTGCAGTCGGCCGCGGATGTCGCTGCCGTCCGCCAGGACGCAGAAACACGGCTGGTCCGGGACTGTCGGGTGAACCCTGCGCGGTGGCACAGCACCGTGCGGGAGGGGGGTCGGCACGGCTTCACGGCGCGGCATCGCGGGCAGGCCCATGCGGCGGCGTCGGATTGCGCGCGAGGGCTGGCACCGGCGATCCTCGGTCCGGACGTCCTAGTCCTCGGCAGCGAGGAGTTGATGTACGCGCCGCTGCTGATCGCGCGCGCCCTCGTCGATGTGCTCGGCGACCGGTGCCGTGTCCGTTTCTCCTCGACGACACGATCACCCGTCCTCGCCATTGACGAACCCGGCTATCCGGTGCGCACTCGCATCGCCTTCCCCGCGCATGACGGCACTGATCAATCGCCGCGTTTTGCGTACAACGTCGCACCAGCCACGGGCAACGCCCCGTGCAACGACATCGTCCTGGTCGTCGATACGGCCGGAGACAGCGATCAGCTGCGGACACCGGACGGTGCCCTCGCCGCGCTGTCGGCGGTGGCCGAGCGGGTGCACCTGATCGTCGTCCCGTCGTCCTCGCCCGTCGCGCGATCCGGACCTCCGCCGGGACCGCTGCGTGGACCGGCATTCGGCAGCTACCGCGCCGACGACGTCGGCTGGCTGCTCACCGACATCTCCGATGCGCCGCTCGAACGCCCGATCGAGGAACGAGAGGAAGCCGTCCAGTCAGCGGCGGCGCACTATTCCGAATCACTGCCCGTCGAATACCAGCCGAGCGCTGCGTACCTGGACGTGTTCCACCGTGCTGTGCGCGAGAACGTGACCCAGGTTGCTGAGGCGGTAGGGGTTCTCACCGAGGTCATCCTCGCCGAGCGCGGCAGGCATGTGGTGCTCGCATCGCTCGCGCGCGCAGGGTCGCCGATCGGGATCCTGCTGCGCCGCTGGGCCCACTTCGCCCACGGCGTCGATTTGCCGCACTACGCCGTGAGCATCGTCCGTGGTCGTGGCCTAGACATGGAGGCACTGCGATTCCTTGCCGGTAGGCACGATTCGCGCGACGTCGTCTTCGTCGACGGCTGGACGGGCAAGGGTGCGATCGTGCGCGAACTGGTGTCGGCGATCCCGTCCTGCAATGCCGCTCTGGGCACGCACTTCGCACCTGAGCTCGCCGTGCTCGCCGACACCGGCCATTGCGTGTCGACCTTCGGTACGCGCGCTGACTTCCTGATCCCCTCGGCATGCCTGAATTCGACGGTGTCCGGCCTCGTCTCACGCACAGTGCTCAATCGCGACGTACTCGGCCCGCACGACTATCACGGCGCGAAGTACTACCGGTCGCTCGCCGCAGCTGACGTGTCGCAGTACTTCCTGAACGCAGTGACCGAGCAGTTCCCGCACGTCGCAGAAGTGGTCGAACGCCGGTGGCGCGAGGTGCAGGCCGGGCCTCGGTTGCCGGACTGGTCGGGCTGGGCGGCGGTCGAGGCGATCGCAGCCGAGCATGGCGTCACAGATCTCAACCTCGTCAAGCCCGGCATCGGGGAGACGACGCGGGTGCTGTTGCGCCGCGTCCCGTGGCGCGTACTCGTGCGCCCGGACGCGCTCTCGCAGCTCGAACACGTTGTGCTCCTCGCCGCCGACCGGGGAGCGGAGGTGGTCGAGGTGCCGGAGCTGGCCTTCAGCTGCGTCGGTCTCATCCGGCCGCGCCGGGCGGCACAGTGAGCATTCTGCTCGCCTGCGACCTCGACGGCACGCTGATCTACTCGCGCCGCCGGGCCGGGGTCGACGTGTCGGAGAAGGACCTCGTCTGCGTCGAGCAACTCGACGGGCGGCCGGTGTCGTACGTGACGAGTGCAGCGCTGGCCGGTATCCACGAGTTGAACAGGGCCGCCGAGGTCGTCGCCGTCACCGCGCGATCGACGGCACAGTTCCAGCGGGTGACGCTGCCTCTGTCACGACGGTATGCGGTGCTCGCCAACGGGGGCCTGTTACTCGATCACGGTGTGGCTGACGTGGCGTGGTCGGCCGGCGTCACCCGGCGGCTGCGTGGCGTGGCTCCGCTTGCCGAGGTGCTGCACCGCGTCGAAAGCGTGTGCGACGCCGCGTGGACGAGAAAGGTCACGGTGGTCGAGTCGCTGTTCTGCTGCGCCGTCGTCGACTCCCACGCCCTGCCGCCCACATTCGTGGCGGACGAGCAGGACTGGGCGCAGCGCCACGGTTGGCGGGTTTCCCTTCAGGGCAGCAAGTTCTATGTGGTGCCGCAGCCGTTGGAGAAGGCGGTGGCGGTGGCCGAGGTGGCGCGTCGGGTAGGCGCGACGACGGTGTTCGCAGCGGGCGATGCCGCGCTCGACGCGGATCTGTTGCGCGCTGCCGACCGTGGCGTGCATCCGAGTGCGGGTGAGCTCGCGGCCGAGGGTTGGTCGGCGGCGTCCGTCACCCGCGTCCCGGCCGGCGGCGTGCTGGGCGGTGAGCAGATCGTGGACTGGTTGCGAGCTCAGGTCAGCGGCGTCGCCGGCGACGCCGCCGCAGAATCACCAACATCGCCAGCACGACCACGAACGGGGCGACCCGCCGAAGCACGGACGGCGGGTGTGCCGCAGGGGGCGATGGACTGACCGCGTCACCTGTTTCGAACACCGGGGCCGACGGTGGCGCGCTGTCCGCCGCGTCGGTTTCGGGTGGGACAGGCGCGTCGGCGACTGCTGGCTCCGCGACGACTGCTGGTCTCCGTATGGGCGTACTGAGCAGGTCGTTGAGCCGCGCCGCGACCTGCCTGCACAGCCGGTCACCGGATTCGGAGATCAACTGCTCGTCGATCTCGGCGGCGCGGCCGGTGAGGGTGACGTCGGACCGGAGCACCACATTCGTGGTGGCCCCGAACTGGCTGACGGTGACGACGAGTCGCACGGACGCGTCGCCGAACGAGCGGGTGTCGCCCCGGGCCTCGACGACGGCGCGGTGCCCGTCATCGTCCTTCTCGACGACCTTCGCAGTGCCGCGGTAGGTCGGCCCTACCGCACCCAGCCGTACCCGAATGGCGCCGTTCGCGACGCCGTTCTTGACGGAGTCGAGCGCGGCACCCGGAATGCAGCCAGCCATCCGCTCCGGGTCGAGCATCGCGTGCCACGTCTGTTCCACGCCTGCCGCCACGCTGAACGAATGCTCCAGATGCATGGTCGGCTCCCTCCGCAGTCGCACGTCGTGTCGGGCTCGGCCGGGATCACGCTAGTCGGGCCGTGGGCCTGCCGTCTCCTCGCGCAGCTCATGATGGATCGGGCCGGTCGTGGTGCGTAGCGGGACGCCACTGCCCGACCACCGGGCCGCGACGATCTCGGCGGCGATCGAGACTGCCGTCTCGTCCGGAGTCCGGGCGCCGATGTCCAGCCCGATCGGCGCATGCAGCCGTGCCAACTCAGCGTCGGTGAGGCCCCGTTCTCGGAGCTGCTCGAGGCGCTCGGTATTCGTCCGGCGCGATCCCATGGCGCCGATGAAGGCCAGGGGCAGGCGCAGCGCAACCTCGAGGAGAGGCACGTCGAACTTCGGGTCATGCGTCAACACACAGACCACGGTGCGGTTGTCGACCTCGGTCTTGCGCAGGTACTGGTGCGGCCACTCGACGACCACTTCATCGGCGTGCGGAAATCGCTTCGCCGTGGCGAAGGTCGGGCGGGCGTCGCAGACGGTAACGCGATAGCCGAGCAGCGCGCCCTGTCGCACCACGGCCGCCGCGAAGTCGATCGCGCCGAAGACGATCATGCGGGGAGGCGGGGCGAAGGAATTGACGAACACGCTGAGATCGTCGAGGCGTCGCTCGCCCTCCGGGCCGTAGTGGATGACCCCGGTACGGCCCTGCAGCAGCATGCCCTGCACGTCGTCGCGAACCGCGTCGTCCAGGCGACGGCTGCCCAGAGATCCGGTGATTCCCGTGTGGCGCACGACGACCCGCCGGCCGACGCGATCGTCGTCACCGCCGAGGAGGGTCGCCACGGCCACTGCGTTTCCGTCTCGCAGATCTGCGGCAACGGAATCCAGATCCGGGAAGTTCTCCCGGTCGACGGCCTCGACGAAGACGTCGATGATCCCGCCGCACGTCAGGCCGACGGCGAAGGCGTCGTCATCGCTCACGCCATACCGCTGCAGTACCGGACGACCGGACTCGCGGACGCTCTCGGCGAGCTCGTAGACCGCACCCTCGACGCAGCCACCCGACACGCTTCCTACGGCGGTGCCGTCCGGCCCGACCAGCATTGCGGCGCCTGGCTGGCGAGGCGCCGAGCGCCATGTTCCGACAACCGTGCCCATGCCGATGCGTTCACCGGCTTGCCACCATTGCTCAAGTTCGAGCATCACGTCACGCACGTGCGATCACCTCGGCGAGTTCGGTAAGGGCCTGCAGATTGTGGCCGGCAACCAGATCGTCCAGGTACGGCGCCACGGCCTGCATCCCTGCGGTGGCCGCGGTGAACCCCGGCTTTCCGCGATGCGGGTTGACCCAGACGATCGATGTCGCGAGCAGGGCGAGTCGTGCCGCCTGCCTGCCGAGCAGTGCCGCGTCACCCCGCTCCCAACCGTCCGAGGCGATCACGACCGTGGCCTGCCGGGCGGCTCCGCGCTGCCCCCAGCGATCGAGAAAGGCCTGCAGGGACTCACCTAGTCGGGTGCCGCCGCTCCAGTCGGGTATCGCCTCGCCCGCAGCCCGTATCGCGATGTTCGGATCGCGGGCACGCAATTCGCGGGTCACGCGCGTCAGCCGGGTGCCCATCGTGAACACCTCGGTGCGGTACGGCGCCACCTGGACGGCAGCATGGGCGAAGCGCAGCAGCACGTCCGAGTACGGCGTCATCGAGCCGCTCACGTCGAGCAGGAGCACGACACGACGTAGCTTTACCCGCGGCTGCCTCCGGATGAGCGCCGCGACGTCCCCGCCGTTGCGCAGCATGGCGCGAGCAGTGCGGGAAGCGTCGTATGCGCGGCCCCGCCCCGGCCTGCTGCGCCGCGACCTGCGCCGAGCGCCCCGAGGCCGGAGAAGCGCGATCAGCCGATTCACCTCCGCGCGCTCCGCGGACGACAACTCGTCGAATGCCGCCGTGCGGAGCCGTTCGGCGTCACTCGCGACCATCCCCGCTTCGTCGTCTTCGTCGTCGTCGTCGCGGCCGCTCGGTGCCGCCGTCTTCCGGCTGACCGCCACGTAGGCCCCGACGGACGCCTCAGTCAACGCGGCGCTGCTCGGCGCCTCGCCGAACCAGCGGCGGAATTTCGCGTCGAAGATCGCCAGGTCTGCGGGTGACGAGCACAGGGCGACCCGCAGCGTCCAGTAGGTGGTGCCGGCCTCCAGCGCGGGCAGCATCGACAATGCCCGGACAGCCGTGGCGACGCGGGTGTGGTCGGCGGGAACCCCGGCGGCCCGCAGCTCCCGGGCGAATCCGGCGATCGCGTGCACCGGTGCGCGCGATGCGGTCTCGCCCGTCATCGGCGCACTACCGCGGCCAGATCGGGCAGGAGCTCGGCGCGAACCCGCTCCTCGTCCTCGTGATACTTCAGCGCTGCACCGAGCGTGACGCCTGCAGGACCGGCTGCGAGCGTCGTCGCGCCGAGCACGGTCAGTGCGTGCGCCCAGTCGATCGTCTCGGCGATACCCGGCGGCTTCACCAGACGCATATGCCGCATCCGCTGTGCCGCGGCGACGACCTCCGCAGCGAGCTGATCGGCGGCATCCGGCACGCGCCGGCGCACGATCTCGATCTCGCGCTCGGCGCTGGGATTCTCGATCCAGTGGTAGAGGCAGCGGCGCTTCAGGGCGTCGTGCACCTCACGGGTGCGGTTGGACGTCAGCACCACGATCGGGGGAGTCTCGGCGCGGATCGTGCCGAGTTCGGGGATCGTCACCGCGTTGTCGGCGAGGGCCTCCAGCAGCAACGCCTCGAACTCGTCGTCGGCGCGGTCGATCTCGTCGACGAGCAGGAGTGCCGGGCTCTGCTCCAGCGCCTGCAGGATCGGCCGTGCGATCAGGAAGCGCCGCTCGTAGAGCGATGCCTCGACGGCATCGGTATCGGCGCGCTCGCCGGCCGCGCGCAGGTGCAGGATCTGTCGCGGGAAGTCCCAGTCGTAGAGCGCCTGGCTGGCGTCGATGCCCTCGTAGCACTGCAGCCGGATCAGCCGCGAGCCGGTGATCTCGGCCAGCGCAAGAGCCAATGCCGTCTTGCCGACCCCAGGCTCGCCCTCGACAAGCAATGGCCGCGCCATCCGGACGGCGAGGAATGCTGCGGTCGCGATGCCCTCGTCGGCGAGGTATCCGGCGGCATCAAGGGCCGTCGTGACGTCGGCCGGGCTCTGCCACTGCTGCGCGTGCATGTGTCGAGCATCGCCCGTTTCGCCTCGATCCGCATAGTCTCGCCCCGTGACGTCGGTGGCCGGTGTGGTGCTGGCTGCCGGCGCGGGCGCCCGGATGGGTGGCCCGAAGGCTGAGATCGAGATCGACGGCGATCGGTTGCTCGACCACTGCGTTCAGGTGCTGCGTGCGGCCGGTTGCCTACCCGTCTACGCCGTCGTGCGCGGCGCAACGCTCGTGCGCCAGGCCGAGGCCGTCGTCAATGACGCACCAGATCGTGGGCTGCTGTCATCGCTGCGGCTCGGTGTCGCGGCGGCCGGGCATGCCGACGCGATCGCGGTCGTGCTCGTCGACATGCCCGGGATCACCGCAGCCGGTACCCGCGCGGTCGTCCAGGCCTGGCGCCCAGGTCGTATCGCCGTAGCGCGGTACGCCGACCGCGCCGGTCACCCGATCGTCATGGCGCGGGACATGTGGGGCAGCGCCCTGGCGATGGCAGGTCCGGACGACGGCGCCCGTGCCTACCTGGGTGCGCATCCCGATCTCATCGACGAGATCGGGGTCGGCGGGTCGGGCGCCGATCTCGACACGCCCGAGGAGCTGGAGACGTGGCGGCGCCAGCGCGGCCGCTGATCGTCAGTGCTCGATCCGTCGCGTTCCGGCGCGGTGCTTCGCTGCGAGTGCGGGGTAGTGCGTGGGGTTCACCTGCACCCACAGCTCGGCGGGGGTCCCGGCGAGCTCACGCTTGACGACAGCCGGTGTGCCCGCCGCCAGCACGCCCGGAGGGATCACGGCACCGGCCGCGACGAGCGACTGTGCCGCAATCAGCGATCGTGCGCCGATGCGGGCGCCGTCGAGCACAACGC
Source organism: Jatrophihabitantaceae bacterium (assembly GCA_035999365.1). GTDB lineage: Bacteria > Actinomycetota > Actinomycetes > Mycobacteriales > Jatrophihabitantaceae > DASYGT01. Next base: position 110,261 of record DASYGT010000023.1, read on the forward strand.
AGCCGTTCCCAACCAGGCTCTCCTCCTCGAGTACCGCTCCGTGGATCACGCAGCGATGCGCGACGGTGGCCCCAGGACCGATCTCGGTCGTCACCCCTGGCGGGCAGTGCAGCACCGATCCGTCCTGCACGTTCGCACCTTCGCGCACGATGATCGGACCGTCGTCGCCACGTAGAACGGCCCCGTACCAGACGGATGCACGCGCCTCGACCGTGACATCTCCGATGATGGTTGCCGTCGGTGCGATGTAGGCGTCGTCAGCGATGGTCGGACGCACGCCGTGATATTCGAAGAGGAACATCGGTCCAGCCTGTCAGACGCCGGCTCAGGCCGGCGGACGAGCTGACAAGCCGGCGCAGCTCCGATCGGCGTTCCACTCCGCGGTGATCCGCGCTGCCTGCTCCCCGGTCGCCGGGAGTGGTACGCCGCGTGAATCCAGGTGTGACGGTGCGAAGCGGTCGGCGACGACCCTTCCGTCGCGGAACGTGAGTGTCAGCACGCCGTTGTCGTCCTGGTTGTTCCCGAAGCTCATCCACCACAGGTAATTGCCCAACCCGTACTCGACGTACGTGCCGTCTGCGCGCCACCCGGCGCCCTGCAGCACGTGGGCATGCGTACCGATCACCGCGGCGGCACCCGCGTGGGCAAGCGCGCTCGCCAGTTGGGTTTGCGCACTCGACGGGCAGGTCGTGTACTCGATGCCCCAGTGGACGTAGACGATCACGACATAGCCGGCTGCCTTCGCCGCGCGCACTGACGTGATCAGCCGATCGGAAAAGGCGTTCGCGACGCCGGGGGAGTGTGGCCCGGCGCTGAACAGCCGCAGCGTCGTCTCGTCCTGCACCTGGTCGGCGGCGATGATCGCGACCTTGGTGCCGTTCACCGTCGTCGTCCACGGCGCGTAGGCGTGGGCTGCATCCGCGCCGATGCCGACGACCGGAAAGTGTGCCGCCTCGATCGCGGCGAGCGTGTCGTGCAGTCCGGCCGTCCCGTAGTCCGCGCCGTGGTTGTTGGCCATCGTCGCCACGTCGATCCCGGCATCGCGCAGCGCAGTGAACGCGCTCGGCGGCGCACGGAATGTGAACGCCTTGTTCTGCTGTTCACCGCCTGTCGTGATCGCTGTCTCGAGGTTGACCATGGTGATGTCGGCCGTCGCCAACCCCGCGGCGGCCTCTGCGAACACCGTGGCCGGGTCGCTGTCCAGCCGAGCCCGTACGCGCCCGGAGAAGTGCACGTCCCCGGCGAAGGACATGGTGAATTCACCGGCCGGCCGGGCAGCGGAGGTGACGTGACCGGTATCGCCCGACGTGGTGCTCCGGGTCGCGGTCGGCGGGCGCAACGTGTTCGTTCCCGCGCTTCTCGGCGACGCGTTGGTGTGCGCGGCCGTGCAGGAGGATGCGAGTACCGCGACGGTGGCCAGTGCAGCGGCGAGATCTCGTCGGGTGCGTGATTGCGGTGAGCGCACGCCACTAGCATCCAGGGCGTAGGTCCCGCAGGTCGCAGCCACCCCGAAGGAGATCCGTTGTCCTCCAGTGTCCGCCCGTCCGAGGCTGTCCAGACCGTGCCGGTGGCGGCGGGCCAGACGGCATTCGACGCGCTGGTATCAGCGGGCACCGATCTGAACGCTCCCGGCGCGCCCGTGGTGGTCCGCGACTCCGGCGGAGAACTGCGCGACCTGGCGTGGACGCCCGACTCCGACACGTCCGTCGAGCCGGTGCCGGCGGGTTCGCCCGACGGGCTGGCCGTGCTACGGCACTCGGCCGCGCACGTCATGGCGCAGGCCGTACAGGACCTCTTCCCGGGAACGCTGCTCGGCATCGGTCCGCCCATCGAGGACGGCTTCTACTACGACTTCCTACCCTCGCGGCCGTTCACGCCCGACGATCTCGCGGCGATCGAGAAGAAGATGGCCGACATCATCAAGGCCAACCAGCGCTTCTCGCGCCGCCCGATCACCGACGAGGCCGCGCGTGCGGAACTCGCGCACGAGAAGTTCAAGCTGGAGCTGATCGGCCTCAAGGGCAACGCGGGCGACGAGGCATCGGTGGAGGTCGGGGCCGGTGCCCTCACGATGTACGACAACCTCGACGGCAAGAGCGGCGAACGCTCCTGGACCGATCTGTGCCGCGGCCCGCACCTGCCCAGCACCCGGCGCATTCCCGCGTTCAAGCTGATGCGAAGCGCGGCCGCGTACTGGCGTGGCAGCGAGCAGAACGAGCAGCTGCAGCGCATCTACGGCACGGCCTGGGCAAGCCGCGACGACCTGAAGGCGTATCTGAATCGCCTGGAAGAGGCGGCCAAGCGCGATCATCGCAAGCTGGGCATCGAGCTGGACCTGTTCAGCTTTCCGGACGAGCTCGGCTCCGGCCTTGCGGTATTCCACCCGAAGGGCGGGATCCTGCGCCGCGAGCTGGAGAACTACGTACGGCAGCGGCACATCGACGAGGGCTTCGACTTCGTCAATACGCCGCACATCAGCAAGGACGGCCTGTTCCACACATCCGGTCACCTGCCGTACTACGCCGACACGATGTTCCCGCCGATGGAACTCGAAGGCGCGCAGTACCGCCTCAAGGCGATGAACTGCCCGATGCACAACCTCATCTACCGCTCACGCGGACGCTCGTACCGCGAGCTGCCGTTGCGGCTGTTCGAGTTCGGCAGCGTGTACCGCTTCGAGAAGTCCGGTGTGGTGCACGGGCTGACTCGCGTGCGGGGCCTGACGATGGACGACTCGCACAGCTACTGCACCGCCGAACAGGCGCCCGAGGAAATCCGCAAGCTGCTGAATTTCATCCTCGGACTGCTGCGCGACTTCGGTCTCGACGACTTCTACCTGGAGCTGTCGACCCGTGATCCCGCGTCGGACAAGTTCATCGGCTCGGATGAGGACTGGGAGACGGCGACCAAGGTCCTCGAGGACACTGCGGTCGCGTCCGGACTTGACCTCGTCCCTGATCCTGGAGGCGCCGCGTATTACGGCCCGAAGATCTCGGTGCAGGCGAAGGATGCGATCGGGCGCACGTGGCAGATGTCCACGGTCCAGCTGGACTTCAACCAGCCGGCGCGCTTCGAGCTGGAGTACCAGGCCGCCGACGGCAGCCGCCAGCAGCCGGTCATGATCCACTCGGCCAAGTTCGGTTCGATCGAGCGGTTCATCGGCGTGCTGACCGAGCACTACGCGGGCGCCTTCCCGGCGTGGTTGTCACCGGTGCAGGTCATCGCCATCCCCGTGTCGCAGGAGCAGAACGACTACCTCGAACGTGTCGCCGATCAGCTGCGCGCACAAGGGATCCGAGTCGAGGTCGACAGCTCCGACGATCGCATGCAGAAGAAGATTCGTACCGCGCAGAAGCAGAAGGTGCCGTTCATGGTCATCGCCGGCAGCGCCGATGAGGAAGCCGAGGCTGTGTCGTTCCGCTATCGCGATGCCACGCAGCGCAACGGCATACCGATCGACCAGGCCGTGGCAGAGGTCGCCGACGTGATCGCGCGGCGCGTCAATGTGTCGCCTACGGCGGACATGTACCCCTCGTGACCGACGAGCCCGTCGTCGAGCCCGCCGCGTCCTTCGCCGGCGATCCCGATGCGTTCGGCCGGCTCTGGACGCCTCACCGGATGGCCTACATCCAGGGCGAGGGCAAGCCGTCGCACGGCGACGCGGGCGACGACTGCCCGTTC
>DASYGT010000026.1:0-1518 GCA_035999365.1 Jatrophihabitantaceae bacterium
GGTACCCTGGGGCCGTAGATGTCGTAGGCACCCGGAACGTGGGTCGGTGTGAGCCTCGGCGCTATTGAGTCGGGCTCGATCGCCGCTGGCGGAGGGACGTGATCGTAGTAGCCGCCGTGCTCGTCGTAGGTGTAGATCAGCAGCGTGCGTGGCCACGCTGGGGATTGCAGCACTGCCTCCACCACGCGGTGCGCCCATGCCTCGCCGTAGTACATGTCCTGTGGCGCCTCCTCGTCGCCACCAAGCGTCTTTAGGCGCCCGGCCAGTGTCCCGATGAGGGGAATCGAGGCGAGCGCCTTTCCCACGTCAGAGAGCACGCCCAGCTCGGGATCCACGAAGCTGACCGATGGCAGTGTATTTGCCGCACAATCGGCGTAGAAGTCGTCGATTGACGCGAGCAGCGCGGGATGTTTCTCGAGGATTGACGGGATGATTGCGCTCTGTGGCACGTCGGTGACGTACTCGCGGCAGCTGATCTCGTAATCATGCAGGCGATCGAAGATCGTGCCGTTGGGCGGTGGTGGGTCGGTCAGGCTCGACGCGCTCGTGGCGACGTTCCCGTATGCGGTTCCCGCTAGCAGGAACCGCCGGTTGGCGTATGTCTGGCACGGCGCCGAGCAGAACCAGCGATTTCCGACCGTGAACGTCCTTGCGAGCGAGTAAGCAAACGGCAGCACCTCCGGCGGGTAATACCCCATCGGCTCCGTCGAGTTGACCGACCTGACGAAACCGTCCATCTTCCCTCCGTCAATCTGCTCGTGCGTGGCGTTCCATTTCTGCGAGAGATGTGTCGCCTGTGCCGTCGAAGTAAACGGGAAGGCCCGCACGGGTCCATCCGGCCCCGGATTCGAGTTCGTCGGAACACCCGATGCGTCGAAGCTCAACCCGTCTGCGCCGGCTTGGCCGTCGCGCGCGAGCCCGCCCAGCACATTGTCAAAGGAGTGATTCTCCATCATCACCACGACGATGTGATCGAACGGCAGCACGCTATCGACCGTGCCGGCGGGCTTCTCGGGAAACGGCAGGCTGTCGGGCTCACGGGTCACAACACGCACCAAGTCGTCGCACCAAGGCTACCCGCATCCGAAGCTTCCGTCGCACGACCGTCGCGCACGACCTGACCTGTATCCGGCGCGTGGCACGTACGCGTTAACGGCGACCGCAATCGTCCCGATCGCTCCATCCATCGGCGCGGGCGCGCTGTTCGGATCCGCCCAAGCTGGCGCGACCAGCAGCGGTCGTCCGGCCGATCGAGCTTGACGCCCCCACCGGTTCGCCTGCCGCGATCGCGTCGGCGATCGGGTCTTCGGCATAAGACCCGATCGCCCCCTCGCTGCTCACGATCGCGTCCGCCCAAACTCAGCAGTGCGCCTGTGCCGAACCGCGCCACCCGCGCGACGATCGCATTCCCGGAGAGCGATCGCCCCGACGGCGGAGAGCCGACGATGCCTTGCCACGATCAATCTTGTGCTCCCGAACGTTCTCCACCACAAATGGGGTCGACAGTTACGCGTCAGC
>DASYGT010000055.1:0-133733 GCA_035999365.1 Jatrophihabitantaceae bacterium
CGCACCTGGTACTCACGCCCGACTCAACGTGCTGTCGATCAGTTGGGCCAGGCCGCGTCGATCTCCTTGGTCACCTGGTCGATCGACTTGCCGGAACCGAACCACTCGGTCATGGCCTTCCACTCCGCACCGGCGCCCACCGCTGCCGGCATTGCGTCGGATGCGTCGAACCGGAAGGTCGCGCTCGGGTCGGCCAGGTACTTGGCCGAGATCTTGTCGATCGGGTCGGTGTAGAGGCTCTGGTCGACCTTCTCGTTCGCCGAGACCCATCCTGGTGCAACCGCGATCCGCGAACTGGCCCACTCCGGGCTGGACAGGTAGGTCTGCACAGCCTGCGTGGCGCCGTCGCTCGAGAACGCGGTGAGGAACTCGCCGCCACCCTCGACCGGTGTCTGCACCGAGGAGTTAACGGCGGGCAGGTAGAACGCGAACACATCGCCGCTGTCGCTGACCGTCGTGCCCTTCGGCCACTGCGCCTCGTAGAACGAAGCCTGCTGCAGCATGCCGCACTTGCCCTTGGGGATCGGCAGGCCGGCGTCCTGGAACGTCGTTGTCGCGATCGACTTGACGTCGCCGTGGCCACCGTTGACCCATGCGGGGTTCTGCATGTAGCCAGCGACGGTCTGCATCGCGGTCTTGATCTGCGAGTCACTGAACTTCACCTTGTGGCTGATCCAGTCGTCGTAGACCTGGCCGCCGTAGGTGCCGAGCACGGCCTCTTCGAGCCAGTCCGTGGCGGGCCAGCCGGTTGCCGTACCGGACGAGATGCCGCCGCACCACGGCTTGATGCCCGCTGCCGCGATCTTGCCGGACAGCGTCATGAGGTCGGCCCACGTCGTCGGAACGGTCCAGCCATGTGCCGTGAAGGTCTTCGGCGAGTACCAGACGAGCGACTTCATGTTCGCGCTCATCGGCGCGGCGTAGAAGGTGCCGTTCACGGTGCCGTAGGACTTCCACGCGGCATTCCAGTTCGCCTCGTTGGCGACGGTGCCGGCCGGTGGTGCCTTGACCGAACCTGTCTTCACCATCTGCGCCAGCAGGCCCGGCTGGGGGATGATCGCGAGGTTGGGCGGGCTGCCACCCTGTACCTGGACGGGGAGTTGCGACTCGAAGTCGTTCGAACCCGTGTAGTTGATTTTGATGCCGGTGCACGACTCGAACTTCGCCCATGACTTGTTCAGCGAGTCCGATTCCGGGCTCAAGATCGAGCCGAACATCGTGACGGTCTTGCCGTTGTGGCCGGCGTAGGCCTGGAATGCCGAGCAGCCGGCAGGAAGCGGTGTCGATGACGACCCCGCTGTCGACTTCTTGCTGCTCGAGCAGGCGGCGACAGTGATCAGTGCCAAACCGGCGCTGATTGTCGCGACCACGTACTTGCGACGCATGTGCATGTCTTGCCCCCGTCTTGCTGTCTCGGTGTAAACGGTTGCACGAGTGTGGCAGCGGTCACAGGGAATGGGAAGGCCTGGTTGCCGTCGCGTTACAAAAATGTGACCACTCGGGGCCGGTGGCCGAGGGTTTGCGCGGCCAGGCGGGATCGTCAGCAGCCTGTCGAGCGGCGCGCGTACAGCTGAGTCGCAAGCACGACGGAGTCGGTCCCGAGAGGCGACGCCGAGACCCCGGCGATCCGCTCCATCAAGAGGTTGGCGGCGACCCGGCCCAACTCGCGCACCGGCTGCGCGACCGTCGACAGGTCGAAGGTGTCCGCCAAGTCGTGCCCGTCGAAGCCGATGATCGCCACCTCGCGGCCGGGAACGACGCCGCGGCGGTTCATCGCCCGCAGCGCGCCGTAGGCCATCTCGTCGGACATGCTGAACACCGCCGTCGGGCGCGGTCGCAGCGACAGCAGGCGATCCATCGCCAGTTCACCGCCCCGGACGTCGAACTCACCGGGCTCGCGCAGCGCCTCGTCGGTCGGCAACCCGTGCTTGTGCAGCACGTCCAGGTATCCGTCGAGGCGGTCGTTCTCGGGAACGAACATTGTCGGCAGCGGCCGCCCCGAGATGAGGCCGATGCGTTCGAACCCACGGTCGACGAGGTGCTCGACTGCATCGACGGCACCGCCTCGGTCGTCGATGCAGACGCTCGGGACGCCGGGGGCCTGAACGCCCAGCAGGACCACCGGGACGTCCAGGTCGAACAGCCCCTCGGACTCGGTCATCTCGAGTGGCATGCCCATCACCACGACGCCGTCGACACGGCGGCGGATCCGCTCGTGGGCGCGTACCGGATGGGCGGTGACGCCCGGCATCCCGGTGGCGTGCAGCAGTAGGTCGACGTCATAGGGCTGCAGGCCGGACTCCAACCCGGCGAACACCTCGGTGAAATACCAGCCACCGATGAACGGCGTGACGATCGCGATGCTTCCCGCCCGGCCGCTGGCCAGTCGCGACGCCGAGGGCGAGATCGAGAAACGCAACTCCTCGGCAATGCGCACGATGCGCGCGCGGGTGTCGGGATCGACGTTCTCCAGCCCGCGCAATGCCCGCGACACCGTCGCCGTCGACACACCGGCGGCGCGCGCCACGTCGCGGATGGTCAGCGCCACAGCGGTGTGGCCTGCCGATCTCGTTTCATGGCGAACCTCATCGAGCGAATGTAACCGCTGTCATGCGGACCGGGAAGGAAGCAGTGAATGGCACGGATCTGGTCGGCCGTTCAGCCGTCAGCCCAGGCGCTCGCCGGTTTCGGGGTGGAAGACGTGTTCGTCGCCGGACTCGAGGGTCAGGCTCACGACGTCTCCGATGCGCGGTGGCACCTTGCCGTGGAAGCGGACGACGAGTGGCTTCGACGTCATCGCGTCGTCGCCGGCGATGGAGCCGTAGATGAAGGCGTCAGCGCCGAGCTCCTCGGTGATCTGTACCTCGATCTTGAGGCCCTGGGTGTCGCTGGAGACCTGGAACGACTCCGGTCGCAGGCCGAGCATCACCTGGGTGAGACCCGCGCTCTTCGCCGCGGCCGCGCTGGCCTCAGGCAGGGCGACGACGATGTCACCGAGACGGGCGCCGCCCGGCACGAGATCGGCGGTGCGAATGTTCATCGCGGGTGATCCGATGAAGCCCGCGACGAAGGCGTTGGACGGCCGGTCGTACAGGTTGCGCGGCGTGTCGACCTGCTGAAGGACGCCGTCCTTCAGGACAGCCACGCGGTGGCCCATCGTCATCGCCTCGACCTGGTCATGCGTGACGTAGACCGTGGTGGTGCCCAGCCGCTTCTGCAGCGCAGCGACGTTGGCGCGCGTTTCTACGCGCAGTTTCGCGTCGAGGTTCGACAGCGGTTCGTCCATCAGGAACACGCTGGGCTCGCGCACGATGGCCCGTCCCATTGCCACGCGTTGACGCTGCCCGCCGGACAGCGCCTTCGGCTTGCGATCGAGGTACTTCTCCAGGTCGAGCAGCCGAGCGGCCTCGAGCACCTTCTTCGCGCGCTCGGCCTTGGGGACGCCCTTCAGCTTGAGGGCGAAACCCATGTTCTCCGCCACAGACATGTGCGGGTACAGGGCGTAGTTCTGGAACACCATCGCGATGTCGCGCTCTTTCGGCGGCTTTCCGGAGATGTCCTTGCCGTCGATGTGGATCTCGCCGTGGGAGACCGGCTCCAGTCCGGCGAGCATCCGCAGGGCGGTGGACTTGCCGGAGCCGGAGGGTCCGACGAGCACCATGAATTCGCCGTCGGCGATCTCGAGGTCGAGGTGATCGATCGCCGGCACCGGGTTGCCCGGGTACTTGCAGGTCGCGTCGATGTAGCTCACTACGGCCATGGAAGAACTCCCGCAATCGGTGGATTGACCGCGCCGGATGCGGGCACGAGTCGAGACGCTGGCTGGGCGTCGCGCACGTGCCTCACGGCATTCCTCCAGGCATCGATTCATCTGTCCCACCGATATGAGGACAGTCGATGCCCGGCGGCATAGCGGCCGAGCAGTGACATTGGACACGTCCCGTCGGCCCTCGTCAAGCATGCTTGCGGCGAGGCCGGCTCTTCGTCTCGGCCGGACGGCTGCTGCCTGTCGCCGCACGCGCCAGCGAGCATCTGAGGACAAAACGGCTTACGGTGGCTGCCAAATGCGACGACGCGTGACGATGGGAATTCCATGCGGCTGAGGTTTCTGGGTGTCCGGGGATCGACCCCAGCCTTCAGCGCTGCCAGCGTGCGGTACGGGGGGAACACGGCGTCGGTCGTGCTCGAAGGGCCGAATGAAGAACCGCTCCTGTTCGACCTGGGGACCGGTGTGCGCGCCTTCGGTTCGATCTGCCCCATGGACGGCAGCTTCGCCGGCACCGCACTCGTCACCCACATCCACTGGGATCACATCCAGGGGCTGCCCTTCTTCGCGCCGCTGCACATGCCCGGCTCGCGCTTGGACGTCTTCGGGCCGCACCAGGAGCGGGGTTCACTCGGCGACGTCTTCGACCAATTGATGCGCCCGCCCTACTTCCCGGTGCGCTACACCGAACTGGGTGGCGAGGTGCGCTTCGTCGATGTCACCGCCGACACGATTGCCGTCGGTTCGCGGAAGGTGACGGTGCGCCCGGTGCCACACAAGGGTCCGACCGTCGGGTACCGCGTCGAAGGTTCCGGAGCGAGCGTTGCCTACATCTCCGACCATCAGGCCCCGCCGTCGCTCGACACGATCGCTGCCAGCGTCCTGGAACTCGCCGACGGCGTGGATGTCCTCATCCATGATGCTCAGTACACGCGGGCGCAATTCGACGCGCGGCAGGACTGGGGGCACTGCACACTCGACTACGCGCTGCTCGTGGCTCGCGAAGCCGGCGCGAAACGGTTGGTGCTGTTCCACCACGACCCATCGCATACCGACGACGACCTGGATCGCCTGACCGCGGAACTGCAGGACTCAGCCGCGGGCTCGTCGGTCGAGGTGATTGCGGCGCGCGAAGGACTCGAACTCGATCTGACGGTGACCTGAAACCGATCGTCGACATTCGCCGAGGGTCGACGGTGACGAGCCGGCGCTGGTAACGTCCCTCCGTCCATGTGAGATTGCCGTTAAGCATGTCGATTGCGAGCGTGCGCGACATGGCTCTGCCCAGGAAGGTCGCGGCGCTTGCTGCGACGATGATCGCCTTCCTCTCGGTGCTCGTCTCAGGAGCGTCGAATGCCGCGGGCGCGACGGCGGCGGTCTCGCTACTCGTCCCGTCGTCAACGGCCTTCTCCATGCTCGGCCGCTCGTGTGGCGGTATCCAGCAGCAGGCGTTTGCCACCGGCTTCGCCGACACGGACGGGTACCCCACCGGCGCCGTCTACCTACAGACGAGGTGTGGTGGAAGCGGGCGGGGCGGCGGGTATCGCGTGACGACCTACTCGGCGTGGTCCGCTGTCACGTGGGGGTTCGACGGCATCGTGCGCGCGGCGACCAGGTTGCCGATGGCGCCGGCCGGTGTGAGCCCGACGTTCGCCGCGGCGGACGCGCACGGTGACAGCGTGTACAACGCGCTGACTGCGGTCAATGTGCAACCGGCGAACTGCAGCGTTGGCAACACGACGTACTGCAGTTACCGCGCTTATCTCACTGTCCCTGCGCCGGGGATCCCGACGGTGACGGGCGTGTCGCAGAGTGGGGACGCGCTCGTGATCACCTGGACGCCATCGGCCACCGGCGGCATCGTCGCCAACAGCACGGTGACAGCGACACCCGTGACCGGGCCGGTGCTGAGCGCGACGGTCGCCGGCGCCGGCACTTCGGCGAGCGTGCCCGGCGTAGCCGCTGCAACCACGTACTCGATCACGGTGACGAGCGGCAATGCGGGTGGCACGAGCGCCACCTCCGCACCTGCACTGTTCACCACGCACACCGCGAGCGTGACCCCCGGCGCGCCGACCGGCGTCTCAGCGTTGTGGAGTCCCGATGGCCTCTCGTTGCGAGTGAGTTGGAGCGCGGGTGCGATCGGTGACAGCCCGATCACGGACTACCAGATCGGTGTCGCGCAGTACGACCCCACCGGTCCGATGACACTGGTCGAAGCCGGAATCGCCACCTCGGCCAGTGTGCCGGGATTCGACAACGTCCTCGACTGGTCTGTGCAGGTGCGCGCCTGCAACGCTGCGGGTTGCGGCGCGTGGTCGCAGCGAGTTGTCGTCGGTGGCCTTTAGACGCTGAAGGCCACGGAATCGGTGTTCACGGTGCCGGCCCGCCGCCCCGGTGCGGTGTGGCTGTGCCAGTACAGGTTGGTGTGATCGATGACCTTGTCCGGCGGCGGTGCGCCCCACTCGGTGAGGTCCTCGGTGGTGTGGGCGTCGCTGACGAGCGTGGCGTCGTAGCCACGAACGATCGCCCCGTGCAGCGTGGATCGGATGCATTCGTCGGTCTGCGCGCCGGCGACGAGCAGGCTGCCGATCTGGTGCCCCGCGAGCACGGCCTCGAGATCGGTGTCTTCGAACGCGTCCGCGTATCGCTTGTGTACTACGGGTTCCTCGCCGTCCCGGGCGATCTCGGGGACGAACTGCCAGCCATCGCTGCCCTCTGGCATCTGATCGGATGAGTGCTGCACCCAGACGACGGGCACCGCCGCGGCCCTCGCGTGGGCGAGCAGCGTCGCGATGTTGGCGACGACGGCATCTCGGTTGTGTGTGCCGGACATGACGTCGTTCTGCACGTCGATGACGAGCAGCGCGGTGCGCGGGCGGTCGGTGAGGGTGGTCATGCCCACCACGTTAGATCAACCGCGGCGCGCCGGTGATGACCGAGAGAACTCGCCCACGTCGACGGGCTGCCCGTCGAGGAGCTCGCCCAGGCGCGTCCGGGTGATCCCCATTTCCACGGCAATGGTGTCGAACGACTTGCCGGCCGTGTGAGCGTCGGCGATGGCCTGCTGACGCGCCGCCGCGAGCCGGCTGATCATCGCGCGAGCGTCGCTGATGGCCTGACCGAAGGCGAGCGCCCGATCGACGTCGTCCCAGGTCGCATATGCCGCGTCGATCGCCGAGACGGTGACGTCAGCGACGGCGGCACCCGGTCGCCTGCCGCGGGCACGGCGGGACGAGCGGTGCAGAGCAGTCATGTCCATTCACCGGTCCTACACCGCGCACGGTGTCACGACTACCGCCACGCGACACAACCGGTACGAATGTCCTTCCGACGTTTCGCGCACACACGATGGTTGACTGTCGGCATGACGACGCCGGCCGGTGCGCCCGATCCCACCGGGTCTCGTCGTGCTGCAGCCTGGGTGACGGTTGCGTCGCGCACCCGCTTGGCCGTGATGCTGCTCGTCGGCGTCGGTGCGGCCGTCAGCGTCGGGCTGGCCGGGCTATGGGGGTACGCGCCTCTCGTCGGCTGGGATGTCGCCGCGCTGGTGTTCGTGTCGTGGGTGCTGATAGCCATCGCACCGATGGGGGCGGCGCGCACCGCGGATCACGCGACGCGCGAGGACCCGGGAGCCGTGGTGTCCGACCTGATCGTGGTTGTCGCGGCTGTCGCCAGCCTTGCCGCAGTGGGTTTCGTCCTCATCCGTGCAGCAGGAACCAGCGGCGCGAAGCAAGATCTGCTGGCTGGGCTGGGGCTGGCCAGCGTGGCGCTGTCGTGGCTGGCGGTGCACACGCTCTATGCGCTGCGCTACGCGCGGTTGTACTACAGCGGAGAGCCCGGCGGCGTGGACTTCAAGCAAAAGGAGCCGCCGCGATATCTCGACTTCGCCTACCTGTCCTTCACCATCGGAATGACCTTCCAGGTGTCGGACACCGACATCCAGCGGCCCTCGATCCGTCATACCGCGCTGCGCCACGCGCTGCTGTCCTACCTGTTCGGTGCGGTGATCCTGGCGGCGACGATCAACCTCATCGCCGGCCTCGGCGGCAGTAGCGGCGGCGGAGGCAGTAGTGGCGGCGGCGGTGGCGGCGGATAGGGCTGAGCATCCGCGGCACTCAGCCTCGAACATTCCCCGAACGCGGGGCTGACGCTCAGCGCACAGAGTCGGCGCACGATCGTGGCATCGTCCACGGAAGGGGCCGCGCCGATGTCCGGACACCGCACAATTCTCCTAGCCGGCGCCTGTGCGGTCGTAGTCGCCGCATCGGTCACCGCGGCTGTCTTCGCTGCCACCGGGTTGGCCAAGACCACCGCGGGTGGCCCGGCGGCCGTCGTGTTGCCGCCGATCTCGACGGCCGGATTCCCAACGGGTCCGGGTCAGCCCGGGATCTTCACCGACAGGTGCGGCTTCAGTCATGAAGCAGCCGATGACCCGATTCTCGCTGTCAACGACACCGGTGCGGCGATGCATCATGACTTCTTCGGCAACTCCACGACCAGCGCATCCTCGACGGCTGCAACCCTCGTGGGGAAGGCGACAACCTGTTCGACGGGCGCTGACGCATCGGCTTACTGGACGCCGGTCCTGTACCAGAACGGCCGGGCGCTCGTCCCGAATGCAGCATTGATCTACTGGCGCCGACCGGCTCGGGACGCAGCGGCGGTACAGACCTTTCCGGCCGGTATGCAGCTGATCGCGGGAAACGAGACTGCCACCGCCCCCCAGTCACTCGACGTCGTCGCGTGGACCTGTACCGGCGCCGGTGCGCAGCGCCGTACGACGCAACCACACGACTGCGCTGAGGGGAGCTTCGTGCGGGTCATCGTGACGTTCCCGTCGTGCTGGGACGGTCACTCACTCGGTGGCCGCGGGCAGACGAACGTCGTCTATCGCACCGCCGCCGGATGCCCGGCCTCGCACCCGGTGCAGGTGCCGGAAGTGGTCTTCCACGTCAGCTGGCCCACGTCCTCGGCTGCCGCGCTGACGTTGAGCCTGACACCCACGGTGCAAGGTTCGACCGACACGATGCACGTCGATGTCATCAACGGCTGGACGCAAAACGTCCTCAACCGTGATGTCGCGGCGTGCATTGCGACCTCGACACGCTGCGGACCGGTCACCGGTGCCGATGCGGTGCCGCACGGTCCCGGCATGGTCACGCGTCAACGGCATCGATGACCGATCGCGCTCAGGATGACTTGGTCGCGCTCCACGAACCGCCCGGCGAGCCGGCGACCTGATACGTGCCTGACATCGATGTGCCGGACACCGAGCCGGTGTACGTGATCGCCGCCGATCCGACGGTGCCGAACCGGATGCTGCCACCGGACACTGATCCGTTGATAGGCACCGTCGCGCCGGGCGAGGAGAGGGTGATGTTGCCTGTCAGTACTGAACCGGCCTGCTGCCAGGTCAGGGTGAACGTGCCGGTGTAGCTGCCTGAGTAGTGGCCGGACCATGTGCCGGTCAGTGCGGAGGCAGTGGCCGCGGAGGTCGTCGTCGCCGCGGCAGGCGTACTCGATGCAGCTGTGCTCGTGCCCGGGGGTGTGGTCCCCGGCAGGCTCGAGATCGGCGGTCCGGTCTTCTTGCTGCTGCTGCACCCGGCGACGAGTACGGCTGCGAAGGCCAGTATTGCGGTGATCCGTCGCATGGTCTGCCCCTTCCTGTGGCAGCGGTTGCTGCCCACAGGATTGCGCCGATCCGCGCGGAAGGGAACCACCGGTAAGGGTCGAGCTCTCTGGTCCTGGCAACGCCCTGATGAATCGGAGGCTTTCGAAACTCCGACCGTGGACGATTTGGCGATGGCCGCTAGGGAACCGTCGTTCTGACCACACTCGTCGCGATCCTCGTAGCGGTGGCCCCAGGGTCAGTGCTGGGCTTCGCGGTGCCCCGCGGGTTCGCCCGCTGGGTGGTGTGGGGCTCGAGCCCGATCCTGTCGCTCGGGCTCCTTGCCGTGGCGATGGCGTGGCTTCCCGTGCTGCACCTGCCCAACAGTGCCGGCTGGGTACTGGTCGCCGAAGTCGTGCTCGCCGGTGCCGCGGTCGGCTTGGTGCATGTGCGTCCGGGACGCGAGCCCGCGCGCGTGGGGGCCCGGCTGCCGGGTCGCGCCGACTGGCTGAGTGCCGGTGTGGCGATGCTGGTCGCGCTCGGGTTCGGGCAGTTGCTGCTCGGACGTTTCTCGCAGCCGCCGGGCTGGGACGCGATGAACCACGCGCTGATGACGCGCAACATCATGCAGACGGCGAGCACCGCGATCACCTCCGCCTGCTCCACCGGCTCGACACACACGATGGTGGCCTGCACGTTCTACCCACTGGCGACCGACGTGTCGTGGGCCCAGGCAGCCTCACTGTCCGGCGGCCACGTCAGCGCGGCGATGACGGCATGGGCCGCACTGATCGGTCCGCTCTTTCTGGTGATCGCGGTGTACGGCGCCATCCGGATGCTCGGCGCGCGCCCGCTGGTGGCCGGTTGCGCTGCCACCGCGACTGCACTGCTCGGCCCGTTGTGGGAGTCGATGCTCACGGGCCGGGTGCCGGAGGAGGTGGCGCCCGGGCTCAGCGTGGGGGTCGCCGTGCTGACGGCGCTGGCGATCTGCAGCAGGCACCCGATCCGCCTCGGAATCGTCGCGGGTCTGGGTTTCGCCGGACTGGCCATGACCCATACGTACGACGTGCTGTTCGCGGCGACGCTCGCCACCGCATTCGTGGTGAGCATGCGGTCGCGTGTCCGATTGCGCCGGTCACTGGTCGGGATCGCTGCGGTCGTCGGGTCGAGCGCGCTCGCGCTCGCGCCGTTCGGCACCGCGCTGTTGGCTGCAGACGGTGCACGCACGTCCAGCCCGCCCGACTTTCCGGGCCACCTCGGCAAGGCCGTCACGTACTGGCTGCTGAATCCGGAACGCTACGTGCTGCTCGGCTATCCCGCGCCGCTCGGAGGCACGCAACAACTGCGAGTGCTCACCGTGCAGATCGGGCTCGTGATCACGATGGCGTGCCTGCTTGCGTCGCCGCTGTGCTTCCGCTTCGCCGCCTTGCGGTGGGCGCGTCCGTGGTTCGCGATGTGGGCGCTTTGGACCGCGGTAGGGATATGGACGTCGGTGACGAATGCCCAGCCCGCCAGGCTCATCGCGAGCCTCTGGTACGGCGTGCCCTCACGTCTGGCGACGATGATGCTTCCCGTCTACGGCGTGATGACCGTGGCCGGCGGGTATGCGATCGTGCTGGTCATCCAGGGAATGGCCGTGCGGATGCCCGGCCGAATTCGGGCGCCGCTGGGTACGCAACGCGCGGTGTCTGCGGCGTGTGTCGGCGTCGTCGCCGTCCTCGTCGTACTCGCCGCGGCGCCGAGTACGTGGCAGCCCCTGCGCAAGGACCTTGCCCGGCGCACCCCGATCGGCTCGTCCTACCCGCGCGTCTTTCGATGGCTCGCCGTGCACACCCCCAAGGGCTCGGTCGTCGCCTATGACCGGCACCTTGAGCTGATGACCTGGAGCTATGCCGACTACAGCGTTCCGCTGCTTTTCGGTATCCCGCCGCTCGTGCCGGCCAGCAAGCTCGACTACGCCCAGCGCTTCCAGGCGTGGGGATGGCTTGTCAACACCCCCGGCATCCCGGCGACGGCTGGGTGCCTTGTCCGCAAGTATGCGATTGCGTACGTGGTGGTGGGCGAGGCGCGGATGCCAGGGGTGTTCGCGGACTACAGCCGTGCACGCCTCGCCCGCAGCCCACGCCTGACGTTGGCCCATCAGGACGGCGCGATACGCGTGTACTCGGTCAACGCGGCCGCAACTGCGTGCGCCGGGGCGTGATCTGACCACGCGTCACAATGTGCAAGCGCTCAGACCGGTCGGTAGAGATGCACCGGCCGCCCCGTCGCGCCGTACGCGAGATCGAGTTGCACGGACCCGCGCCGCATCAGCCCGTTCAGGTGACGTTGGGCGGTTGGCCTGCTGATGCCGATGCGGTCGGCGATGTCTGTGGCCGACACCGGCTTGTCGGATTGCATGACGGCGGCGAGGACCTTGGCGGCGGTGGGGGAGTCGCCGCCCTGTGGCGCGGCTGGTTTCGCCGGTGCGAGGCGCAGCTTGTAGAGATCATCGACGACGGATTGATCGGCGTCGCCGACGGTCGACGCGTGTTCGCGCCAGCGTCGATACGCATCGAGCTGCTCGCGCAGCTGCGCGAAGCCGAACGGCTTCACCAGGTAGTACACGGCGCCGAGCGTGATCGCGGCGCGCACCGAGTCGATGTCCCGCGCGGCGGTCACGACGATGCAGTCCGGTGGATGAGGCAATGACGCGGCGAGGGTGCGCATCACCCATAGCCCGTCGTTGTCGGGAAGGTAGAGGTCGAGCAGGACGAGGTCGGGGCCCAGCTTGCTCACCATGTCGACGGCCTCCTGGGCCGAGTGAGCCTCACCGACGCAGCCGAATCCGTCGACCCGGTCGACGCTCGTCGCGTGAATCCGCGCGACGCGAAAGTCGTCGTCCACGACCAATGTCCGGATCACGGGCTCGCCTCGCCGACGTGCGACACGTGATCGGCGGTTGCCGCGCCCGCGCGTGGCAGCCACACCGAGAAACGACAGCCGGTACCGGACGTCACGCCGATCGTCCCACCTGCCTGTCGGACGAGACGGTGCACCAGTGCCAGCCCGAGACCGCGGTGCACGCGGCCGCGTGGTGACTTCGTCGAGTACCCGTCCCGGAAGATGTCCTCGACGGCCTCGGCCGCGATTCCGGGACCGGAGTCCGACACGACAATCTGCAGACCGTCGTCGTCGGACAGCTCCACCAGAACCGATCGCGGTTCTGGTGTGGCCGCCACCGCCTCAAGCGCGTTGTCGACGAGATTGCCGAGCACGGTGAGCAACGTGCGCGTCTCGTCGGGCGTCGCCTCCAGATGTGAGCCCTCGCTGATCCGCAGGTCGATTCCCTGCTCCGTGCCCATGGTCACCTTCGCCAGTAACAGCGCCGCGACCACAGGTGGCGAAACACGTGCACGCAGCGATTCCCCCTGGGTGATCGACACCGCCGAGAGCTCGGCCAGGTAGCTCGTGGCCTCGTCGCTCTCGCCGAGCTCAAGCAGGCTGGACAGGATGTGCAGCCGGTTCGTGAACTCGTGCTCCTGGGCCCGCAGCGCGTTCGTCAGACCGGTGACGGCGTTCAGCTCGCGGATCAGCGATTCGAGTTCCGTCCGGTCGCGCAGCGTGACGACGGCGCCCGCGGCGCGACCACCGAGCACCACCGGCATGCGATTGACGACGAGGAGGAATTCGTCGGTGAGCACGACCTCGTCGGTACCTTCCACCCGGCCCGACAGCAGATCGCGCAGCCGCCCCGGCGGCACGACCTCGTCGACGGGTCGTCCGACCGACGATGCCGTGACCTGCAGTAGACGGTGCGCTTCGGAGTTCAGAACCGTGACGCGGTTGCGCTCGTCGAGCCCGACGACGCCTTCGCGGATGCCATGCAACATCGCCTCGCGTTCCTGCAGCAGCGACGTGATCTCCGACAGTTCCAGGCCGAAGGTCGCGCGCTTGATCAGCCTCGACAGCAGTAGCGAGGCAAGGACGCCGACACCGAGTGCGAGGCCGAGGTACAGGGCGACGATCAGAACCTCGTGCCGCAGATTGGCGCCGACCTCCTTCTCCAGCACGCCGACCGACACCTCGCCCACGACTTGACCGCGCGCGTCGAAGATCGGCGCCTTGCCGTTCGCGGAACGGCCGAGGCTGCCGTTGTCGACTCCGACGCGCGGGCGGCCATCGAGCACCTGCACGCCCTCTTCGAGGCGAAGTCCGATCAGCGCGGGATTGGGATGCGAATACCGGGTCCCCGCCCGGTCGGCGACGACGACATACGCGGCGCCCGTCGCATGCGCGATGTCGTCGGCCAGCCGGCGGATGAGATGCGTCGGGTCGCCGTCGACGATGGCGCGTTCCACCTCGGGAATGTGCGCGACCGTCGTGGCAACCGCCAGCGCTCGGCGCTCGTACTGCGTGTCGAAGGTTTCCCGGCTGTTTCGCACGACGAGGAAGATGCCGACCGCCATCGTGACGAGCAGGATCGCCAACACGCCGAGCAGAATCTGCGAGGCGAGGGTGCGCCGGCGCCACATCGGCTGTGCCCCTTCAGTTCGGTTGCGCACATGAGAGCACGAATATGTGTGCCGACCAAGAGCGCGTGAGCTAAACGCACGAAAGTCGAGTTAACGCGCGTAACAAGCGCAATGCGCAGATGCATTCTCAGCAGCCGGATGTCTACCTAGCGTTCCTGCCACTCGCGGGCCTGGTACCCGAGGGGTGACACGAAGGCAGGATCGTCATGAGTAGTGGCTCGTCTCCGGCAATCGAGCTGATCGGCGTCACGAAGCGATTCACGACGCCGAGCGGTGGTTCACATGCTGCATTGAAGGATCTCGACCTCTCCGTCGCCCCGGGTGAGTTCTGTGCGGTCGTCGGCCCCACCGGGTGTGGGAAGTCGACGACCCTCACTCTCGTCTCCGGTCTGGAGCGGCCGAGTGAAGGAGTCGCCCGGGTTGACGGAAAGACCGTTACCGGTCTGACCCCCGGTGTCGGGTTCGTCTTCCAGAACGACGCGGTGTTTCCGTGGAAGAGCGTGCTGGACAACGTCGCCGCCGGCCCGCGCTTTCACCACGCGTCGACATCGGAGGCGAACCGCCGCGCCCGTGACTGGCTGCGCCGGGTCGGGCTCGCCGGCTTCGAGGACCGCTATCCCCACCAACTGTCCGGCGGCATGCGCAAGCGGGTTGCCCTCGCCCAGAGCCTGATCAACGAGCCGCGGGTGCTGTTGATGGACGAGCCCTTCTCCGCGCTCGACGTGCAGACCCGATCGATCATGTCCGACGAACTGCTGTCGCTGTGGGATCTCACCAAGCCTGCGGTCGTCTTCGTGACGCACGATCTCGAGGAGGCCATCGCACTCGCGGACAAGGTCGTCGTGATCACTGCGGGACCGGGTCGGGTCAAGGCGACGTTCCGCGTCGACCTGCCCCGGCCGCGAAAGGTGCAGGAGATCCGATTCGCCCCCGAGTTCGTCGCGCTGTACTCCGAGATCTGGGAGGCACTGCGGTCGGAGGTTGAGACGGCATACGCCCGGACGACAAGCCAGGTCGCGTCATGAGCACCGATCTGGATGCCCCGAGTACGGCTCTCACGGTCGGTGTTGCGCAGCGACGGATGCGGCTGTCGGGCCGGATGCGCCGCCGCCTGCTCATCAACGCCTCCCGTCTGACGCTGCTCGTCGTGCTGCTCGGAGGTTGGGAACTCGGCGTCAACGAGAAGTGGATCGACCCGTTCTTCTGGGGACAGCCGAGCGGCGCTTACAAGCAGCTCAAGACGTGGATCACCCAGGGAACTGCGCAGGGGCCTCTCGGCGAGCAGATCAGCGTGACGCTCCAGGAGGCGGCATACGGGTTTGTCATCGGTGTGGCATTGGGTGTCGTGTGCGGAATCGCTCTTGGCCGCAACCAGTTCCTGGCCGAGTTGTTCGCCCCGTTCATCAAGGTTGCGAACTCGATCCCGCGAATCATTCTCGGATCGATCTTCACTGTCGCATTCGGCTTCGGCATCAAGTCCAAGATCATTCTTGCGGTCGTCCTGGTGTTCTTCGGCGTCTTCTTCAACGCATTCCAGGGAACGCGCGAGGTCGATCGCAACCTGCTGAACAACGCACGGATCCTCGGTGCGTCACGGTGGCAGGTGACGCGGCACGTCGTGTTGCCGTCGGCCTTCACCTGGATCATCGCCAGCCTGCACGTGAGCTTCGGCTTCGCGCTCATCGGCGCTCTCGTCGGGGAACTGCTCGGCGCTGACAAGGGCCTCGGCCTGCTGATCCGCAACTCGCAGAACAACCTGAACATGAACGGCGTACTTGCCGGCATGGTCCTCGTCGCGATCATCGCCCTCACCGCCGAGGCACTGATCACGCTGCTCGAAAAGCGCGTCCTGCGCTGGCGGCCGCCCCAACAGGGGGAGCTGCCCATCGATTGACACGCGGCGGCGACCCCACGAGCGGCACCGGCGCGCAACAAGTCCATCCCCGTCCCATCGGCAAGGAGAAATGATGAACAGACGACGTATCACCACTGCTGTAGCCGTGATCGCGGCTGCGGCCGTCACGGTCACCGCTTGTAGTTCGAAGGCGACGAGCGGAAGCGCCGGCGCAACCGCTCACGCGGCCGCGGGTTCGCCCACGGTACGCATCATGGTCGGTGGCCTCAGCAAGCAGATCTACCTGCCGTTCATGCTTGCCAAGCAGCTCGGCTACTACGCGAAGGCCGGCGTGAACGTGGTCCTGTCCGACGAGCCCGCCGGTGGCGATGCGACGCAGAACATGCTCGCGGGGCAGGTCGACGGCGTCGGCGGCTTCTACGACCACAACATCGCGTTACAGGGGCAGGGCAAGTCGTCGGAGTCGGTGATCTCGATGCTGCAGATTCCCGGCGAGGTCGAGCTGTGCCGCAACGACCTCAAGTCACAAATCAAGTCGCCCGCTGACTGGAGCGGAAAGACGCTCGGCATCACCGACACCGGCTCGTCGACCGACTTCCTCACCCAGTACCTGGCCACGAAGAACGGAGTCGACCCCGCCAAGACCACCCGGCGTGGCGTCGGCGCCGGGACGACATTCATCGCCGCGATGAAGCAGAAGGCGATCGCCTGCGGGATGACGACCGAACCCACGGTGTCGCAGGTGCTCGCCGACAAGCTCGGCTACATCCTGCTCGACATGCGCAACGCCGATGGCGCCCGGCAGTACTTGGGCGGAACCTACCCCGCCACGTCGCTGTACATGACGACGTCGTACGTCAATGGCCACAAGGATGTCGTGCAGAAGTTGGTGAACGCCTACGTCGCCACGCTGAAGTGGATCCAGTCGCACAACGGCATGCAGGTGGCCGACATCATGCCGCCGGACTACTACGCGGGTGTCGGCAAGGCCGCCTACGCAGCCGCGCTCGACAGCCAGAAGGGCATCTACAACCCGACGGGCATCATGCCCCCGGACGGTCCCCAGACCTGCCTCTCGGTGTTGTCGGCGTTCAACCCGAACGTCAAGGGCAAGACCATCGATCTGAGCAAGACCTACACGAATGAGTTCGTGAACGCGGCTGCGTCTCTCAGCTGAGCACAGCCGGCATGCGGTCGAGGCTGGGCGGGACCTGTGTTCCCGCCCAGCCCTGCCGCCTGCTCAGCTGCCGTAGAAGGGGCGCACCTCGATCGTCCCCGCCCCGGCGGCCGGGTGCGCGGCAGCGATCTCGATCGCCTCGTCCATCGATGCGCATTCGAGAATGTCGAAGCCGCCGATCGCCTCTTTCGTCTCAGCGAACGGGCCCTCGGTGACGAGCGTCTTGCCGCCGCGAACCCGCACCGTCGCCGCCCGGCGCGCCGGTGCCAGCATGTCGCCCTCCAGCCGGACGCCGCGTGCCTGCACGTCCTCCAGCCAGGGGAAGCTTTGCTCCTCGTGGGCCTCGAGGTCGGCGGCCGAAGGATCGGGCTGAGCGTTCATCGCCTCGGCATCCCAGCAGACCAGCATCAGAAATTTCATGCCTCACTCCATCCGGTTTGGTTCATGGCTACCCCACCACGACGGTCGGACGCGCCCAGGATCGACATTTCCGGACCACATGTCGTGCGGCACTAATGCGACGAGAAAAGTCGGCGTGAGGTGATCGCCACTCGACGATCCTGTTATGCCGCCGTGGATCGGGGTACCGAACTAGTGCAAGGGAAACGAGTGAGATCCAGCAATGAGGGGGACAGATGCAGATACCACGCATCGATTCGAAGAACGCGCTCGGCCTGGTGGACAAGGTGGTCGGCCTCGGCAAGGAGATCGTCGGGTCTCTCACCCACACTGATCGGCTGACGAAGGCCGGACAGATCCAGCAGGAAAAGGGCAGTGAGCGGATCGAAGCCGTTCGCGCGCAGCTCGAAGCCGAGGCGCATGCGTCCAAGGCGACCGCCGCCGAGCGTGCTCAGCGCTCAGCGCAGAAGACCAAGGAAGCGGTGAACAGCTGATGGGTATCGGCGAGAACATCAAGGGTGCCGTGAAGGAGAAGGCGGGCGAGGTCGTCGGCAACGACCACCTGCGCGCCGAGGGCGACGCCCAGCAGACCAAGGGCGCCGAAGAGACGCGTGAGACCGAAGCGAGGGCCGAGGCGAAGGCGCACGAGAAGAAGGCCGACGCACTCGACCGTGAGCAGGACGCAGTCGAGAACTGACACAGATCGCACGAGACCCGGGCCCGATTTGCCCGGGTCTCGTGCTGTCTCACCGTTCAGGACGCCGGACCTCTGGACATTCCGCGAAGCCTCACGTTAAATCCACGTGTGGAAAAATGAGATTGCTTCCGGAGGCTCCCGTGCGGAACGCAAAGCAGGCACTCGGCGTCATCGATAGCGCACTGCACGGTGGCGAGCAGGTGCTGGCGTGGATACCGGCCATGTCGCCGGACGCCGCGGACACGGGCGCGACACTCGCAGGCGTCCTGGCCCTCACCACCGAGCGGATCCTCTTCCACGGGCTGCTCTGCACGGCGCGCGACCAGGCCGTGCCACTCAACTCGATCATCGCCGTCGATCTCAAGCGCGGGCTGATCGGGCATCTCACCTTCATCACGGTCACCGGCTCAGTCCGGTTCGAGGTCAACGGCCGCGGCTGCCAGCGCTGGCTGTCCGTTGCCGAGGCGCAGATGCTGCGCGCGGCCCACCGCAAAGCCGTGGCAGTTCCGTCGGACGCACGCCGGCTCGCCCTGCATTAGGGCTCGACCGCGGCCGGGTGTACTGGGACCGTGGAGACGTGAAGGTCCTAGTACTCGGAGCCGGATTCGGTGGACTTGAGCTCACCTCCAGGCTGGCCGCCGAGTTCGGCGACCAGCTCGACATCGTCCTGATCGATCAGAGTGATGCGTTCGTGTTCGGCTTCTCAAAACTGGATGTGATCTTCGGCCGAATGACCGCCGCTGCGGTACGGCATCCCTACCGCGACATCGTCAAACCCGGCGTGCGATTCGTGCGGGCCCGCGTCGAGATGATCGACCCGGTCGCTCGTCGCGTCGACACTGATGCGGGGACGTTTACTGCTGACGTCATGGTCGTTGCTCTCGGCGCCGATCTGCATCCGGCACTGACTCCGGGACTCGTCGAGTGCGGCCAAGAGTTCTACACGGTGGGCGGCGCCTTCGCGCTGCGTGACGTTCTCGCCGGCTTCGACGGTGGGCAGGTGGTGGTCGGGGTGACCTCCACACCGTTCAAGTGCCCGCCCGCGCCGAGTGAGATGGCGTTGCTCGTGGAAGCCCTTCTGCATGAGCGCGGGCTGCGCGATCGATCCTCGGTCTCGCTGGTCATGCCGATGGGTGTACCGATCCCGCCGTCACCCGCGGCATCCGAGGTACTGCTGGCGACCTTTGCCCAGAGGGGAATCGGCTGGTACCCGGATCGCCTGGTGCGCAGCCTGGACGGCGATCGAGTCGTGCTCGGCGACGGCAGCGAGCTCGGGTGCGATCTCTTCCTCGGCGTCCCGGTGCACCGCGCGCCGGACGTCGTCGTGTCGTCCGGGCTGACGGTCGACGGATGGATTGCGGTCGACCCGTTGACGATGGAGACGGCGTATCCGGGTGTGTTCGCAGTCGGGGACGTGACCAGTGTCGGGACGCCGAAGGCGGGCGTGTTCGCCGAGGGTCAGGCCGCGGTCGTGGCATCGCGCATCGGCGACATCGTGCGAGGTGAGGCACCGTCGGCGGAGTACGACGGGCGCGGCATCTGCTACCTCGAGTTCGGTCACGAGGAGGTGGCGAAGGTCGACGTCACCTTCCGCGCGGGCGCCAAGCCGGCCGGCGATCTTGTCGGACCCTCCGCCGACCTCGCCAGGGACAAGGCCGAATTCGGTTCGGATCGAGTGCGCCGCTGGTTCGGGCGAACTTGGCCGTCAGCGCCGCCAGATCAGTCGATGCACGCCGAGGTAGCGGGGCAGTGAACGCAGTCCCGGGATGAACGGGATGAAGATGAACCCCAGGGTGAGGATGGCCATCAGACCCCACACCAGTGCGTCGGCATTGCCGGACGTCGAGAATGGCTTGACCTGGTACCAGAACGTGTAGAGCCACATCCACGGCTGACCGGGGTAGTTGCCGGTCTCGTTCATCATTCCCCACTGGTCACCGCCCAGATGGTCGATCCGGGCCTGCTCCTCGAGGTAGGCACCGTCGCTCAGCAGTAGCAGGGACTTGGTCTGGTCGGTTCCGTAGAACGTCGCGGAGGCGTCGAGCAAGCCCTCCAGCCCGCCGCTCGCTGCGAGCGTCACGAAGCGGCCGGCCAGCACGGGCACCGGTCCGTAGTTGCCGGCCGCGACCTTGCCGGGGTCTCCGTCCGGAACGGCCGCAAGGGCGTCGGAGTAGCCGTTCGCCCACGTGGCGCGGTCGGCGTCATTCGCGTTGTTCCACTGCCCGAGTGCCGTGGTCAGGGCCTGATCGCCGTGGACGGTGGCCAGTGGCTTGAGCACCAAATCTCGCGCACTGTCGATCGGGACACGGACGCCGCCCAACTTCTGCAGTGACAGCGGTCCGAGTTTCTGACCGGGGGATGCGGTGTTGTACGGCGCGCCGTAGGAGGCGCTCGTGGTGGTTCCGGCCAGTTCGGCTGTCGCTGTCGCCGCGACGTCGGCCGGTGCCGCGACTGCCCACGCTCGCAACGTCAACGCCTTGTGATCCGGTGAGGAGAACACGACCGCGAGCAGGACGCTGAGTACACCGACGACCGCGAGGGCGACAACGAATTCCTTGACCAGGTCGTACGGACGCGTCGGGAACAGATGCGAGTCCGGGGTGTTGTCGCGCGCCATCACGATTCGTCCTGCGGTGTCGCGTCGAACGGCGGGACGACTCCATGCCGCCGCACGAGGATGACGTGCAGCACCACGAGGACTCCGACGAGCATCGGCAGGAGCATCACGTGCCAGAGCAGCATCTGTCCGCTGTTCAGGACGTTGAACTCGGCCCCGATGCCGACGGCGTTGAGGCCGTCCTTCGCCTGGCCGGCGATCCACTGCGAATCGAAGTTTGTCTGCGAGAGGTAACCCGTGAAGGCGGTGCCTATCGAGCCGACGAACGCGATCGCCCCGGTGATCCAGGTGAGGGCGCGCTTGCCGCGCCAGGCGGCCATGAAGAACTTGCCCCACAGGTGGATGACCATGAACACGAAGAACAACTCGACGCTCCACAGGTGCACCGAGTTGAAGAAGTGACCGATCGAGGAGGTATGCCACCATGCTGCGCCCTTGAGCGCGAGGACGGTTCCGGAGGCTATGACCACCACGAGCGCAGCGAGGGTGGCGACGCCGAAGACGTAGATCCAGGAGCGGACGTACACGGGTTGCCGGTCAGGGAGCCATTGCCCCTCCGGCACGGTGTGTGAGATCCGGTTGCGCAGCCGCACGGTCCAGCTACGCGACGGCTGAACGTCAGTCCTGGACATCGTCGCTGCCCGGTCGCTTGTCGGCGCCGTGCCCGGACGGAAGCCGGAGGAGGACGGCGAGGACGAAGAGCACGATCATGATCGCGATGGTGATGAGGTTGGCCGCCGAAATCTGGACGACGCCCCAGTGCACGAAATATGCGTGGCCGTTCAGCGGCCCGGATGCGGTACTCATACTTTGAGGGTCGTCATGTCGCGCCGAGCCCGGAAGGGCCGAACGTCCTAGGTCGCCCTCGTTCGTGCAACGCCGACCGACCTGCTGCACGTCTTTCATCGCGATGCACCGCGCTGCGGCCGGGCTCATTCGAGTAGCCCGGCCGCAACATCACCGTCTAGTTGAAGCCAGCTCCGAAGCCGATAGCGGCCGCGGACCGAAGCAGCGCGCGTGCGCGCTTGAGTGCCTTCATGGTGCTCACCCCCTTTGCTGCCTCTTGTGACCTTCGATGGGCGTATCGGGAGTAGACCGATACCCCGACTAACCCGGGCCGGCGTTTCATCGGTTGCTCGCACCGCCGCCTGCGGCAGGAAGCTGCCGAACATCGCCCGACGTGCAACCAAAATTGACCGTTGCCACCCGCCGCTGAGCATCCGATAGTGACCCGATCGCTCCGATCAATCGTGCGGGGAAGGGTCACGTGTTCGGCTCCACGGTGGCGCAGCTCAGGTATGCGACGGCGATCGCTCGCGGCCGCGCGGTTCCGCCGTGGGTCCTGCGCTCGCTGGTCGGCGCGGCGCTGCGCACGGCCGAGCACCGGGGTGTCCGCGCGACGAGTGTCGACGCCCTCCTTACCGACGATGCGGCAAGCCTCGACCTGACCCGGCGCCGATTCGCCCGCCAGGTGCACTACGCGTGCAGTCGCACGCGTGCGTACTGCACCATCCCGTCGTCCTACGGCGATCACCGGACCCTGCCCGACTCGGGTGACGGACTGCCGAATTTCAGCGAACTACCAGTGACGACGAAGGCAGACATCTCCGCGCGCCCCGGTGAGTTCGTCGCTGCCGGTGTCGCGGCGGCCGCTGTGACCTTCACGACGGGGTCGTCCGGACCGCCGTTGCCGATCGTCTTCGAACGCACCGAACTGAAGACATCATTCATGCTCAGCGCGCTGGGCAACGTGGTCTTCGGCCATGTCACTGCTCAGGACCGGGTGCTCGTAGCGCACGGCACTCGGATCGGACTGAGCAACAGCTGCGTGGCGTTGGCCGCTGGATACATCGGAGCACAGGTCACGATCGCCGCCCAGCCGTCGCCGTCGCGGCTGATCGAGATGATGGCCGCAACGCCGGAACCCCCGACGGTGCTGTATGTGCACCCGTCCTATCTCGGCCACCTGGTCACATTGATCCAACGCGGCGGGATGTCGGCGCCGGCCGGTCTGCGCCGCATCATGATCGGCGGCGAGCTCGTCACTGCCGGGTTGGTGGCGCGCGCGCGCGTGGTGTTCGGCCCCGACGTCGACTTCGTGCAGGGATACGGGATGACCGAGACGTGGCCTGCGGCCGGTTCGATGTGCGAGGCCGGGCACATGCACGTCGAACCGGCCCGCGCGATCGTCGAGGTCAAGGCCCTCGATGGTGCGCGTCACGCAGGTGTTGGCGAGCTGGGCACGCTCGTGGTCACGCCGTTGCTGCCGTTCCGGGTCGCAACGCCGCTGATCCGTTACGACACCGGGGACCTAGTGCGCGCCGTCCAACAGCCGACGGCGTGTTCCATGGCCGGGTTGCCCGCTACGTCCAGCCCGCTGGGAAGGCTTGGCGCCGCGGTTCGGTTGCCCGGCCGGGTCATCACACCCCGAGAGATTCTCGAGGTGGTGGAGGCCGATCCGCACGTTCCGTTACCGTCACGCATCGGTTACCGCCGCGTGGGGAGCCGTGTCGCCGTGGACGTTCAAGTGTTCGCGGTGAGCGTGGCGGCGCGTCATGCACTCGGCGCTGCATTCGACGCCGCCGGCATACCGCTGGAGTCACTCACGCTCTACGGGATCGACGACACGTTGCCCTGCAGCACGTACCCGTGGCGCGGTGATCTGTGGGAGCCGGAACTGCGCGGCGGCTTCGCGCCAGATCGAGCGAGCTAGGACGGCGTGCACCGTGCCCCCGGGGTGGCAGGTGGTGAGCATTGCCGTGGTCGTGGCGATGGTTGTCGTCGGTGCCGAAAAGTTCGATCGCACGCGCGACGTCGTGTTGCCCGCGATCGGCGTCTTCGACTGGTCGGATGTGTGGTTCCTCGCGTTCGTCGTCCTGAGCTTTCCGGTGCTGCAGTACTTCGCCCCGGTCCGGGTGGCCGAGGCCGTCACGATCCTGCTGATCGTCGCGTCCGTGGCCGATCTGATGCGCGCCGCCGCGCCGAGCCGCCCGGTCCTGCGCCGTGTCGTGACGACGTGTGTCGCGGTGATCGCCTCGACGGTTTCGCTGCACCATTTCGCGGTCGTGCCGCGCGCCGTGATCGGCGACCTGCTGCTGATCCCGCTCGTCTGGATCGCCGCGCTTGCCTGGGCACAGACCGGCATGCGGGTCAGTCACCTCATCGCGATCGTCATCGGCCTGACGGTGTTTGACCTGGCCGCGACGCCGCTCTCGCATGTCATGGGGCCGCTGCTGCGGCGGCTCGGAGAACAGCAACCCCAGCTGATCTTCACGGTGCCCAGTGCGCACGGCGTCGCTCTCCTCGGTATCGGAGACGTGCTGATCGCAGTGGTCGTACCCCTTGTCGTGCGGCGGAGCTACGGGCATCTCGCCGGGCGGGTTGCCGCGGGGTTGTGCGTCATGGCCTACATCGCCGGGTTGTCCGTCGCGGCTCTGCGCCCCGGGGTGACGATTCCCCTCATGGTCACGTTGGGTCCCGCCACGCTTCTCGCGATCGGGTTCGCGGAGCTTCGAGCGTCTCGGTTGAATTCTGGCAGCATGCAGCCATGACGCAGATGGCGAAGGGCGCGAACATCGGGTTGTCCGCGCAGCTGATACGGGCTGTGTTGTTCTGGTCCGGCGGGGCCGGTGTTCCCGATGTCGACGGCTCGGCACTGTTGCTGCGGGCCACCGGCAAGGTCGCGTCGGACGACGACATGGTGTTCTACAACCAGCCCCGGCACCCGTCGGGATCGGTGCGCCAGGCCGGTTCCTCGACGGCCTCGCCCGGCACGACGGCCTGCTACGACGTCATCGACATCAACCTATCGCTGGTGCCTGCCGACGTCGACCGCATCGTGCTCGCCGCCTCGGCTGATGGCGGGACGTTCGGACAGGTTCCGGATCTGCGCCTGGTCGTGTCCGACCTGACGACCAGTGCCGAGATCGCGACGTTCGCGATGGAGGCCGCTGAGGAGACGGCGTTCGTGACCGGTGAGTTCTACCGGCGGGACGGCACGTGGAAGTTGCGTGCCGTCGGCCAGGGCTACGACTCCGGTCTGGCCGGCCTGGCCACCGACTACGGCATCAACGTCGGTGCCGACGAACTCGACGAAGTGGCCGCTGTGACACCGCAGGCCACACCTGATCCGGTGCTTCCGCCGCCGTCGTGGGATCTGGCCGCCGCCGCCTCGGCGCCAGAGCCCGCTCCCGCACCACCGCCGGAGCTGTCCGCGCCCGCGCCGCCCGAACCGCCCGCGCCCGCGCCGCCACCCGCACCCACGCCGCCGTCCGGTCCGGTGAACATGACCAAGAATCAGGTCGTCGACCTGGTCCATCCGCGGTCGGGCACGCTCGACCGGATCGTGATGTGGTTGGGCTGGGAGTCGCCGGCCACCGACAAGATCATCGATCTGGACGCCGCCGTGATCGCGTTCGATCCTTTTCAGCGCGTCGAGTCGATCGTGTCGTACAAGCACCGGGAGAACTACCACGGCGCGGTGCGCCACGGTGGCGACACCAAGGGCACCGCCGAGGGCGGACAGTTCGCCGAACGCATCGACGTGCAGCTCAGCGGTTTGCCGCCGCAGGTGATCTCGTTGGTGTTCACCATCAGCTCCTTCCGCGGCCAGACCTTCACCGACATCACCCGAGCCTTCTGCGCCATGGCCACCGATGACGGTGAGCAATTGGTGCAGTTCGATCTCACCGACACCCAACCGAGTACGGCCGTATTGATGGCCGTGCTGAGGCGCACCGACACCGGTGGCTGGACCGTGCGCTCGGTGGGGGAGTTCCACGACTGCCGAACCGTGCGCAAGTTGGTCGGTCCCGCGGCGCGGCAGGCCGGGCTGGGCTGACCGTGCGATCTCCCTGGGGATGGAACCCGGCCACGCTGTGGGCGGTGGGCATCGCGGTGCTCGCCGTGGCGGCCGTCATCGTCGTGGTGCGCGACGGTCACGATCGCCGCGCGACGCGGGAGAAATCCGCCAACCTCATCGATGTGGAACGCGACGGCGCCGAACCGGGTGTCATCGCGTTCGTGCTCACGAATCTCGGCGATCAGCCGGTGTTCCTGCGCAGCGTCCTGCTGTGGATCGATCTGCACGTGCAGGCCCGCGATCTGCTCGCCGATCGATCCCTTGTCACCACCCGCTGGCCGTGGATCCTCGGCCGCGTGCAGGTGCGGTGCGAGTGCCGTCCGGGCGATCACGGTTTTCAAGTGGCACCCAAGGAGACGCGCCGGGTCTCCGTGCGGCTTCAGCGGCCGGAGTACTCAGCGCGCGTACTGGCGACCGGCGTCGCCTTCGTCGACGCCGAGGGACGAACGTTCACGCGTCGAACCGACGGTCGTGTGCTCAGCGGCGAGCGGGTTTCGCCTCGACTGCGACGACGATCCCGCGCGGGGGACCCGCTCACCTGATCGTGCCGACGCCAGGAATCAGCGGCAGGTCGAGCGCCGTCACCCAGCCCGGCGGCAAGTCGTTCACGTAGGGCACGGCATTCAGAGCACGCAATCCCGTCGCCAGGCAGCCGGCCGTCGCGGCGTCGCGACCGCTGCCGTCGGTGTAGCGGAAAGCCGTTTCCTGCGTGATCGACGGGGAACCGGTGATCTCGACGCGATAGACGTCGTCCTGACTGCCGCGAGGCCAATCCGGTGCCGCGTCATGGCCGATCCGGTTGATGTGCTCGAGCTGAATGCGCGTCCGGCCCTGGTAGTTGCCGTTGATCGTGAAGCGGATCGCGGCCACCTGTCCCGGCTGGATCCCGCCCTTCGCCGACGGGATGGCGCGTTCGGTCACCCACTTGTCCCAGGTCGTCGTGATCTCATCGAGCTCGACGCCCACTGCGTGCGCGATCATCGGCACCGTGGCACCCCAGGACATCACGAGCACCTCCGGCCATTCGAGCAGGGCCTTGAACCCGGGTTCGCGGCCGATCCCCATCTCGGTCTCGTAGTCGCCCTCGTAGTTGGCGTAGTCGAGTATCTCCAGGGCTCGCACGAGTTCGATCTCGCTGCACAGACCCATCAGCGTCATCGGGAACAGGTCGTTGGCGAATCCTGGATCGATCCCGGTGGTGAAGCACGATGATCCGCCGCGCTCACACGCTTGGGCGATCGGGTCGATCCATGCTGCCGGGTTCTGCTTCATCCCCGGCCAGACCCACGGAGTCATCGCCGTGGAGCAGACGTCGATGCCAGCGTTGAGGAAGGCGGTCATCACGCGAATGTTGTCGTCTGCCTTCGCGGCTGTCGGCCCGTAGTGGACGAGTGCGTCCGGGCGCAGTGCGATGAGCGCGTCGAGGTCGTCGGTGGCCATCACGCCGATCGGCTCGATGCCGCAGATCTCGCCGACGTCCTTGCCGACCTTGGCGGGATTGGACACGCCGACACCGACCAGGTCGAACTGAGGATGTGCGACGAGCTCCTCGATCACCAGTCTGCCGACGAATCCCGTGCCCCAGATGACGATCCGCTTCACCGGCTCAGCTCACCCGCATTGACGAGTAGGTGTTGCCCGGTGACGGCTTGGGCAAGATCCGAGACGAAGAATGCCGCGACGTCGGCAACCTCGCCGTCCTCGGCCATCCGTCGCATCGGGAACTTGCCGACGATGGCATGCAGGGCCTCGTCCTCGGTGATCTTCTTGTGTGCCGCCGTGCCCTTCACGAACATCTCGACCGGCGGACCCCACATCCACGAGGGGACGACCATGTTGAGCCGGATGTTGTCCGGGCCGAGTTCGTCGACCAGGTAGTACATCGTCGTGAGCAGCGCGTTCTTCGTTGCGGCGTAGCCGGCCTGAGGTAGCGACGGCTTGAACATCGACTGCGAACCGATGAAGACCACGCCACCGCCGCCCGCAGCCTTGAGCGCTTTCGCGGCGGGACGCAGCACTGTCAGAGCCCCGAGCACGTTCGTGTCGAAAGCGGTGCGCCAGTGCGCGAAGTCGGTGTCATAGAGGCCGCCCCAGACGTTCTCGTAGGCGGCCACCTGGATCAGACCGTCGAGCGAACCGAATCGATCGACGGCGACGTCGACGAGCTGCTCGCACGCCGCTGCATCGGTGATGTCGGTGGGGCGATGGGCGACCCGCTCGCCGCTCGGGTCGAGCTCGGCAGCGATGGCGGCGAGCTTGTCGGCGTTGCGCGCCGCGATCACCACATTGGCGCCCTGCCGCAGCGCACTCTCGGCACATTCTCGCCCCAACCCCGGGCCGACACCGGTGACGAGCACGGTCTTGCCATCGAGCAGCACGGCACGCTCCTTCATCTGCCAAACCGGCGCTCAGTAGAACACGTTCTACATCTGAGACACCAGATGCCGAAGCCGTGAGTGGGGGATCAACAGTCAGTGGCGGAATTCGAGGGCGGCCTCGCGGAACGACTCCTCGGCCAGCATCTGCCGGTACCGATCCGGGCCGGCCAAGCTCAGCAGGGGGCCCACCTGGCTCTGCTGGCAGAGCATCGCGCGGTACTTCGTCTCGAGCAGTTCCCCTTCGAGAATCACATGGATCGACAGCTCGTCGACGGTGTGCGTGATCGGCTCGCGTTCGGCCATCATCACCAGTCCCGGGTCGATGAACTCGGAGACCCGCTGCTGCCACTGGGGCGTCACGGCTGCGTAATGCAGCGCGGGCGCATAGGGCGCTCCGGCGGCAGCCGAGGCTGCTACGGCAGCAGTCGTCCAGTCGGAGACAGCGATGTGGTCGGGATGGAACGTGCCGCCGTCGGGCCCGAACGTCAGGACGGTGTCGGGCCGCACCGCGTCGGCAATCTCGCGGATGCGCGCAGTGGCCTCGGCGGGGTCGACGTCGGCACACCCGCCGTCCGGGTAGTCGAGCCAGATGTGTTCCGTGACGCCGATCTCGTCGAGACAGGCCTGCAGTTCTTCGGTTCGCACGGCAGCGAGGGATGGGCCCGGCGGCCAGCGATCGGCGTCGGTCGAGCCGAGTTCCCCACGCGTTGCCGTTACGCAGACGACCCGGCGCCCGGCACGCACCGCAGCAGCCATCAATCCGGCGCAGCCGTAGCTCTCGTCGTCGGGATGTGCCCACACGGAAAGAATCGTCCCGAGGTCTGGTGGCTGAGAGGTCACGCCGCTATCCCATCAGCAACCAGATGGTGGCGGCCAGTGCCACGACGGCCAGTGCAGCCAGCGCGAAGAGCATCGGCAGGTCGCTGTTCGGATTCCGCCGCGGCGGCGCATCGCGATGGGAGTTCGGCGCCGCTGCCGTGCGTGGAGCGCGAGCGGGGGGAGCAGCTCGGTCGGGCGCCCTGGAGGGAGCTACGGCCCGCCCCCGCTTCACCTTGTAGCCGAGCAAGCGCCTGCGGGCGTCGGTGTACTCGTCCTCGGTCAGGAGGCCTGCCTGGTAGAGGGCGCGCAGCTGCACCAGATCTCGCGGGTTGGTCATCGACTCCCTTCCGGACAGGGCCGACCCGCCGCGCACCCGAAGCGACCCCGGCGGGTCGGCAACGCGCGCGCAGCGTGTCTGGAGCGGCCATCGTTGTCAATACTCTGCACCTCCCGAGGCGGGCGCATTGGACGGGTGGCGTGCGTCACGCATAATCAGTCCGATGTACGCCAGGACAATCGCCATAACCGCGACACATCTCGCCTCGCCTCGCCGGGCGTCCACCTCGGCGCGCGGCGCGGGTCAGGAGCCCGGATGCTGAAATACATTGCCCGGCGTTTCGTCAACTACCTCGTCCTGGTGTTCGTCGCGACGAGCCTGGCCTACGTGCTGGCGTCGATGACGCTGAGCCCGATCTCTCGCTATCTGGCCACCGGCCGCAGGGTCGATCTGAACTCGGTACACGCGAACCTGCGCTCGTACAACATGGATCCCGGCACGCCGATCTGGACGCGGTACTGGCGATGGCTGAACGGGATCTTCGTGCACGGCAACTTCGGCAAGGTCTTCCCCGGCAACGAGCAGGTGACGACCGAGATGGCTCGCCGGATCGGCGTCAGCCTGCGACTGCTGCTCGTCGGCACGCTGCTTGCAGTGGTGTTCGGTGTGCTGCTCGGTGTCTACAGCGCATTGCGGCAGTACAAGGTCTCCGATCACGTGTTGACCTTCGTCTCGTTCATCCTGTTGTCGACACCGGTGTTCCTGCTCGCGACACTGATCAAGTTCGGAGCGATCAAGCTCAACGGCGCGGTCGGTTCCGTCTGGTTCCCCACATCGGACGAGTACGACCCCGGGCAGGCGGGCGACATCCTGGCCCGCATGCAACATCTGATATTGCCCACGGCGGTTTTGGTGCTCGGACCTGCAGGTGCCGCCTTCTTCAGCCGTTACCAACGCAGCGCGATGCTCGATGTTCTCGGCAGTGACTTCCTGCGCACCGCCCAGGCGAAGGGGCTCACGAAACGTAAAGCCTTCTACAAGCACGGGCTGCGTACTGCGCTGATACCGATGGCGACCTTCTTCGCCTTCACCTTCGGCCTGCTCATCACCGGTGCCACCTTCACCGAGATCATCTTCAACTGGCACGGGATGGGGCAGTGGTCCGTAGAGACCATCCAGGCAGCGGACATCAACGGCATCGCGGCGGTCACCGGCTTCGTTGCTGTGATGATCTTGATCTCCAGCCTGCTGTCAGACATCTTCTACGCGATCCTCGACCCTCGCGTGCGGATCAATTAGGGAGCGACGGCGATGACGAACCCGATTCAGATCCGCCCCGGCGACGGTGGCATCGAAGAACCCCTGATGCCGGAGGCCCCGGCCGGCGGCGCAGGCGCAGGCGGTATGGCTCCGCTGCTGGAAGCAGAGGCCGGCGGCGGTGGGGGCGGCGGGACGGGACCTGATCGCCCGGGCCGCAACATCTCGCGCGGGCGCCTCGTGTGGATGCGCTTTCGACGCAAGAAGCTCGCGCTCATCGGAGTCATCCTGCTTGTCGCGATCGCCGTGCTCGCGTGGGCCGGCCCATACCTGACGCACTGGAAGGTCGACACGCTCGACCCGGACCTGAGCCAGGCGAACAAGGGACCGACCTCGCACCACTGGTTCGGCTCCGACCAGATCGGGCACGACCTGTTCATCCAGACGATCAGCGGCCTGCAGAAGTCGCTGACCGTCGGCCTCGTGGCAGCCCTGCTGAGTACGTTCATCGCGGCGGTGGTCGGCTCGCTCGCCGGCTACTTCGGCAAGCTCACGAACACGGTCCTGATCTGGATCGTCGACATGATGCTCGTCGTCCCGTCGTTCCTGATCCTGGCGATCATCAGCCCGAAGCTGCGCGGCAAGTCGTTCCTGCTCTTCGCCGTGCTGCTCGCCGCATTCAGCTGGATGATCACGGCGCGCGTCGTGCGCGGCCTGACCCTCAGCCTGCGGGAACGCGAGTTCGTCTCGGCGGCGCGCTTCATGGGCGTGCATCCCATCACGATCATCCGGCGGCACATCCTGCCGAACATGGCGTCGTTCCTGATCGTCGATGTCACCCTCAACGTCGGCGGCGCGATCCTCGCCGAGACGAGCCTGTCCTACTTCGGGTTCGGTGTGCAGGCGCCGGACGTCACGCTCGGCACGCTGATCGCCGACGGCACCTCGAACCCGGGGACGAGCCAGGCCTATCTGTGGGCGTTCCCCGGCGCCTTCCTGATCCTGATCGTGCTGGGCGTCAACTTCATCGGCGACGGGCTGCGCGATGCGCTCGACGCGACAAGCGGCATGCAGGCCTGAGGAGAGCAGTGACCGCAGAATTCGTCCTGGAGCAAGTCGAGACCGCCTCGGCCAACACTCCGTTGCTCGACGTCCGAGACCTGACCGTGTCCTTCCCCAGCGAAAGCGGGCGGGTCGAGGCCGTGCGTGGCGTGTCGTACACGCTGACCAAGGGCAAGGTGCTCGGCATCGTCGGCGAGTCCGGCTCGGGCAAGTCGGTGAGTTCTCTCGCCGTGATGGGGTTGCTGCCCGACAGTGCGCACATCAGCGGCTCGGTTCGTCTGAACGGCGTCGAGTTGCTCGGCCGCAGCGACCGCGACATGAGCAAGATCCGCGGCAACGTGATGTCGATGGTGTTCCAGGACCCGCTTTCGGCGCTCACGCCGGTCTACACGGTCGGTGACCAGCTCGCCGAGGCCGTCCTCACCCACCGCGACGTCGACAAGAAGGCCGCTTACAAGCGGGCAGAGGAGCTGCTCGATCTCGTCGGCATCCCGAATGCAGCAGAGCGCGTCCGCGCCTTCCCGCACGAGTTCTCCGGTGGCATGCGGCAGCGCGTGATGATCGCGATGGCGGTGGCCAACGACCCCGATCTGATCATCGCCGATGAGCCGACCACCGCCCTCGACGTCACGATCCAGGCTCAGATCCTCGAGGTCTTCAAGACCGCGCAGGAGGTCACCGGTGCGGCGGTCGTGCTGATCACCCATGACCTGGGCGTCGTCGCTGGATTCGCCGACGACGTCCTCGTCATGTACGCCGGCAAGCCGGTCGAGATCGCGCCGGTCGACGAGCTGTACGCCCAACCGCGCATGCCGTACACGATCGGGTTGCTCGGTTCGATCCCGCGTCTGGACACCGGCCGTGGCCAGCCGTTGACACCGATCGAGGGATCGCCGCCCTCGCTGGTCTCGTTGCCGCCGGGCTGCCCGTTCACGCCGCGGTGCCCGGCCCGGATCGCGAAGTGCTCCGAGGTCGAGCCGAGCCTCGAAGCGCTCACCACGACCCATCGCGCCGCGTGTCACCGCGCGAAGGAAATCCAGTCGGGCATGCTGCCCGCGAGTGATGTGTTCCCGGCGATCGCGATCAAGCCGGGAGAGCTCGAACGCACCCCGCGTGAGCAACGCAAGGCGGTGCTCGAGATCAGCAACATGGTGAAGCACTTCCCGCTCACCAAGGGTGCGGTGTTCCGCCGCACGGTCGGCGCCGTGCACGCCGTCGACGGCGTCAGCTTCGACATCCGTGAGGGCGAGACGCTCGCGCTGGTGGGCGAGTCCGGGTGCGGCAAGACGACGACGATCATGGAGATCCTCAGCCTGCAGCCGCCGATGGGGGGCACCGTCGCCGTACTCGGCAAACAGGTCGTCGGCCTGTCTCGTTCGGACCGGATGCAGATCAGGCGCGACCTGCAGGTGGTCTTCCAGGACCCGATGGCCTCACTCGACCCGCGCCTGCCGGTGTCGGACATCATCGCTGAACCGATGCGCACCCACGGCTGGTCGCGCGCGAAGACCGATCAGCGCGTTCGCGACCTGCTGCTGACGGTGGGGCTCGACCCGAAGCTGCACCTGGCACGCTTCCCGTCGCAGTTCTCCGGCGGCCAGCGCCAACGCATCGCGATCGCCCGCGCGCTCGCGCTGAATCCCCGCATGATCGTGTTGGACGAGCCGGTATCCGCACTCGACGTGTCGATCCAGGCCGG
Source organism: Jatrophihabitantaceae bacterium (assembly GCA_035999365.1). GTDB lineage: Bacteria > Actinomycetota > Actinomycetes > Mycobacteriales > Jatrophihabitantaceae > DASYGT01. The sequence goes on from DASYGT010000055.1 coordinate 32,990, forward strand.
CGTCCTGAACCTGCTCGAGGGGCTCCGCGCGGACATGGGGCTCTCGTATCTGTTCGTCGCACACGACCTGTCGGTCGTCCGGCACATCTCCGACCGGGTCGCCGTGATGTACCTCGGCCGGATCGTCGAACTCGGCTTTGTCGACGACGTGTTCACAGCGCCGTCGCATCCGTACACGCAGGCGCTGCTCTCTGCCATCCCGATCCCGGATCCGGTGGCCGAGCGCAATCGCAAGCGGGTCCTTCTCACCGGCGATCTGCCCAGTCCGGCCAACCCGCCGGACGGTTGCCGATTCCGCTCACGCTGCCCGCTGTATCTGACCCTGCCCGAGGATCGCCAGCGGCGCTGCGCCGAGGTCGACCCGGCCCTCATGCCGCTGACCGCCGAGGGCCACCCGGCCGAACTGCTCGACGCCCGGGTTGACGGTGCCGCCGCGGCCGCCGTGGCCGATCCCACGGGCCAGGACCACCTGGCCGCATGCCATTGGGCCCGCGTGGTCGAGGTTGTGTGACTGCCGCGCAGCGATTCGGTAACAGCCTGGGTCGATTACTGGTGATGTGTCCTGATCCCAACGAAGCTGTGAGTCTGGTGTATCCGCAATAGTGAGGAGAACTGAATGTCACGGATGAAGAGGTTCGTCGCCGCAGCAGCGGTGGCGGGAGTTGGAGTGGCGCTCCTGGCCGCCTGTTCCAGTAGTGGCGGCAAGAAGAGCGGTGGCTCGGCCCCGCCGCCGACGAACGCGGCCGCCAATGGCGTCAACGACATGGCGACCACGGCGCGCAGCGGCGTCAAGCAGGGTGGGACCTTCGTCTGGGGACTCTCGCAGACCATCCCGAACTTCAACTACAACGAGCTTGACGGCACGTTGCAGGACAACGTCTACGTTCTGAACGCGATCGAGCCGCAGCCGTTCCACTTCAACGCGGCGGGCGTTCCGTCGGTCGAAAGCGATTACTTCACGTCGATCACGAAGACGTCCGACAGTCCGTTGACGATCGACTACAAGATCAACCCGAAGGCCAAGTGGAGCGACGGATCAGCGCTGTCGTACCAGGACCTCGCAGCCGAGGCCGCTGCCTGCAACGGCAAGAACACTGCCTTCAAGGTGGCCGGCACGCAGGGCTACGACCAGATCCAGGACGTCAAGCAGGGTGCGAACGCGCAGGAAGCGATCGTCACCTTCACCAAGCCGTACGCGGACTGGCAGTCGCTGTTCTCGCCACTGTTCCCGCACACGCTCGACGACACGCCGGCGGCGTTCAACAAGGCATGGGCCGATCACCCGCTCGTCACGTCCGGCCCGTTCAAGTGGGGCTCGCAGGACAAGACGGCGCAGTCCTACACGGTCGTGCGTGACCCGAGCTGGTGGGGCAACCAGGCCAAGCTCGACTCCATCACCTTCAAGGCCTACGACTCTCCCTCGGCAGCAGTGCAGGCCATGGGCAGTCACCAGGTCGACTACTACGACATCAGTGGTGGTGGGGCCTACCAGAACATGCAGGCCCTGCACGGCTACACCGGCGTCGCGATCCGTCAGGCCGGCGGCAGCAACTACCGCCAGTTCACCTTCAACACCAAGGACGCGATCCTGTCCGATCCGCAGGTGCGCCAGGCAGTGTTCCTCGGCATCGACCGGGCCCGCATCACGACGTTGCTCATGGGCAACCTCGGCGGTACCCCGACCCCGTTGAACAACCACATCTTCCTGAAGAACCAAGCTGCATACAAGGAAGAATGTGGCGACCTGTGCACCTACAACCCGGCCAAGGCAAAGCAGATTCTCGAGGCCGATGGCTGGAAGCTCAACGGCACGTACTACCAGAAGGGTGGTAAGACGCTGTCGCTGGCAATCACGATTCCCGCTGACACGCCGAACGCGAACCAGGAGTCGGAGACGGCTCAAGCCACGCTGAAGGCGGCGGGCATCCAGTTGACGCTGAACACGGTGCCGTCGAACGACTTCTTCGACAAGTACATCAACGTCGGGAAGTTCCAGATCACCACGTTCACGTGGCTCGGAACGCCGTTCCCGGTCGGTGGTTCGGTGTCGATCTACAAGTACGACCCGAGCAACATCGGCCAGAACTACGGTTCGGGTGGCAACACAACGATCAACACCCTGTTGGCGCAGTCGATCCAGTCGACCACGCCGGCCCAGGAGAACGACCTGGCCAACCAGGCCGACGCGGAGATCTGGAAGAACGCAGCATGGCTGCCGCTCTACCAGCGCCCGCAGATCTTCGGGGTCAACGACAAGCTGGTGAACCTCGGTGCGCCGGGATTCGCCGACTACCACTACGAGGACATCGGCTTCAAGGCCTGATCCTCGCGAGGTGAGAGCGGCCCCGGGACTTCGGTCTCGGGGCCGCTTCACGTCACGGTCTTGCCCAATGCGCGCACATATACGAACATATGTTCGTGACGCTAGAGGGGCGCATCCTGCACGCGGACCTGGACTCGTTCTTCGCGTCGGTCGAACAGCGCGACGACGCGTCGCTGCGCGGGCGCCCGGTGATCGTCGGCGGCGGGGTCGTCCTCGCTGCCAGCTATGAAGCCAAGGCGCACGGCATCCGGTCGGGAATGGGTGGCCGTCAGGCGCGCCGGCTCTGCCCCCGCGCCCTCGTCGTGCCGCCGCGAATGGAGGCCTACGCAGAGGCCAGCAAGCGCGTCTTCGAGGTGTTCCGCGACACGACCCCGCTCGTCGAACCTGTGTCCATCGACGAGGCGTTCCTGGATGTCGGCGGGCTGCTGCGGGTGTCTGGGACGCCGAGCGAGATCGGAGCGCGGCTGCGTCGCGACGTCCGCGAGAGGGTTGGTCTGGCGATCACGGTGGGCGTTGCGCGTACGAAATTCCTCGCGAAGGTCGCGAGCGGGATCGGGAAGCCTGATGGCATCCTCGTCGTCCCGACCGATGCGGAACTGGAGTTCCTCCATCCGCTGCCCGTTGAGCGGCTGTGGGGAGTCGGGCGTATCACGTCGGCCAAGTTGCGCGCCCGCGGCATCTTCTGCGTCGGCGAGGTGGCCGAGCTCGAGCTGAGCTCGCTCGTCGCGATGCTCGGCCCTGGTTCTGCGCGCCACCTGCACGCGCTCGCGCACAACGAGGACCCACGTCCGGTACACGTCGGTCGCCGCAGGCACTCGATCGGATCGCAGCGAGCCCTGGGCCGAGCCCGCCTGTCGGCTGCCGACCTCGACGCCACGCTGGTGGGGCTGGTCGATCGGGTGGCGCGACGTTTGCGAAGCGGCGACAGAACGTGCCGCACCGTCGTGCTGCGGCTGCGTTTCGACGACTTCGTTCGGATCACCCGATCGCACACGTTGCCGCGAGCCACGTGCGCGACCGATCCGCTGCTCGGGGCGCTGCGCGGTCTGCTGCGCGAGGCCGCCCCGCTGATCAGGGTGAATGGGCTGACCCTCATCGGGATCACGCTCGCCAACCTCGACCGGAGTGGCGAAACGCAGCTCGAGCTGCCGTTCGGACCCGACCTCGCCGGCCTTGACGGAGCCGTGGACGTGATCCGCGAGCGCTACGGCAGCGGGGCGATCACTCGTGCTGTGCTGCTCGGCCGCGATCCCGGGATTGCCGTACCTGTGCTGCCGGACTGAGGTCCCGCGCTGCGAGGACCGGCGATTGTCATGAGCTTCGTCCTGATTGTCGAGAATGAGCCGCCAACATTCCCGCTTCGGGTGGTCGAATCGACACCGAAGCCAGCTAACCTAACAAGGATTTCATGTTCGCGGGGATTTCCCCGCACGACCGCCGGCAGGGGGAGTACGTGAGTTCGACCCTGAGCCCGGTGACCAGCGCCGAACCAGAATCTGCCGCCGATGTTTCCTCGGACACGGCGCACACCCGACCCGGATCACTGTTCGCCGGACGGTACGAGGTGCGTCGCAGTCTCAAGAGCGGCAACGGTGTCGACACGGTGATCGCCCGCGACGTCACCAACGACGCGCACGTCGTGCTGAAGGTGATCGATCCGGAATTCGTGCATCCGGCGGCCCGACTGAGATTCCAGCACGAGACGCAGGTCTTGCGTGAGCTCGGCGGCCTCGGAATATGCGCGCTTTACGACGCCGGCCACCACGATGATCGTCTCTATCTCGCGCAGCCGCTCGTGCTCGGCGAAACACTCGAAGATGCACTGCGCCGCGGACCGCTTGTGCTGCGGGATGCGCTACGGGTGGGTATCGACGTCGCGGCCGCGCTCGACGTCGCGCACGGCGCGGGCGTCTGCCATCGCGACGTGAAGCCGGCAAACATCATCGTCGACTCGGTGAACCCCGTCTCGGAAGTCACGCTCGTCGACTTCGGGTTCGCCCGAAGCCCGTGGCTGGACGCGTCGATCCGCGATGAGCTGGTCGGAACCGTGCGGTATCTCGCTCCGGAGTCGGCGGGGTCGCTCGCCTCTCCGGCCGACGAGCGCTCCGACCTGTACGCCCTCGGTGTGGTGCTGTTCGAATGCCTCGCGGGGCAACCGCCGTACCCAGGCGCGACGGTGAGTGAGTTGTTACGGCAGCACCTGAGCATGCCCGTGCCAGATCTGCGCAGCATGGGCGTGGCGGTCCCGCGCGCAGTCGACGACATCTTGCAGCGGCTGCTGCGCAAGGATCCGGCAGAGCGCTACCAGTCTGCGTCGGCCCTCGACGCCGACCTGTCCGGACTGCTGCGTGCGCTCGATGCCGGCGACCCGGACCCGCGCGTCGTCGTCGGCCGCTTCGACCAACGGCAGAGCCTCACCGACCCGTCGTTCGTCGGTCGTGACGCCGAGCTCGAGATCCTCAACAACCACGTGAACTCACTGACCACAGGCGGATCGGGAATCGTGCTGCTCGAGGCCGACTCAGGGGGCGGCAAGAGCCGGCTGCTGGGCGAGACGGCGCGGCAGGCAGCCGAGGCCGGCGTCACGGTGCTGCACGGGCAGGGTGTCGCGAATGCCGGCCAGCGTCCGTTCACGATGCTGCTCGGCGTGATCGACGAGCTCATGGGCATGCTGGATGAGGATGCCGTCGCCCGCGCGGCCGTCGTCGAGCAACTCCGGGACGTCGCCCCCGCGCTCGTGCGGGCGATCCCGTCGTTGACCGCGCTGCTCGGGTCCGCGGGACCGTACGACACCGGGCCCGAGCAGTTCGGCGAACTACGCAGCATCACCGGCTTGCGCCGCCTCTTGCGGTCGGTCGCGAGTGCAGAGCGTCCAGTCCTGCTCGTGCTCGACGACTGTCAGTGGGCCGACACGCTCACGATCAGACTGCTCAACGAGTTGTACCCGTCGTCCGATCCGCCGGCACATCTCGGAGTGATCGCTGCGTTCCGGTCGGAAGAGGTGGCGCCCGACCACATGCTGCGCGGCCTCGATGCGGCTCGCACCGTGGCGCTCGGACCGTTGTCGCCGCGTTCGATGGCCATGCTCGCCGAATCGATGGCGGGGCAGCTGCCGGCGATGATCACCGAGGCTGTAGTGCGGCTCGCTGACGGCAACCCGTTCATGGGCGCCGCCGTGCTGCGCGGCATGCTCGAGACCAGCGCGCTGGTTCCGGGACCGGATGGCTGGTCGGTGAGCGAGGCCGGACTGCTGGACGTGCAGGCCGCGCGCAGGTCAGCCGCGTTCCTCGTCCGCCGACTCGAACTACTCTCGCCCGACGCGCTGCGCATGCTCTCCGTCGGTGCCGTGCTCGGTAAGCAGTTCGACATCGTCACCGCCGTCGCGATCGCGGGAACGTCCGACGAGGCAGCAGCGATCTTCTCCGACGCCCGTCGTCGCCGATTGGTGTGGGTGGACGAGCGCACGGGGCGTTGCAACTTCTTCCACGACAAGATCCGGGAGGCGCTGCTGGACCGCCTCACCGACGAGGAGCGACGCGAACTGCACAGCAGGTCCGCCGATTTCCTGGTCGCACGGCACGAAGCCACGGGCGGCGATATCGTCTTCGATCTCGCCTACCACCTCGACGCGGCCGGCCGGCATGTCGAGGCGTTGCCCCATGCGCTCGCGAGCGCCACGATGAGCCGCGCGAGGTACGCCCTTGACGCGGCCGCGGCGCACTACCGGATGGCTGCGCGAGGCTGTCGCGATGACGACATCGCGACACGGGTGGCGGTCGCCGAAGGTCTTGGCGACGTGCTCACCCTGCAGGGCGTGTACGGCGACGCCAAGACCTACCTCGTCCAGGCGCGAGCACTCGTCACGGAGCCGGCCAGGGCAGCTGAGCTCGACGGGAAACTCGGTGACCTCGCCTTCAAGCAGGGCGACATCCCGAACGGCAAGCGACATCTCGAGGGGGCACTGGCCGGTCTCGGTCGGCGCATCCCGCGTCGAGGCACGCTCACCATCGCCTTGTTGTGGGAACTGTTCGTGCAGGCCGCCCACACGATCGCCCCCCGGCTGCTGACTTCCAGGCGTACTGCGACGGGACACGAGACCGACTTCCTCGCGATGCACCTGTACAGCCGGCTCGCCTATCTGTACTGGTTCCACAGCGGCAAGGTGTCCTGCGCCTGGGCGCACCTTCGCGGCCTCAACCTGGCCGAGCGGTACCCACCGTCGGCAGAACTCGGCCAGGCCTATTCCGAACACGCTCCCGTGATGACCATGCTGCCCTGGTACCGGCGCGGCATCCGCTACGCCGATCGGTCGTTGGCGATCCGGCGCGACCTCGGGGATGTGTGGGGCCAGGGACAGAGCCTCGCGTTCACCGGTGTCACCGAATACGCCGCGTCGCACTACGAGGTGTCGATCGCGAAATGCCTGCAGGCGATCAAGCTGCTGCGCCAGACGGGCGATCAGTGGGAGATGAACACCGCCGCATGGAACCTGGCGCTGTGCCACTGGCGTCGCGGTGAGCTCGCCCAGGCCGTCGGCGCCGCGCGCGAGGTCTTTCAGTCCGCCAAGGCGATCGGAGATCAGACGGCAGCAGGCATCGGCCTGAGCATCTGGACCCGTGCCGCTGGCGGGCACGTCGATGCGCGGCTCATCGAGGAGCAACTGGCGAACGGCGCGGAGGATGCGCAGACCGCGGCCGAATTGCACCTCGCCCTCGCCCTGCACCATCGGGCGCAGGCGGACCTGACCGCCGCCCTGACCAGCATCGAGGCCGCGATCACCACCGTGCACGATGCGGGCCTGCGGCAGGAGTACATCGCCCCCATCTTCCCGTGGGCGGCGACGATCCGTCGCGAGATCGCCGAGTCCGCATCGGTGTACGACCCGCGGCGCCGCCGTCGGCTGCTGCGCGAGGCAGCACGCGAGACCCGTCGCGCGCGCAGGTGGGCGGCGTTCTATCGCAACAACGCGCCGCACGCGCTGCGTGAATCCGCGCTTCTGGCAGCTGCGCGTGGACGGCACCGACGCGCCGACAGGCTGCTGGCGAACAGCATCGCCGTTGCCGACGTGCAGGGAGCGGCCTACGAGGCTGCCCTGTCCCACGCCGCGCACGCCAGCCTGCAACTCGCGCGGGGGGTCGCGGAGACCGCAGTTGACCTGGCCCGCGAGGAGCAGGCCGCCGCAGATCTGCATCTGATCGAGTCGACGACACCGGGCGTGGTGGGCGGTGCCGGCGACGTGCCGACCTTGTCGATCTTCGATCGCTTCGCGATGCTGCTGCACGTCGGCCGTGCGATCACCGCTGCGACGTCGTACCCCGCTCTGGAGGCGGCGATCCGTGAGGCCGCACTGTCGTTGCTGCGCGCGGAGCGTTGCCACCTCGTCCCCGTCGCGGCGCTGGCACAGGAACGGCTGACCACGCAGTCGGGTGAGGATCTCTACGACACGAGCCGCACCCTGCTGACGAGGGCGGTCGACGAGGGCGGCCCGGTCATCGCGCTCGAGCACGCCGCCGACTCGAACGAGAGTCTGCTGCTCTCCGGCATCCGGTCGGCCATCGCTGCTCCGATCATGGTCGGCGGCGAACCGACCACCTGCCTCTACGCGACACATCGCCAGGTCGGGCAGCTCTTCGGCGAGGAGGAAATACAACTCGCCGCCTTCATCGCGACACTTGCCGGCGCTGCCCTCGAGCACATAGCCGGCAGCGAGGCACGGTTCCGTTCATTGGCACAGAACTCCAGTGACGTCATCACCCTCGTCGACGGCAACGGTGTGGTGAGCTATCAGAGCTCAGCGGTGAAGCGTGTGTTCGCGACCGCGGCAAAGACGATGCTCGGACGCACGATCACCGACTGGGTCCATCCTGACGACCTCGACGTCTTCACCCAGGCGCTCGCCTCGGCCGGCAAGACGGACGACACGCGGGTCGAATGTCGGCTGCGCCATGCCGACGGCTCCTACCTCGTTACCGAGACGGCGGTGACGAACCTGCTCGCTGAGCCCACGGTGGCCGCGTTGGTGCTGAACACGCGCGATGTCACCGATCGCAAGCGCGCTGAAGAGCAGTTGCGGGAAAAGAACCTCGAGCTCGAGAAGGCGGGCCGCGCCAAGGACATGTTCTTGGCCAGCATGAGCCACGAGCTGCGTACCCCGCTCAATGCGATCATCGGGTTCACGGGGACGCTCTTGATGGAGCTGCCGGGTCCGCTCAACACCGAGCAGTCACGCCAGCTGCGTACCGTGCAGCACAGCGGGCAGCATCTGCTCGCCATCATCAACGACCTGCTCGACCTGGCGAAGATCGAGTCGGGCGCTGTAGAACTCGCCCTTGAGGAGGTCGACTGCGTGCAGGTGACCCAGAGTGTGGTGACCTCGCTGCAGCCGCTTGCCGACGCCAAGTCGCTACCGCTCACAGCCGCGATGCCCGGAGTAGCGCTGATGGCACGCTCTGACGCGCGGGCCCTCGGCCAAATCTTGATCAACCTGGTCAACAACGCCATCAAGTTCACCGATACCGGCGAGGTGAGCGTGACGGTCGACTGCGCACCCGACGGCCGCCCTCGAATCGTGGTATCCGACACCGGCCCGGGGATCGACGTCGGCGACCTCGGCCGCATCTTCAACGCGTTCGAGCGCGGGCTCGTCAACACGGCCCGGCGGCCCGAAGGCACCGGACTCGGGCTGCACATCTGCCAGAAGCTTGCCGAACTCATCGACGCCGAGATCACCGTGGCGTCGTCGCTGGGCGGCGGCAGCCGCTTCGCGGTCATCCTCGCGAAGGCGGCGTGATGGTGACCACCGAGCGCATCAGGGTGTTCCTCCTGGACGATCACGAGATCGTCCGCAGGGGCGTCGCCGACCTGCTCTCGGGCGAGGCCGACATCGAGATCGTCGGGGAGGCAGCGACTGCCGAGGAGGCGGTGCGCCGGATTCCGACCGTGGCGCCGGATGTCGCGGTGCTGGATGCCCGGCTGCCGGACGGTAGCGGTATCGAGGTCTGCCGCATGGTGCGCGACGCCGACCCCGGAATCCGGTGCCTGATCCTGACCTCCTACGACGACGACGAGGCGGTGTTCGCGGCCGTGCTTGCGGGCGCCGCGGGATACGTCCTCAAGCAGGTCCGGGGGGCCGGACTGATCGACGCGGTGCGGCAGGTTGCCGCGGGGCGTTCACTACTCGACCCACGGGTGACGGAGCGGGTGCTCGAACGGGTACGCGGCGGTGGACACGAGGATCCCCGGTTGGCGAGCCTGAACGCCCAGGAGCGGCGCATCCTCGAACTCATCGCGGACGGCATGACCAATCGGGAGATCGGCCGCACGCTGTTCATCGCCGAGCAGACGGTGAAGAACAATGTGACGAGCCTGCTCTCCAAGCTGGGTATGCAGCGGCGCACGCAGGCGGCGGTGCTCGGTGCAGAGGTGCGGCAGCGGTGGACGCAATAACGGTCGCCGTCACCGAAGGGACGAATGTCCCGGCGGTGGGGTACGGAGGAGCGTGTCCACGAACGCCCAGCAACGCGATCATCAACTGGTGCGGGAAACATCGGTCAGCGCGGGCTGACCTCGGCTCTGATCGGAGAGTGGCTACGGGGGTGGCCGTTCCGGCTTCGAGGTCTGCCCGCTCTGTCGTGGGAAGCCGCGGGGGTTTCCGACGCGGAGGAAAGCCGTGAGCGCCAGGATTCTCGCGGTGGACGACGTCCTGCACAATCTCGAGCTGATGACCTACCTGTTGCACGCGGCTGGTCATCAGGTCGTCGGAGCCACGACGGGGTCGGAGGCTCTGCTGATTGCAGCAGACCGGCGCCCCGACCTCGTCGTGCTCGACCTCCAGCTCCCGGACATGGACGGCTATGAGGTGCTCGCCCGCCTGCGCGAACAACCGCAGCTCGAGCAGGTGCCGGTGATCGCGGTGACGGCATACGCGATGGTCGGCGACCGCGACGCGGCGTTGGCAGCCGGTTTCGACGGCTACCTTGCCAAACCGATCGATCCGGTGACATTGTCCGCCGCGATCGACGCGTACCTTCCTGTCGAACTGCGCGAGGGCGGCCAGGTGTCCGGTGCGGGTGCGGCTGCGGGCGGGAGGGGCTGAGGTGGCCACCGTCCTGATCGTCGATGACCGTCAGACCAACCGCGACCTCGTCAGCACCGTGCTCGGCTATCACGACCACGAGACGATCGAGGCCGAGGGTGGCGAGCAGGCCTTGCAGATCCTCGCGCACGAGCGTCCCGACCTGCTCATCGTTGACGTGCTCATGCCGGGGATGGACGGCTACGAACTGGCACGCGCGATCCGCGCCGACCCCACAACCAGCGACATCCCCGTGCTCTTCTATACCGCGAACTACGTCGAGTCCGAGATCCGCCAGATCGCCTCCGCCGTCGGCGTCGAACGAATCGTCAGCAAGAGCGGGGATCTGTCGGAATTGCTCGACGCGATCAACGACACGCTAGGCACGACCCCCATCCCGTCGGAACCCGTGGAGGACGAAGCGTTCGACCGCGAGCACCTGCGCGTCGTCAACGCCAAGCTCATCGAGAAGATCGGTGAGCTCGAGGAGGCCGTCCGGCTGCATCGGATGGTTGACGCGATCGTCGCCGTCGGCGACGACCTGAGCCTGCCGGCGATTCTGCGCAGGATTGCGAGCGCGGCCCACACCCTCGTCTCCTCCGGGCACACAGCGTTGATCACGGTCGGCGGCGAGGGTCAGGCACCGGAAAGCGTGCAGGTCGGCGGGGATCACAGCGTTGGCCATCGCGTGGAGGCACTCGCAGCATTGCGCCCCGAGGAACTCGCAGCGCTCGGCTACCTGATCGTGCCGATCACCATCGGTGACGACCTGTTCGGCAATCTGCTGTTGTTGCGCGCCGACGGCACGGATTTCACCGTCGGCGACCGGAGTCTGCTGGTCACGTTGGCGCGGGCTGCAGGCGTGGCGATCGCGAACTCACAGCTCTACGACGACGCGCGCCGCCGCCAGGCATGGTTGGCAGCGTCGGCCGACGTCGCCTCTACGCTGCTCGTCGCCGAACCGGCCAAGGCCTACGACATGGTCGCTGCCGGAGCGCGTCGCGTCGTTGGCGCTCGGGTGTGCTGGGTCGAATTCGCGCACGGCGATCAGGTCGAGATCGTCGCGTCCGACGGCCCGCTGGCAGCGGCCCTTCCCGACAGCATCCCGCTGCACCGGGCCGTGTTGTTCGGGGACATCTCTGCCACCGGGCAACCGGTCGTTCTCGATGATGCGTACGCCGACGCTCGGCTGGAGCAGTTGTTCCCGCAGACGGACGTCCGTATCGGGCCTCTTCTCGGCGTTGCGTTGACCGCTGCCGGGCGGACCTTCGGCGTCTTGATGATGGCCAACGAGCAGGGCGGCCCGCGGTTCACCCCGCTCGACGTCGAGATGGCCCGTGCGTACGCCGGGCGATCGGCGCAGACGCTCGAGTTCGCCCGCGCAGACGACGATCGGCGGCGCCTGACCGTGCTGGAGGATCGCAACCGGATCGCGCGCGACCTGCACGATGTCGTCATCCAGCGGTTGTTCGGTCTCGGGCTGCGGCTGGAACGGCTACGCGGGCATCTTCCCGAACCAGAGGCACGTCAACTCGGCGAGATCAATATCGATCTGGACGAAACCATCGACCAGATCCGCAACACGATCTTCTCGTTGCGCATCACTCCGGAAAGCCGATTCAGCGTGCGCGCCGAGGTGCTCAAGATCGTCCAGCCGATGACGTTCCTACTGACGTTCGCTCCACGCGTGCGTTTCGAGGGCACCGTCGACAACAGCGTTCCTGACGACGTGGCGCCGCACCTGCTGGCGACGCTGAGCGAGGCATTGTCGAATGTCGTCCGCCATGCGCAGGCAACGCAGGTCGACGTGCTGCTGCGGGCCACGGAGACTGAGCTCGCGCTCCGCGTCGCCGACAACGGGTGCGGTATCCCGGTGGCTCGAACCGAAAGTGGCCTGACCAACCTGCGCCGCCGCGCCGGTGACCTCGGCGGGAGCATGACCATCGAGGTCGCCTCGGACGGGCGCGGGACGGTCCTCCTATGGAGCGTTCCGGTGGGCAGCGCTCAGGGACGCCCGGGCGTCCGGCACCGGGCGGCCGGCTTCGCAGATCGCCCCGTCTCGACCGGCTAGCGGCAGCGCGACCCGCGTCGACCAGCGAGCCGGCCTGGATGGCGTGGCAGCCGTAAACTGTCGTCCCGCCGGGCGATACTCACGCCATGCGGCTGTTGCACACCTCCGATTGGCATCTGGGCCGCACCCTGCATGGCGAGTCGCTGCTCGCCGCCCAGCGCGAGTTCCTCACCTGGATGGTCGAGGTCGCCGTCGATCGCGATGTCGACGCCGTACTCGTCGCGGGCGACGTGTACGACCGCGCTGTGCCGTCGACCGACGCCGTCGAACTGCTCGATGACGTGCTGTCGGCGCTGGCCGACGCGGGACGCGCCGTCGTGCTGACGAGCGGCAACCACGATTCCGCGATCCGGCTCGGCTTCGGCCGCTCGTTGCAGCGCCGGGCGGGTATTCACATCCGCACCCGCGTGTGCGACCTCGACAACCCAGTGGTGCTGACTGATGCGCATGGCGAGGTTGCGGTGTACGGCATTCCGTACCTGCTCCCCGACGCCGTCATGGCAGAACTCGACGCGGAGCGCTCGCATCAGGGTGTGCTGCGCGCGGCGGTCGAACGGATCCTGGCCGACGCCGCGGGGCGCGGCATCGAACGGACGGTCGCCGTTGCGCACGCCTTCGTCACCGGTGGCACGCCGTCGGACTCCGAGCGCGACATCCGCGTGGGGGGGATCGGCGATGCTCCTGCGGCCGTCTTCGAGGGCATCGGCTACACCGCGCTCGGCCATCTGCACGGGCGGCAGCGACTGTCCGACCGGGTGGGTTACAGCGGGTCCCCGATGGCCTTCTCGTTCTCCGAGCGAACGCACGTCAAATCCGTGACACTCGTTGACATCGACGCACCGGGTGTCCCGGCGCTCGAGTACGTTCCCGCACCCGTGCCGCGAGAGTTGCGTGAGGTGCGCGGCCGGTTGGCGGAATTGATCGCGCGGGCCGGTGCCGACCTTGCCGACGTCGCGCAGGCATGGGTCAAGGTGGTGCTCACCGACCCGGCACGCCCGCACGCCCCGATGGAGCGACTGCGCGAACACTGGCCGCACACGCTCGTCCTGGACTTTCAGCCCGACGCGGCCGAGCATGCCGCCACGGCCGAACTGGTCGCGGTACACGACGGCGCGGAACCGGTCGAGATCTGCGCAGCATTCGTGGAATGGGTCGACAGCACGTTGCCGTCCACATCGCAGCGCGACGCGCTACACAGCGTCGTCGAGGCAGTGCGGCGTGCCGAGTTGAGCGCCTGATGCGCCTGCACCGCCTTGAGCTCAGCGCGATCGGCCCGTTCGCCGGCCCGCAGCTCGTCGATTTCGACGAGCTGACCGCGTCAGGCTTGTTCCTGCTCGAAGGCCCGACCGGAGCGGGAAAGACGACGGTGCTCGACGCGATCACGTTTGCGCTGTACGGACCTGGGGAGCGCAACGGCGACGGCCGGCTACGGTCGGATTTCGCCCCGCGAGACTGTGCACCGTCGGTCGCGCTGGAATTCTCGGTGCGCGGGGTTCGGCAGCGCATCAGCCGCTCGCCGGAGTTCGAGCGACCGAAGCGGCGTGGCGACGGAACAACCCGGCAGAGCGCGCAGGCCCACCTTGAGCGTCACGTGAACGGGCGTTGGGTAAGTCGCTCGTCGAACAAGGCCGAGATCGCCGACATGCTGGCTGAGGATCTCGGGCTGAGCCGCGATCAGTTCACCCAGGTCGTCCTGCTGCCGCAAGGGGATTTCGCGCGGTTCCTGCAGGCATCCGACGACGATCGACGATCGCTGCTCACGAAGCTGTTCGGCACCCAGCTCTACGATCGCATCACCGATGAGTTCGAGCGCCAAGGGCAGCTCGCCACCCGCGATCTCGAGGCAGCCGCGCGCCGGGTGCGCTCCTGCGTGGCTGCAGCCGGTGAGGCGGCCGGGCTCACCCCGGCCGACCGTGAGGCGCTGTGCGATCTCGACCCGCTCGCCCGGGCGCAGCGGCTGATCGAGCTCGGCGGGCAGCTCGAGGCTGACGCCGCGCATGCCCAGACGGAGGCCGCCTCTGCGGCGGAATGCATCGTCGAGCTGCGCGAGGGCGCCGCTGCGGCAGCTGCGACCGTCGATGGCATCGAGCGGTTCGCGGCGGCGCTACGGCTCGGCGCCGAGCATGACCGAGAGCGGCACGGCCACGACGCGGCGCGGGCGCGCCTCGCGGCGGCCCGCCGGGCCGAGGCCGTGCGAGGGATGCTGCGCTCACTCGACGAGGCCGAGGCAACCGTCGCGTCGGCCACGGCCGAGGTCAGCATTCTCGACGCGGCTGCGGCCGAACAGGAGATGTCGGACGCCGTCGTCGATGAGGCGGCCCGCGCCGCCGCCGACTATCTGCGGGCGGCCGCCGAACTGCAGCATCTCGCCGAACGCGAGCAGGAGCTCACCGCATTGCGCGATGAGTGTGCGGCGGCCCGGCTACGGGCCGATCAGGCTGCAGACCGGGTTGCGGGCCTCGCCGACAGGCTTGCCGCACTGCCTGCGGAGGTCGCCGCCGCAGCCGAACGCCTTGATGTGCTGCGTGCCATCGCCGGGACGGGCGCAGAAGCGCGCGCCCGCGTCGCGTCGGTGCGCGCGGCGGCCGATGCTGCAAGCCGGCTGGAGGCACTCCAGCCGCTGCACGACGCGGCCCGCGCGGCAGGCCGAAGGGCGATCGGCAGCCATCAGCGCGCGGTCGACCGCCACCAGGCCGCGGTCGAGGCGCGGCTGCGGGGGATGGCGGCCGAACTTGCCGGGCGCCTGGCAAAGGGCGATCCGTGCCCGGTGTGCGGAGCCACAGAGCACCCGCAACTCTCGCTGCCGGCACCGGATGCGGTCACCGCGGCCGACGTCGAGGCAGCGGCCACGCGGCGTGCGGAGGCCGAGGCGGCGCGTTCGGCCGCCGAGGCCCACCTTGCGGCGCTGCACACCGAGGTTGCCGCAGCCCGCGCCGTCGCTGGGGCGGCGAGCCCGGCCGAGCTCGAACACATCCTCGCCGCGCTCGTCGCTCAGCTCGACGCGGCCGACACAGCCTCGGCCGAGCTGGCCGAACTCGAACCGGTGCATGCGGCACTGAGCGCCGAGCAGGGCGAGCTGAGCCGGCGGCACACCGAGGCAGTAGCCGTCGCGACGGCGGCAGCGGCCGCGGTGCATGCACTCAGCGCGCGGCACGCGGAGCTCGACTCGGCGTTGACCGCCGCGCGCGACGGGCACCCGTCGGTGACGGAGCGCCAGCAGGCGCTGCAGGCGGCGGCGCTGCGGTACGACGCGCTGGCCGCTGCCGGGCGGGCGCTGTGCAGCGCGACCGCGCAGCGCGACGCGGTTCGTTCCCGTGCCCAGCAGGAAGCCGTCGATGCCGGTTTCGATGACCTCGACGATGCGCGTACGGCGACACTCACCGCGACGCAGCTCACCGTGCTGCAGCATGATGTCGAGCGGTGGGAGCAGCAGGCTGAACAGCTGCAGGCTGCGATACGAGCCGCGGAGATCGCCGGCATCGACACTGATCGGGAAAGCCTCGACGAGCAGCGGATGCGCAGCCGCCGGCTCGCCGCAGCAACCGCCCGCGAGCTGGCGGTTGGTGTCGAGCGCGCCGAAGCCGCTGCTGCGCTGGCAGTCAGAGCGACTCATGCGCGCGATCGCTTCGTCGAGCGGTGCACGGACGTGGCTGACGCCGCCGGCGATCACGAGCGCAGCGCCACCGAATCCGAGCCCGTCCGCTACCTCTCGAAGCTCACTCGCGGCATGGCTGGGCAGCGCCGAGTGGCGCTGACGACGTTCGTGCTGCGGCGCTGGTTCGAGCAGGTCGTGCATGCAGCGAACGTGCGTCTGCTGGTGATCTCCAGCGGGCGTTACGAACTGGTACGCGTCGACGAGGGCAACGGACGGTCCGAGCGTTCCGGCCTGACGTTGCAGGTGATCGACCGGCACACCGGCGAGGCACGCCCGGCGCGATCGCTGTCCGGTGGTGAGACGTTCTACACCTCCCTCGCTCTCGCCCTCGGGCTCGCGGACGTCGTACGTGCCGAAGCGGGCGGCATCGAGCTCGACACCCTGTTCATCGACGAAGGTTTCGGCAGCCTCGACGCGCAGACCCTCGACGAGGTCATGGCGGTGATCGAAGACCTGCGTGATCGTGGGCGGGTCGTCGGCATTGTCAGCCACGTTGCCGAACTCAAGGAGCTGATCCATGAGCGGGTCGAGGTCCGCCGCCTCGCCGACGGTTCGTCGACGGTGCGCGTGGTGGCCTGAGCCGCGACCCGTCGATGGATGGTTCTTGTCGCACGCGACGGACCTAGCTAGAACACGTTCCAGTACGGTCTCGGCATGGCGACGATCGCGATCACCGGCTCGGCCTCAGGTATCGGCGCAGCCACCGCGCAACGGCTGGCGGGACGGGGGCACGCCGTGATCGGCGTCGACCTGCGCGACTCGGACGTCTGCGCTGACCTGGGCTCGCCAACCGGGCGGGAGCGCGCGGCAGCGGAGATCGCAGAGCGCTGTGGTGGCGTCCTGGATGCGCTCGTCACCTGTGCCGGCATCGGAGGATCCACGACGGAACAGGGCGGCCGGCTCGTGTCGATCAACTACTTCGGCACGGTGCAGCTCGTCGAGCTGCTGCAGCCCGCGCTGGCGGCGGCCGGCCGCTCCGCGGTGGTCTGCGTGTCGTCGAACTCGGCGAGCTGCCAGCCGAACTGGCCCGTCGAGATCGCCGAGGCGTGCCTGAGTGGCGACGAGGAGCAGGCCCGCGCGGCAGCCGAGCAGCACCGGTCCGTTCAGGCCTACGGGGCGTCGAAGGCGGCGATCGCGTGGTACGTGCGCACCAACGCCCCGACGCCGCGATGGGCGGGAAGCGGTATCCGGATGAACGCAGTCGCGCCCGGGCTCGTCGAGACGCCGTTGACCGAGGGGCAGCGCGCCGACCCGGTGCTGGGAGCTGCCATCGCGCAGTTCCCGATACCGCGTGGTGAGGCGGGCCGTCCCGAAGAGGTCGCGGCCGTGATCGACTTCCTGGCCGGTCCGGATGCCAGCCTGCTCTACGGCTCCGTCGTCTACGCCGATGCCGGCACCGACGCGTTGCTGCGGCCGCGGGACTACCCGTCGCGATGGTCACTCGACCTGTGAGCCGCACCGCCATCGCCCAGCGCGGTCGGTGGTCTACCCGGCCGGAATGAGCTGCAGCTGCACCGCCGAGGGCGCGGTGGCCGATCGCTGGATCCCGTAGATGCCGCCGAGCAGCTTCAGCAGCTCGGGCAGGGTCGGCACCAGGTGCGGGGTGTCGGCTGTCGACAGCGTGATCCGGATTCGGTGTCCTGCCGCGATGGTGGCGTAGGTCGGGAAGACCTCGATGTCGTAACGCGTCACCGCGCCCTTCGGCACAGGAACCGCGCTGGCCTGGCTATATGTGTGCCCCGGCTTCATCGTCTGGCCGCTGGCGTCCGTCCACGTCTGCGACGCGGCCTGCGCACGCAGGGAGCCGAGCAGCGCGCCTTCGGTGAGCGGCACCGAGGTGCCGTTCGGGGCGACGTCCTCGACCTCGGCCACCAGCTGGGTCTCTGACGTGTTGGCCTTCGCGTAGACGCTCACGTCGATCGGCCCGGCGATCGTCTGCGCCGACGACAGCGGACCGCTGGTGTAGGTGATCCGATCGAGGCCCACCTGACCGAGCACATCGTTGTACAGGCAGGGCGCCTGAGGTGCGAAGTAGCCGGCCACCAGGCTGGCGGCACCGGCACTCCACTGGTCACTCGGACGCCCGCAGGGGTTCCCGACCGGCGACCACAGAATCGCGTCACTGCCCGCTGTTGTGGGGGGCGTCAGCGAGAGGGAGCGGTCGCCGACATTCAGCGGCGCCGTGTGACTGCGCGCGCCGTTGAAGTAATAACGCGTCGGCACCGCGTTCGGGAACGGGTACTGCGCGTGCTCGGTGTAGTTGTTGGTACCGAGGTCGTAGTAGTGAAGCGGTGTCGGCGTGCGGTCCATGCCGGTGTTCTCGCCCTTGAGCCAGGTGTCGAACCATTCCAACTGCAGCGTCGAAACGTCGACCGTCGAGCCGGTGAGGTGTGCGAAAGGGCCGTCGAGCAGTTGGTAGCGACCCGTCACCGGCTGGTTCGCGAGCATCGGTGCCGTGACGCTGCGGCCGGACCACGCATTCTGGAAACCCGCGTAGTTCATCGCCTCGCCGCGCTGGAACAGGTCGTACTCACCGCCGACGAGGTAGGCGGGGATGCCGTTGTCGACGATCTTCTGCAGCACGTTCACCGGATTGCGAGCCTGCCAGTACGCGTCGTCGTACGCGCTGGACTTGCCGGCGAGAGTCTGCGCGGTGAAGTTCGCGTCGAACGAGCCGAGGTCGCTGATGTGCTGCAGCAGCGCCGGATTGAGCAGCGTCGCTGCGAGCTTCGGATTCTGGAGTGCCTCGATGATCGGGTTGGTCGTGTTCAGCCCGCCGGTCAGGGCGAGGTAGAACGCGTCGAACTCCAGGTCGATCAGCCCGCCCATGGTGGCGGTGTCCTGATAGATGTCGTTCGCCGACACGATCGGGAAGATCGCCTTCAGCGGGCTGCCGCGGCCGATCGTGCCGGCGGTCAGGAGCTGGTTGATGCCGAGATACGACGCTCCGTAGAGCCCGACCTTGCCGTCCGAACCCGGCAGCCGTGCGGCCCAGTTCACGAGGGTGACGCCGTCGCTGTCCTGCACCGGGTCGAAGAGGCCGAACTTGCCCTGCGAGTCGCCGGTGCCTCGAGCATCGGCGACCACGTCGATGTAGCCGCGCTTGATGAGGAAGTAGTTCGGACCGGTCTGCGCAGCGACGGCGCCGGGCGCTGCGCCGAGCAGCCCCTTGCCGTACGGGGTCTGCGTCATGACCACGGGGAACGGTCCCGCTGCGCGAAGTCCGGTCGCCGGATCGGTGGGGTAGTAGACGTCGGCCCGCAGAACGGTTCCGTCGCGCATGGTCACCGGCTGGTCGGCCTGCCTGACGTAGCCGAAGGTCGCGGGCTCCGGCTGCCAGGTGCTGCCGGGCGCTGAACTGGCCGCGATGACGTCGGCCGGCACCGTGGTCTGGGCAGACGACGGGGGAGCACCCGTGGCTCCCTGCCCGTCGACGGTGACCGCCATCGCCAGGGCGACGGCACCGGCGAGCGTGAGCGACAGGGCGGCGCGGGGACGGTTCACGGCGACGGCGTTCCTTTCGTGGCGGTGGCGATCGCCGCGAGAATCGGCGCGGCGAGCTCGGTGCGGCAGATGAGCAGATCGGGGAGGTACGGGTGCGGCTGGTTGTATGCCAATACCGAACCGTCGATCCGGCTCGCGTGCAAACCGAAGGCGAGAGCGACGCCGACGGGCGCGGCCGAATCCCACTCCCACTGACCCCCCGCGTGCAGGTAGGCATCGGCCTCACCGCGCACGACGGCCATCGCCTTCGCGCCGGCCGATCCCATCGGCACGAGCTCGGCGTCCAGCGACGCAGCGACGGCGGCGGCGAAATCCGGCGGACGGCTGTCGCTCACCAGAATGGCTTTGGGGAGAGTTGGCGTCGCTGGGCGGGGCAAACCCTCCCCAATCCGGGGGGAGTCAGTCGCGTAGACCGCATCCAGGGCAGGTTGAGCCACGGCTGCCGCGGTGATGGCTGGCCCGGCGGCAGCTGCCTCCCACAAGGCCACGTGGACTGCCCAGTCCGTGCGACCGGACATGCCGTACTCGCGCGTCCCGTCCAGCGGATCGATGATCCACACCCGGGCGGCGGACAAGCGCTCCGGGGAGTCGGCCGACTCCTCGCTGAGCACGGCGTCGTTCGGGCGGGCCTCGGCCAGGGCCGCCAGAAGCAGCGCGTTCGAGTCGGCGTCACCGCGCCTGCCCAGCTCGCGTCCCTCCAGCTCGGATGTGGCGCGCAGGTGGAGCAGGAGCTGTCCGGCGCGGTGGGCCAGGTCGGCGGCCAACCGTGCGTCGGTCTCGGTCTCGCTCACCGGTCGAGGAGGGACAGGATGGCCTGAGCCTGGGCGGCGGCGTCGCCGTCGGAGGGGCGCAACAGCAGGTCGGGTCGCAGCGGCGCCTCGTACGGATCGTTGACACCGGTGAAGTTGGGGATCTGCCCGGCCCGGGCCTTGGCGTAGAGACCCTTGGGGTCGCGCTGCTCGCAGAGTTCCAGCGGGGTGTCGACGAAGATCTCGTGGAACGGCAGGCCGGCGTCGGCGTGCACGGCCCGGGCGGCATCGCGGTCGGTTCGGTACGGGCTGACCAGCGAGACGATGGCGACCACGCCTGCGTCGGCGAGCAGCTTGGCGACCTCGGCTACGCGCCGGACGTTCTCACGACGATCCTCGGCCGAGAAGCCGAGGTTGGAGTTCAATCCGTGCCGCAGGTTGTCGCCGTCGAGTACGTAGGCCGGCTGGCCCGCGGCGACCAGGCGCCGTTCCAGCTCCATCGCGACGCTCGACTTGCCCGAGCCGGAGAGTCCGGTGAGCCACACCGTGGCGCCGTGCGTCGCCCGTTCCTCCCGGGTGACCGCGCCCTGGTGCCATACGACATTGGACGCATGCTGGGTCGGGCCGAGGATCATGCCCGCTGCGACAGTGTTGTTGTTCGTCTCGTCGACGAGGATGAAGCTGCCGGTGTCACGGTTGCGCCGGTACTCGTCGAAGTGCAAGGGCACCTGCGTGCGGAGCTGGATGCGGCCGATCTCGTTCAGGGTGAGCGCGTCGGTCACCTCGTCGCGGTGCAGCGTGTTGATGTCGAGGCGGTAGTCGAGCGCGCGCACCGATGCACGAGTCGAGCGTGTCGTGTGCTGGATCGTGTACCGGCCGCCCTCGGCGAGGGTCGAGTCACCACTCAGCCAGCAGACCATCGCGTCGAACTCCTGCGTGGTGTGTGGCCGGTTGGCGGGACGGCACAGGAGGTCGCCGCGGCCGATGTCGATCTTGTCCTCGATCTCGATCGACACCGCCTGTCCCGCGAACCCTTCGGCGACAGCAGCGCCACCGGGGCCCCATACGGCCTTCACGCGGGTGCTGAATCCCGATGGCAGCACGGTGACCTCATCGCCGGGCTTGAATGTGCCGCCGGCGATCGTCCCGGCATAGCCGCGGTAGTCGTGCCAGCCTTCCTCCTGCGGGCGGATCACGTACTGAACAGGAAAGCGCGCGTCGATCAGGTTGCGATCCGAGGCGATGTGCAGGTCCTCGAGAAGATGGAGCAGCGACGAGCCTTCGTGCCACGGCATCGCGTCACTGCGTTCGACGACGTTGTCGCCGGCGAGTGCCGACATCGGGACGAAGGTGATGTCGGTGGCGTCGAGCTTGGTGGCGAAGTTGCGGAAGTCCGCCCGGATCTCTTCGAAACGCTCCTGGGAGAAGTCGACGAGATCCATCTTGTTCACGCAGACGATCAGGTGCGGGATGCCGAGCAACGTCGCCAGGAACGCGTGCCGACGCGACTGTTCCAACACGCCGTTGCGCGCGTCGATGAGGATCAACGCGACATCGGCCGTCGATGCGCCGGTGACCATGTTGCGGGTGTACTGAATGTGCCCGGGCGTGTCGGCGATGATGAACTTGCGCTTGGGCGTGGCGAAGTACCGGTACGCGACGTCGATGGTGATGCCCTGCTCACGTTCCGAGCGCAGGCCGTCGGTGAGCAGGGCGAGGTCAGGTGCTTCCTTGCCCCGGGCCCGGCTTGACGCGGCGACCGACTCGAGCTGGTCCTCGAAGATCGCCTTCGAGTCGTACAGCAATCGGCCGATCAGGGTGGACTTGCCGTCGTCGACCGACCCGGCAGTGGCGATCCGCAGCAGCTGCGACATCAGAAATAACCCTCTTTCTTGCGGTCTTCCATGCCGGCTTCGCTGATGCGGTCGTCAGCCCGCGTTGCCCCACGCTCGGTGATGCGAGCCGCAGCGACCTCGTCGACGACCGACGCGGTGGTTACGGCCAGCGATTCGACGCAGCCGGTGCAGGTGGCGTCACCCACCGTGCGGAATCGGGTCATCGCCTCGAACCCCACCTCGCTGCCTTCGGGCTGGATGAAGCGGTTGACCTCGAGCAACATCCCGTCGCGTTCGACGACCTGTCGCTTACGCGCGTAGTACAGCGCCGGAAGCGCGATGTCCTCGTCGCGGATGTAGGTCCAGATGTCCAGCTCGGTCCAGTTCGACAGCGGGAAGACCCGGATGTTCTCGCCCTTGCGGTGCCGCCCGTTGTACAGACTCCACAGTTCAGGACGCTGATTGCGTGGATCCCACTGGCCGAACTCGTCACGGAAGCTGAAGACGCGCTCCTTGGCGCGCGCCTTCTCCTCGTCCCGGCGCGCACCACCGAACACGGCGCCGAACTGGTTCTCGGCGATGCCGCGCAAGAGCGTTGCCGTCTGCAGCTTGTTGCGCGGCCCCAGCGGGCCGCCGACCTCGATCACCCGGCCGGAGTCGATGTCGTCCTGCACGTGCGCGACGATGAGCCGAAGCCCCAATCGCTCGACGGTGGCGTCGCGGAATTCAAGCACCTCGTCGAAGTTCTGCCCGGTGTCGACGTGCATGACCGGAAAGGGAATCGGACCGGGCCAGAACGCCTTGGTGGCCAGATGCAGCATGACAACCGAGTCCTTGCCGCCGGAAAAGAGCAGTGCGGGCTTCTCGATCGTCGCGGCGACCTCGCGGAATATGTGCACCGCTTCGGCCTCGAGTTTGTCGAGGTCGGACAGCTCGTACGTCGTCGCGCTCAACGTCGTCCCTCTCTCTGCGGCTGGGCTCGCTCGTGCCCGCCTGCTTCTTCCGTCACGGCCTGGGCGACGTCGACCAGTGCACGGCCTCGCCGGGCGATCTCGGCCCCGGTGATGGCGTGCCCGACGTATAAGGAAAGCACGAGCTCCTGCCTTCCCTGCGCGTCGAACGTGGGTGCTGCGACAACGCTCACTGGATACCGCGTCCGGGCCGCGACCTCGCTGTCCAGGTAGACCCGTTCGCCCAGGTTGGCGACCATCTCGCCCACGAGTTCGCGCAGCTCGTCCGGCAGGTCGTAGGCGGCCACTCCGGCGACGAGCGAGTGCAGCTGCCGCCCGGCCGATGTCAGCGCCTCGACGAGGAATCCGCGGCGCCGTGAGTCCTCGACGATCGCACGCAGCTGGCTTGCATCGGGCTCCATCGGCACCGTGGGGGGCAGCTGCAACCATTGCTCGAAGGTCGCGTCGTCCTGCCACGCGACGTGCATCAGCCCCATCGGCGGTGCGAACGGGTACCGCTGGCCGACGGACACGAACGGCTCCCGCCCCGGAGAGTCGGTGCTGGCCACGATCATGATCGAGCTGCCGAAGACGGCGGAGGCGGTACACGAGGTCTTGAACTCGCGGCTGAGATCGGCCAGCCGGCGCTCGGCCGCGGCGACGGCGGCCGAATCCTTCTGCACCGAGCGTCCCACCCGCGCGAGCGCGGGGCCGAGCCGATAGGTCTTGGTGGCGGGATCGCAGGTGAGATACGCGCTGTCGACGAGGGTCGCGACGATCCCGAGGCAGGTCGGCTTGCTCATGTCGAGTGCGCGAGCGAGCTCGGAGAGGCCGAACTGGTGGTCGGGACGCGCGGCGAAGTAGTCCAGCAGCGTGACGACGCGCTGGGTCGGCGGCGAGCGGCGGACCGAGGTCATTGACCCAATGCTAGAACAGGTTCTAGTCTCAGTGGGAGTGAAATGGACCGCACCGGTACAACTATGTACCACCGAGGGCAGGAACGGAAATTGGCAGAACTGACCAGCCCGCTGACCCCGCTGACGGCCCCGCTGGCCGACGCGCTCGCCGCCGCCGAGAAGATCATCACCGGCGCGCCGCACATTCGCACCGAGCAGGATCTGCTGGAGGGCTACGACTACCTCGCCGGCACGCTGCGCGCCGCGATCGCCTCGGCGTGGGCCTACGAGCGTGACTTCCCGTACTTCATCCGCTCGGCAACGCCGTACACGAAGGTCGGGCTCGACAATCCCGACACGCTCTACTTCAGTGCCCGCATCCGGGACGACGCGGAGTACGTCGTCACCGGGCACCGCGGCACGACAGCCGATCTGAGTTTCCAGATCCTCAACGGCGACTACACGGCCGCAGACGTGCCGGACAGCCTCACCGCCTTCGACGACCGCGACATCCCGATCGATCCCGACGGGAACTTCGAACTGCGTTTCGGGCCGTCGCGGCCGGACGCCCCTGGCGGCTACTTCACCCTCGGCCCCAAGGCATCGATGATCCTCGTGCGCGAGGTGTTCAGCGACTGGACCTCGGAGCAGACCGGATGGATCCGCATCCAGCGGGTGGACCGCATCGGCGAGGCGCCGCCGGCGCAGACGCCCGAACTGCTTGCCCGCCGTTACCAGGTCGCCGCAAAGGGGCTGGTGTCGCAACTCAACACGTTCCTGGCCTTTCCCGAATGGTTCTACCTCAAGCTCCCGGTGAACACGATGACCGAGCCGCGCTTGACGCCGGGCGGTCTTGCCACGCAGTACTCGTCCGTGGGGCACTACGACCTCGACGACGATCAGGCCCTCATCGTTACGGTGCCCGCATCCGAGGCCGCGTACCAGGGCTTCCAGCTCGGCACGATGTGGTACGTCTCGATGGACTTCGTCAACCACCAGACCAGCCTGACCGCCGCCCAGGCACGGCAGGACCGCGACGGCCTGCTGCGGTTCGTGGTCAGCGCGCGCAATCCCGGTGTCGCGAACTGGCTCGAGACCACAGGACATCGGCGCGGGTACCTGCAGATCCGCTGGCAGCGCACGTCCCGGGAATTCACCGCCGCGGACGGCCCGCAGGTCGAGGTCGTCCGGTTCGACGAACTGCCCGACCGACTGCCGAACTACGCGGACGCACTCGTCACCGACGAGCAGTGGCGCACGCGGATTGCCGCGCGGCAGGCGGCCGTCGCACAGCGGATGCTGGGATGAGCAGCGGCGCGCTGCAGGGCAAGGTCGTCGTCGTCTCGGGCGTCGGACCGGGGCTGGGACGTTCGATCGCGCTGCAATCGGCCAGAGCGGGCGCCGACGTCGTACTCGCGGCGCGCACCGAGGCACGGCTGGACGGCGTCGCTGCCGAGGTAGAGGGCATCGGACGGCGTGCGCTCACCGTTTCGACCGACATCACCGATGACGCATCGTCTCAGCGTCTGCTCGACGCCACTCTCGCCGAATTCGGCCAGGTCGACGCTCTCGTGAACAACGCCTTCGCCATCCCGCCGATGACCGACCTGATGTCCGTCGATTTCGACAAGACCCGGTCGGGGTTCGAGACCAACGTGTTCGGCGCTCTGCGAATGACGCGTCAGTTCGCTCCCGCGCTGGCCGCGTCATCCGGCGCCGTCGTGATGATCAATTCGTCGGTGCTGCGGCATTCGAGCCCGCCGTACGGTGCGTACAAGATGTCCAAGGCAGCGCTTCTCGCGCTGGCGCAGAGCCTGGCCACCGAGTTGGGACCGCAGGGCATCCGGGTCAACACCGTCGCGCCCGGCTACATCTGGGCCGACACGCTGCAGGGCTACTTCGCCTACCTGGCGAGCAAGCGCGGCGTGCAGACGCAGGTGATCTATGACGAGACGGCAGCCAAGACGGATCTGCGGCGGCTCCCTGAGCCGGACCAGATCGCCGATGCCGTCGTCTTCATGGCCTCGGACATGTCGCGCGCGATCACCGGTCACTGTCTCGACGTCAATTGCGGGGAGTTTCACCACTGATGAACGCGCCAGCCAGACAGGGTCGTGCCGACATCGGGACGGTCGACGAACTCCACGCGGCTGCCACGAAGATCACCGGGCTCGACGACTTCGGTGGCGATGATTACCGCGAGGGCATGCAGGTGCTGCTCGAGTCCTATCAGCGCGACGAGAAGCTGACTCCGTGGGGCAACCGCGTCGCCCGCGCCCAGTTGCGCGACGCCCTCGTTGCCCGCTCGCTCAGCGAGCTCGCCTGGAAACAGCATCCTGAACACGCCGGCGTGGCCATCCGGCAACCTGTGTTCGTCACCGGCCTGCCGCGCACCGGCACCACCGCATTGCACCGGCTGCTGTGCGCCGATCCGCAACATCAGGGGCTGGAGATGTGGCTCACGCAGGTGCCACAGCCGCGGCCGCCGCGCGAGACGTGGGCCGACGATCCGCTGTTCGCCCGCATGCAGGCCGGCTTCGAGCAGCATCACATCGAGAACCCGGAATTCATGGGCGTCCATTACATGTCCGCCGACATGGTCGAGGAATGCTGGCAGCTGCTGCGGCAGTCGATGCTGTCGATCGCCTACGAGTGCCTGGCTCATGTCCCGACCTACGCGCGCTGGCTGCAGGACCAGGACTGGGCGCCTGCGTACCAGCGGCATCGGCGCAACCTGCAGCTGATCGGCCTGAACGATCCCGACAAGCGTTGGATCCTGAAGAACCCGAGTCATCTGTTCGCCGTCGATGCCCTGCTGGAGGTGTATCCCGACGCGCTGATCGTGCAGTGTCACCGCGACCCGCGCACGATCATCGCCTCGACATCGAGCCTGAGCGCGCATGCCACCGAGGGGCAGTCGGAGATCTTCGCCGGGGCGGTGATCGGTCGCGACCAGCTGGACACGTGGGCCAGAGGAGCGCAGCTGTGTCTCGCCGCGCGCGAGCGGCACGACGCCGCGCACTTCCTCGACGTCGACTACGCCGACTTCGCCGCTGACCCTGTCGCCATCGTCGAGCAGATCTACGACCGGCTCGATGTGCCGTTCACCGATGCGCAGCGAGCAGTCATACGTTCGGTGGACGCAGAGAGCAAGCTCGACAACCGGCGCCCGTCACACGCCTACTCGCTCGCCGACTTCGGACTCACCGAGGCCGAGGTGACGCAGCGATTCGGCCCGTACATCGAGCGTTACTTCCCCGGGTGAGCCCGCCCAAGGCCGTCAATCCAGGTGCTCGGCGGCCACGCGCTTGGGTACGCACATGCGCCAGGCGTCGGTGACGATCTCCTTCAGCTGCTCGCGATCGATCGCGTGCAAACGAACGCGAACCCAGTTGTAACGCTCGTCCGAAGGCAGCGGCATGAGGAACGTCTGCGGGTCGCTGTCGACGAGCCCGCGGCGTTCCTCCTTCGGGAAGGCGAAGCCCATCAGGGTCTCGTCACGGGAGAGGGCCAGGTACACCAGTCGGCCGACTCGGAACTTGACCCGGTCGCTGACCAGAGCCTCGCTCGTGCGGGGCAGCGCCGCCGCGATCTGGCGGACGTCGTCGATGGTCACCGGCACGAGCCCAGTATCCGACTCCTCGCCTAGCATCGACGCCATGCTCGTCGCGATCACGACCTTCGCGCTGGCCGCTGCGCTGATCGTGCTGCTGCCCGGCCCGGACACCCTCGTCGTCATCCGCAGCATCGTCCGGGGCGGACGCGCCAAGGGCATCACCACTGCCGCGGGAAATCTCGTCGGGCTCTCGGTGTGGGTGGCCGGCGCGGTACTCGGACTGTCTGCGCTGTTGCGTGCCAGCCACCTCGGTTACGAGGTGCTGCGCATCGCCGGCGCCGCCTACCTGATCTGGCTCGGCGTGCAGTCGATCCGGTTCCGCTCGTCACCGCGCGAGGCCACCGAACGGCGGGGCCTGATCGGCACGGGGTTCACCGCGGGGGTGGTCACGAACCTGCTGAACCCGAAAGTCGGGGTCTTCTTCGTGACATTCCTGCCCGGCTTCGTGCCCCATGGGCACTCCGTGGGGCTGACCACGCTGCTGTTCGGCGCCATCTTCATCTTCGAGACGGCGCTGTACTGGGTACTGCTGCTGGCAGTCGCCACCCGCGTCACGCAGTGGATGAACCAGCCGCGCACCCGCCGCCGACTCGATACGGCGACGGGCGGGGTCCTGATCGCCTTCGGGATCCGTCTCGCAGTCGAATCCTGAGGCCCGGTTTCGGGTGCCGCGCTGGCGTAACAGCGGTCCCATGGGTCACAATGACATCAGCACAGGCACTACGCACACACGCTGAAGACGGATCGCTGGGGAAGGCGTCGCCGTCCGGTCAGTGGAGGTGTGCGATGACGAACGCCAGAACGACCCGCACCACGCCGACGACACGCGGCGTGGTCTTCGTGCACTGCTGCCCGTCGACGATCGCCCCGCACGTCGAGTGGGCGCTCGCCGGCGTGCTCGGGCAACCCGTCCGCCTCACCTGGAGCGCCCAGCCGGCCGCACCTGCGCATCTGCGCGCCGAGGCCACCTGGGCCGGACCCGTCGGCACGGCGGCTCGGCTCGCCGCGAGTGTGCGGGCGTGGCCGATGCTCGTCTTCGAGATCACCGAGGATCCCACCGGGGCAACCGACGGCGAGCGGCTCGCCTACGTCCCGGGCCGTGGCTTCCACCGCAGCATGGTGTCGGCCAACGGCGACGTCGTGGTGGGCGAGGAGCGGCTGCGAGGCCTGCTGGCCCGCGCACGCACGACTGCCGACTTCGAGCACGGCATCAGTGAGCTGCTCGGTACTGCCTGGGACGAGGAGCTCGAGCCCTACCGCCTCGGTGGTGACGGAGCACCGGTGACCTTGCTGCACAAGGTTGTCTGAGCACGTCGTCGAACGGTGCGAGCGCCGGCTGCTCGCGCAGTAGCTACAGCGGGATGTTCCCGTGGGCGCCGCGCGCCTCCGGGGCGGCCGCGAGAGCGGCAGTGATCGCCCTTCGGGTCTGCGCCGGCTCGATCAGTTCATCGACGACGCCCAGTTCCATCGCACGCCCGACGCCGCCGGCCAGCCGCTCGTGCTCCTCGGCCAGCGCCGCGTGCAGCACCTCGCGTTCGCCGGGCGCAGCGGCAGCCAGCCGCTTGCGATGCAGGATGCCCACTGCGGCCGACGCGCCCATCACGGCAACCTCGGCCGCGGGCCATGCGAACACCCTGGTGGCGCCGAGGGAACGCGAGTTCATCGCGATGTAGGCCCCGCCGTAAGTCTTGCGCGTCACCAGCGTCACGCGCGGGACGACGGCCTCGCCGAAGGCGTGCAGCAGCTTGGCGCCGCGCCGCACGATGCCGTCCCACTCCTGGCCCACACCGGGGAGGTAGCCGGGAACGTCGACGAGCACGACGAGCGGGATGCCGAACGCGTCGCACATCCGCACGAACCGTGCCGCCTTCTCCGCCGAGGGGGAATCGAGGCAGCCGCCGAGGCGCAGCGGGTTGTTGGCGATGACGCCGACCGTCCGCCCCGTCAATCGGCCGAGGCCCGTCACGATGTTCGGCGCCCACTTGGCGTGCAGTTCGAGGAACGGACCGTCGTCGAGGATCCCGGTGACGAGCGGGTGCACGTCGTAGGCGCGCTTGGGGTTCTCGGGCAGCAGCGCCCGCAGGTCACGGTCGGGGCCGATGGCGTCGAGGTCGTAGTGGCCCTGCTGCGCCATCAAGGTGGCCGCCTGGCGGGCAATCGCGAGCGCCTCGTCGTCGGTGCCCGTGGTGATGTGCACGACGCCGCTGCGGCGGCCGTGTGTGTCGGCGCCGCCGAGGGATTCCATGTCGACGTTCTCGCCGGTGACCGAGCGCACGACATCGGGGCCGGTGACGAACACCCGCCCCGTCGTGGACATGATCACCAGGTCGGTGAGCGCGGGTCCGTAGGCAGCACCGCCCGCTGCAGGCCCGAGAACGACCGAAATCTGCGGTACGCGGCCCGATGCGCGGATCATCGCCTGGAATACGAGACCTACCGCGTGCAGGGCCTCGACGCCCTCGGCGAGACGTGCGCCGCCGGAATGCCACAGTCCGATGACCGGGACGCGCTCGCGCACCGCCTTGTCGATGGCGTCGACGATGTGCCGGCAGCCCTCGGCGCCCATCGCGCCGCCCATCGTGGTCGCGTCGGTGCAGAATGCGACGACCGACGAGCCGTTGATCGTGCCCGTGGCCGCGAGCAGACCGCTGGTGTCGACCTCGTGCATCAACTGCATCGACGCCTCGTCGAAGAGCCGGCCGAGCCGCAGTTGCGGATCACGCGGGTCGCGCTCGTCGATCGTTGGCGCGGGTGGGGCCGTCAGCGTCATGGACACCCTCAGACCTTCACGAACAGCAGCGAGGTGTTGTGGCCGCCGAAGCCGAACGAGTCATTGAGCGCCACGGGCACGGGCATGTGGCGGGCCTCCCGGGGGATGTCGACCCGCACCTCGTCGTCCGGGTCGTCGAGGTTGATCGTCGGCGGGACGACGTCGTGGTGGACGGCCAGGACGGTGGCGATCGACTCGATGGCACCGGCGGCGCCGAGCAGGTGACCGGTCATGGACTTCGTGGCGCTGACCACGGTCTGCTCGCCGAGCAGGTCGGCGATCCACGCCGCCTCCGCACCGTCACCGGTGGGTGTGGACGTCGCGTGGGCATTGACGTGCACCACCTCGGCAGCTGTGACACCCGCACGGCGGATAGCAATCTCGGCGGCCCGCCGCTGCCCGCTGCCGGCCGGGTCAGGAGCGACGATGTCGTAGGAGTCGGACGTGATGCCGGCACCGGCAAGCCGTGCATACGGGCGGCGGCCGCGGGCCTCGGCGGAGGAGGCGCGTTCGAGCACGAGCACGCCGGCACCCTCACCGAGCACGAAGCCGTCGCGATTCTTGTCGAAGGGCCGCGACGCCCGCTGCGGTTCGTCGTTGCGCGTCGACATCGCGCGCATCTGAGCGAAGCCCGCGATGTTGAGCGGGTGGATGCAGGCCTCGGTGCCGCCGACGAGGACGATGTCAGCGCGGTCGAGCTCGATGAGATCGAGCCCGTGCGCGATGGCCTCGGCACCGGACGCGCAGGCGCTGACGGTGGTGTGCACGCCGGCGCGGGCACCGACCTCGAGCCCGACGTAGGCGGCCGGGCCGTTCGGCATGTTCATCGGGATCATCAGCGGCGAGACCCGGGACGGCCCCTTGTCGAGGTAGATGTCGTACTGCCCGAGCAGGCTCGTGACACCCCCGATGCCGGTGCCGATCACCACCGCCACCCGCGCGGGGTCGAGGCCGCACTCGTCGGAGCGGCCGGTGAACCCCGCGTCGGCCCAGGCCTGACGGGCTGCGACGATCGCGGCCTGCTCGCTTCGATCGAGGCGGCGGGCCTGTACCCGCGACAACTCCGCCGCGGGATCGACCGTCATGGGCGCAGCGATCCGCACCGGGAGGTCCTTCGCCCAATCCTGGTCGAGGGCGATGACGCCGGAGCGGCCGCTGAGCAACCCGTCCCAGAACGTCGCGACGTCACCGCCCAGAGGCGTGGTGGCCCCCAGGCCCGTGACGACCACATCGTTCGGTGTCGATGACATGTGCTTCCTTCGATATGTCGGAACGGTCAGGCGGCGTTGGCTTGGATGTAGGAGACCGCGTCGCCCACCGTCTTGAGCTTGGGCAGTTCGTCGTCGGGGATCTTCACGCCGAACTTCTCCTCGGCCGCCATTGCGACCTCGACCATCGACAACGAATCGACGTCGAGGTCGTCGGTGAAGCTCTTGTCGTCGGTGACGTCGTCGACCTTGACGTCGGCAACCTCTTCGAGAATCGAGGCGAGTCCTGAGCGGATCTCGTCGGCACTGGCCACTGTGCTGTTCCTTTCGGTTGGACGCACCACCCACGTCGGGTGGCACGGTGAAGCGATCAGGGAGCGATGACGACCTGCGCCGCGTAGGCGAGACCGGATCCGAAGCCGAGGATGAGGACGGGCGCGCCGGACGGGATCTCCCCGCGCTCGACCATCCGTGACAGTGCGAGCGGAATCGAGGCCGCCGACGTGTTGCCCGACGTCACGATGTCGCGGGCGACCACGACGTTCGGCGCATTGAGGCGCCGGGCGATTGCCTCGATGATGCGCAGGTTGGCCTGGTGCGGGACGAACGCCGCCAACGCGGCGGGCTCGATCGCTGCCCGCTCGCAGGCTGCGAGTGCGACTCCTGCCATCTGGGAGGTGGCCCAGCGGTAGACGGCCTGTCCCTCCTGACGGAATGTCTTGGTGCGTTGGTCGATGGCTACCGCGTCGTGCTGCTCGCCGTCGCTGCCCCACACCACCGGTCCGAATCCGGCTTCATCGGCAGGCCCGACCACGGCCGCGCCGGCACCGTCGGCGAGGATGATGCAGGTGCTGCGGTCGGTCATGTCCAACCAGCCCGAGAATCGTTCGGCGCCGACGACCAGGGCATTGTGGGCCTGCCCGGTCGCGACGGCCGCGCTGGCGACATTGAGTGCATAGACGAACCCGGAGCAGCCGGAGTTGACGTCGAAGGCGCCCGGCGCGCCGATGCCGAGCCGGGCTGCGAGCTGCGGTGCGGCAGCGGGTACCGGCGTCGGCATGGTGCACGACGCGACGATGACGAGGTCGATGTCCGTGGTGCCTATACCGCTGGCCGCGATCGCCTTGCTGGCGGCAGCCTCGGCCATGTCGACGACGGTCTCGTCCGGATCGGCCCATCGGCGCTCGGCAATGCCGACGCGGCTCTTGATCCACTCGTCGTCGGAGTCGACGCCGCGGGCGATCAGGTCAACATTGGTCACGACGTTGGCGGGGCGATAGTGCCCCAGACCGAGGATCCGGGTTCCGGATGGGGCGGCGGGCTGCGGCAGGACGGTGCCTGGCATCACCGGGGTTCCACCCCGCTGTGCAGTCGGACGACGGGCAGCCCGGCGGCGACGATGTCGCCGTCCTCCCGCAGCCATTCGACGACGACGCCCGCCTGCGGGGCGACGATCACGTGCTCGTCGCGGTTGGTGCGGATCGAGCCGAGCCGGGCGCCCCGGGCGACCTCGCCCCCTTCGTCGACCGTGTCGGAGCGGGTGAACACCCCTTTGGCCGGCGTGACGACGACCCGGAAGTCCGGCGTGTGCTCGCCCTGCCCGTGGCCGGGACGGCTGTCGACCAGTCTGTGCGCCGCCGCCAGGTCGTCTGGCGTCTTGACCGCCACCAGCTCGACGCCGGGCAGTTCGCGCTTCGCAATGCCCGTAAGCGTGCCCGCCGGTGCGAGTTCGATCGCCGCCGTCACGCCGAGATCGGCACAGGTGCGCAGGCACAGATCCCAGCGCACCGGTTGCGTGACCTGGCGGACGAGTCGTGCGATCAGGTCCGCGCCGGTGGTGATGCCGAGGCCATCGCGGTTCGACAAGAGGATCGGACGCGGGTCGCTGATGCGCATCGTGGTGGCGAAGGCCTGCAGGGCCAGTTCGGCCGGCTCCATGTAGTGGGTGTGGAACGCCCCGGCGACAGGCAGGGGCCGCACCCTGGCACCCGCGGGCGGCGCCTCCGCGAACGCCGCGAGGGCGTCGAGCGCTCCTGCGGCGACGATCTGCCCCGCGCCGTTGCGGTTCGCCGCGGTAAGGCCCGCCGAGGCGATGGCCGCGACAACCTCGTCCGGGTCGCCGCCGAGCACTGCGGACATCCCGGTGGGCGTGCGACTGCACGCGGCAGCCATCTCGGCGCCGCGGCGGGCGGCGAAAGCCACTGCGTCCACCGGGCTCATCGCCCCGGCGAGGGCTGCCGCCGTGAGTTCGCCGACGCTGTGACCGGCGACGACCCGCTCGGCCGTCGTATCGAGGGCCAACCGACCCGCGACCACTGCGCCGAGAGCGACGATGAGCGGCTGCGTGACGGCGGTGTCCTTGATCTCGTCAGCGGTGGCCGTGGTCCCGAGGCGGGCCAGGTCGAGGCCGGCGGCATCGGAGAACTCGGCGATCTGCTCGGCGACCCCCGGCACGTCGAGCCATGGCGCGAGCATTCCCGGTGCCTGTGCGCCCTGCCCTGGCGCGAATACCGCGATCACCTGTCCACCATCCCGCGCATCGGGCCGTACAGGCGAGCACGACGCTGACAGCAAAGACCCGCCACAGTTGTATGGATCCCACAAATGTTAACGGCAGATGTCCGGTTCTGGGTGTCCCAAGTTGTTGATTGGGGCCAATCCGGCGGTGTGGATCAGCCCAGTGCGTCCAGCCGGCCCAGGGCCAGAGCGGTACGCAGCGTGAAGGCGCCACGGGGGTCAGTGGGGGATTCACCGCAGATCTCGGCGACCCTGCGCAGCCGGTACCGGACGGTGTTCGCGTGCACGAACAGCGCCCGTGCAGTCGCCTCCAGGGCCCCGCCCGACTCGAGGAACGCCGTCACCGTCTCGATCAGCACCCCGCCGGATTTCATCAGCGGGCGATAGACGGTGTCGACAAGTTCGGTCCGGGCATCCGGCTCGCCGGCCAGCGCCCGTTCGGGCAAGAGCGCGTCGGCACTCACCGGGCGGGGCGCGGCGGGCCACGCGGGCGCGGCCCGCAGTCCGCTCAGCGCGGCTCGCGTGATCGCGCTCGCCTGTGCCGCGTCTCGCGCCGGGGGCCCGACCACCACCGGTCCCTCAGCGAACACGTCCAGCAGGCCGCGCGCCGCGTCCACGGGGTCGGCCGCTCCACCGAACACGATCACCAAGCGCGGGCCGTGCACACCGGCCATCGCGTCCAGTCCCATGCGCCGCGTGGTCTTGTGCACCTCGGCGAGGGTCTCCGCGGTCGGCACGTCGGGTGCCGAACCGACGACGGCTCCGATCAGGCCGCTGACCTGCCAGCCGAGGGCGGCCAGCTGACTGGGCAACGGGTCTCCGACGTCGGCGCCCCGGACGAGGTTGTCGATGATCAGTGCTTCGAGCCGCTCGTCCCAGGATCCGCGCGTCTCGGCCGCCTGCGCGTACACCCGCGCGGCGGCGAAGGCGATCTCGCGGCTGAACCGGAGCAGCTCTTCGCGAACGATGTCGGCATCCTGCTCGCCGGCCAGCGTCGGCAGGTTCTCCTCGGCGACGGCGATCGTCTGCCTGACGAGTTCGACGGTCTGCTGCAGGTTCACCGAGCGGGCCATCGCCAGTGGCGCCGCCGCGAACACTTCACCGGTGAGCCGCAGCACGTCATCGGGCGAGCGAAGCCATTCGACATAGGACTGCAGTCCGGCCTGGGCAACCAGCGTGACCCACGAGCGCTGGTCGGCGGGCAGCTCGCGGAACCACGGGAGCCGCTCGTCCATTCGCGCGACGCTCTGGGTGGCCAACCGCCCGGCCGCCTGCTCGATGCGGCGGATCGTGTCATCGCGCAGGCCCGCCCTCACGCGTGCAGCCTCCCACGCCGGCCCATCGCGGTGAACGGCCTCGACGGTGCCGCCTACGGTGGTGCCATGCCAGCGCGTGACCCGCTCGCCGACCTCCGGCGGATCGCCTTCCTGCTCGAGCGGGCGCGGGAACCCACCTACCGGGTGCGTGCCTTCCGCACGGCGGCCGCGACGCTTGCCGCGCTTCCCGACGGCGAGCTCGAGCAGCGGGCAGCCGCGGGAACGCTCACCGAGCTCAGTGGGGTCGGTGACGTGACGTCACGCTGCGTCGCGGAATCGATCGCCGGTGAGGTGCCCGTCTACCTGCGCCGCCTGGAGGCCACCGAGGACGCCCCGTTGGACGAGGCCACAGCCGCACTGCGGCAGGCGCTGCGCGGTGACTGCCACACGCACTCGGACTGGTCCGACGGCGGGTCGCCGATCGAGGAGATGGCCGAGGCTGCGCGCGGCATCGGCCACGAGTACATGGTGCTGACCGATCATTCTCCCCGCCTGACGGTGGCCAACGGCCTGTCGGCCGAGCGGTTGGAGCGTCAGCTGGACGTGGTCGCCGAGCTGAACGGGCGTTTCGCGGCCGAGGCGGCCAGTGGTGAGCGCGCACCGTTCCGCATCCTCACCGGCATCGAGGTCGACATCCTCGACGACGGTTCGCTGGACCAGAAGCCGTCGCTGCTGAAGCGAC
Organism: Jatrophihabitantaceae bacterium; assembly: GCA_035999365.1. GTDB lineage: Bacteria > Actinomycetota > Actinomycetes > Mycobacteriales > Jatrophihabitantaceae > DASYGT01. The sequence goes on from DASYGT010000055.1 coordinate 69,156, forward strand.
TGGACATCGTCGTCGCGAGCGTGCACAGCAAGCTGAAGATGCCCGCTGCGGAGATGACGCCACGGATGATCGCGGCCGTCTCCAATCCGCACACCGACATCCTCGGGCATTGCACCGGCCGCCTGGTGACGGGCGGCCGCGGCACCCGCGCCGAATCCCAGTTCGACGCCGAGCTGGTGTTCGCCGCCTGCGCCAGGTTCGGGGTGGCCGTCGAGATCAACTCGCGCCCGGAGCGGCTGGATCCACCGAAGCGGCTGCTGCGCCTGGCGGTCGAGTCCGAGTGCCTGTTCTCGATCGACACCGACGCCCATGCGCCCGGGCAGCTCGACTGGCAGGCGAACGGGTGCGAGCGGGCCGCCCGCTGCGGAGTGGATGTGGGGCGCGTGGTCAACTCGTGGTCAATGGACGCATTGACGGCCTGGAGCGCCGACCACGAGGTGCGCCCGTGATCCGGCGGCGCAGGCGGGCACCGCAGGTGTCGACGACCGTGCATCGCGCGGCGGACCGGTTTCTGGCGGAGCAGCCGGGCATTCGCTCGCTGCACAGCTTCTCGGCGGGCGCGCACTACGACCCGGAGAACGTCGGATTCGCAGCGTTGATCGGCGTCGACGAGCACGAACTCGATCCCGGCGCCGGCTTCGACATGCACGCGCACCGCGGGGTCGCCATCGTCACGTGGGTGGTGGAGGGGGCCCTGCGTCACGAGGACAGCACCGGCGCCGTCCAGGTGATCGAGCCAGGTGTCGCGGCTGTGCAGGTGGCCGGCCGAGGGGTTCGGCACATCGAGGCGAACGCGTCGGAAACGCAGCCGCTTCGATTCGTCCAGACGACGCTCCTGTGCGACGACGACGAGCCGCAGTACCGGCTGGCGGACGCCCCGGTGCTTGTCGGGTCAGGGCTCTTCGCCGTCCATCGCCGCGGCCCGTTGCTGCTCGAGGCGGCGCGGATGCACCTGTTCGTCGCGTCGGGTGAGTTCACGGTCGAGCGCACGGTGCTCAGCGCCGGCGACTCCATGCGCGCGATGAAGGAGACACCGCGCTTCGACGGCGAAGGCGAACTTCTGGTCGTGCTGCTGCGGTGAGCGGGGCGCGCGGAGTGCTGTGCACGCCGCGTGTGGCCGTGCATAGAGTCATGGCATGACTGTTGCGCGCGTGAATCTCGGTGCGCTCGACGTGTCGGTGCAGGGGCTCGGCTGCATGGGCATGAGCGAGTTCTACGGACCGACCGACTGGGACGAGTCGATCCGGACCATCCACCGTGCGCTCGACCTGGGCGTCACGCTGGTCGATACCGCGGACATCTACGGCTCGGGCCACAACGAGGTGCTCGTCGGACGGGCGCTGCACGATCGGCGCGACCAGGCCCAGCTGGCGACGAAATTCGGCATCGACGGCTCCCTCGGTGCCGACAACCGGGTCATCCGCGGCGAGCGCCGCTACGTGAAGGCCGCCTGCGAGCGCTCCCTGCTGCGCCTGGGCACGGACGTCATCGACCTCTACTACCTGCACCGACCGCCCCAGGACGTCGAGATCGAAGAGACCGTAGGCGCAATGGCTGATCTCGTCACCGAGGGAAAGGTCCGCGAGCTCGGCTTGTCGGAGGTCGACGACGCGCTGCTTCGCCGGGCCTACGCGGTTCATCCGATCGCTGCGGTGCAGAGCGAGTACTCGCTGTGGACTCGCGACCCGGAGACGTCCGTGGTGCCGGCGCTGCGCGAGCTGGGCGTCGGGCTCGTCGCGTTCTCGCCGCTCGGGCGTGGATTCCTGACGGCCACCCTGGACAGGTCGAGCTTCGACGACAAGGACTTCCGCTCGCGCAATCCGCGCTTCACCGAGCAAGCCGCTGCCCAGAACAGCGCCATCACCGATGTGGTGACGGCGGTGGCGGCGCGCAGGGGAGTCGAGCCTGCACAGGTCGCGCTGGCCTGGGTGCAGGATCGCACCCGTGTGCTCGGTGTGCCGGTGGTACCGATCCCAGGTACCAAGCGTTCGCGATGGATCGAGCAGAACGCTGCGGCCACCGCCCTCGAGTTGACCGATGAGGATCGCCGAGAGCTCGATCCCCTCGCCGAACAGGTCGCGGGCGCACGCTACTGACGCCTGGCTGACGCCTAGCTGTCGCCGCCGATGGTGCCGTGCCCGGCGGCCGTGACGTCGTGCAGCTCGTACTTCGCGAGCGCGTCGCGGACCACCGAGGCCTTGACTTCCCCGCGGCGGGCGAGTTGTTCGAGTACGGCGACGGCGACGGACTCGGCGTCGACGTGGAAGAACCGCCGTGCCGCCCCGCGCGTGTCGGCGAACCCGAATCCGTCGGTGCCCAGTGACGTGTAGTCACCGGGGACCCAGCGGGCGATCTGATCAGGTACCGCGCGCATGAAGTCCGATACGGCGACGACGGGTCCGTCGGTGCCGGCGAGCTGCTGGGTGATGAACGGAATGCGGGCCTCGTCGGCCGGCTGGAGCAGGGCGTGCTGCTCGCACTCGACGGCGTCTCGGCGCAGCTCGTTCCACGAGGTCACCGACCACACGTCGACGTCGACAGCCCAGTCCTCACCCAGCATCCGCTGCGCATCGAGCGCCCAGGGCATCCCGACGCCCGACGCCAGCACCTGCGCACGGGGGCGGCCGGTGCCGACGAGGCCCGGGGAGTAGCGGTACATGCCACGCAGCAGCGCCTCGACGTCGAGGTCGGCGGGCTCCGCGGGCTGCGGCATCGGCTCGTTGTAGATCGTCAGGTAGTAGAAGACGTCCTTGTCCGAGATCGGCGCGCTGAACGCACCGACGCCGTACATCCGCGTGAGCCCGGCCTGCACGATGTGGGCGATCTCGAATGCGAACGCGGGGTCGTACGCCACACACGCGGGATTCGTCGAGGCGAGCAGCAGGGAATGCCCGTCGGCGTGCTGCAGCCCCTCGCCGGTGAGGGTGGTGCGGCCGGCTGTCGCGCCGAGAACGAACCCGCGGCCGAGCTGATCCGCGAGCGCCCAGAACTGATCACCGGTGCGCTGGAATCCGAACATCGAATAGAAGATGTAGAACGGGATCATCGGTACGCCGTGCGTCGAATAGGACGTTGCTGCGGCGATCAGCGACGCTGTCGAGCCGGCCTCGCTGATGCCCTCGTGAAGGATCTGCCCGGTAGCGGACTCCTTGTACGACAGCAGCATGTCGCGATCGACTGCCTCGTACTCCTGTCCGTGCGGCGAATAGATCTTGGCGGTCGGGAAGATCGCGTCGAGCCCGAACGTCCGCGCTTCGTCGGGAATGATCGGCACGAATCGCGCGCCGATCTCCTTGTCCTTCATGAGGTCCTTGAACAGCCGCACTGTCGCCATGGTCGTGGCGACCTGCTGCCGGCCGGATCCCTGGCGAAGTTCGGCGAAGGCGGCAGCGCCGGGCAGCGTCAACGGCTTGGCCCGCACGACGCGCTTGGGCAGCGCCCCGCCGAGTGCAGCGCGCCGCTCCTTCATGTACTGGATCTCGTCGGACTTCTCACCCGGGTGGTAGTACGGCGGTAGGTCGGCCTCGAGCGCCTCGTCGGTGATCGGCAGGTAGAGCCGGTCGCGGAAGGCCTTCAGGTCGGCGGTCGTCAGCTTCTTCATCTGGTGCGTGGCATTGCGCCCTTCGAAGGACTCGAGCGTCCAGCCCTTGATCGTCTTGGCGAGGATCACCGTCGGTTGGCCGACGTGCTCGCGCGCCGCTTCGAAGGCTGCGTAGACCTTGCGGTAGTCGTGTCCGCCACGGCCGAGCCGGCTGATCTCGTCGTCTGACATGCCCTCGACCATCTTGCGCAGGCGAGGGTCGCCGCCGAAGAAGTGCTCGCGCGTATAGGCGCCTGTCTCGACCGAATACGTCTGGAACTGCCCGTCCGGTGTGGTGTTCATCTGGTTCACCAGGGCGCCGTCACCGTCACGGGCGAGCAGCGGATCCCAGGTACGTCCCCAGATCACCTTGATGACGTTCCAGCCGGCGCCGCGGAAGTAGGACTCGAGTTCCTGGATGATCTTGCCGTTGCCGCGCACCGGCCCGTCGAGGCGTTGCAGGTTGCAGTTGATGACGAAGGTGAGGTTGTCGAGCTCTTCCCGGGAGGCAACGCCGATCGCACCGAGGGACTCGACCTCGTCCATCTCGCCGTCACCGAGGAACGCCCACACGTGTGAGTTGGACGTGTCGGCCAGGCCGCGCGCGTGCAGGTACCGGTTGAACCGGGCCTGGTAGATGGCCGCGATCGGGCCGAGACCCATCGACACGGTCGGGAATTCCCAGAACTCCGGCATGAGCCGTGGGTGCGGGTAGGAGGACAGCCCGAATGGCGCCCGTGATTTCTCCTGGCGGAATCCGTCGAGGTGCTGTTCGGTGAGGCGCCCCTCGAGGAACGCCCGGGCGTAAATGCCCGGGGCGGCATGGCCCTGGAAGTACACCTGGTCTCCCGTGCCGCTCGCGAGGTCCTTGCCGCGGAAGAAGTGGTTGTAGCCCACCTCGTAGAGCGATGCGGCACTGGCGTAGGTGGCGATGTGCCCGCCGACGCCGACGGTCTTGTTCGCCCGCGAGACCATGATTGCGGCGTTCCAGCGGATGTAGGCACGGATGCGCCGCTCGATGTCCTCATCGCCGGGGAACCACGGCTCGCGTTCGGGCGGGATGGTGTTGATGTAGTCGGTGCTGCGCAGCGCGGGGACGCCGACCTGGCGTTCGCGGGCCCGTTCCAGCAGCTTGAGCATGAGGAACCGGGCGCGCTGGCGACCCTCGGAATCCACGGCTGCGTCGAAGGATTCGATCCATTCGCGGGTCTCTTCAGGATCGATATCCGGGAGCTGGCTGGGTAGGCCATCGGTGATGATGCTGAAGCGGTCGCGTGTCACTGGTCCAGTGTCCACCCTGGACAGCTACTAAGGTCGGTTGGCAGGTTACTTGGCAGTACCCAGAATGGGGTTCGATACGCCGGGCGGTGATGGCTTGCCGCCCCGAGAATCAGGAGAGTGTCGCCGTGAGCACGAGCTCCCCCGCGGGTAGCGGGCCGGCTGTGGCCGAACGGATGGGGCTGAAGCCGGGCATGGTCGTCATGGAGATCGGATACGACGACGACGTAGACGAGGAGCTGCGGGGACTCGTCGAGGGCCACACGGGCGAGGAGCTCGTCCCGGAGGAGTCGGACGAGGTCGCGGACGTGGTGCTCGTCTGGTACCGCAACGACGACGGTGATCTCACCGATCTGCTGGTCGACGCCATCGCTCCGCTCGCCGACAGCGGTGTCATCTGGCTGTTGACGCCCAAGCGCGGGCGGCCCGGATACGTCGAGCCGTCCGACATCGCCGAGGCGGCCTCCGTCGCGGGGCTGTCGCAGACGTCCATCACCGCCGTGAGCCCGGAGTGGGCCGGCGCGCGCCTCGTCGGTCGCAAGTCGGGAGCGCGTAAGTGATCGAGGTCGGGCAGACCGCTCCGGACTTCACGCTCCGTGACCAGAACAACGAAGAGGTGACGCTGTCCTCGTTCCGCGGCCGGCAGGCGGTCCTAGTGATCTTCTATCCGCTCGCGTTCACGGGTATCTGCACGGGCGAACTCTGCGCGGTGCGCGATGACCTGTCGACCTTTCAGAACGGCGACGTGCAGGTGATGTCGATCAGCGTTGATTCCTCATATACGCACAAGGTGTTCGCCGAACGCGAGGGTTACGAGTTCCCGTTGTTGGCGGACTTCTGGCCGCACGGTGCGGTGGCGCAGGCGTACGGGGTGTTCAACGACGAGGTGGGCTTCGCCAACCGCGGGACGTTCCTCGTCGACAAGGCCGGAGTCGTGCGGTTCGCCGAGATGAACGCCCCGGGCCAAGGCCGCGATGCGGACGCCTGGCGCGGGGCGATCAAGTCCCTCTGAGCCTCACACTCCCGGCAGCACGGCCGTTCCCTCGAGCGTGACGGCCTGCAGCGCGTGCGGGTCGAGGCCGAGCAGTTGCAGGATGCTCGGCGCGATCTGCGTGGTGAGAACGCTGCTTGCGTCGGTGCCGGGTGTCACGACACCGCCACCTGTGACGACAAGGGGGACGTTGCGGTCCTGCGGGTCGTCACCGCCGTGCTCGGCGATCTTCTTGACATTGCCGGTGTAGACCACGCCGTGCTGCGCGATACCGATCAGGTCGGGTGCGTGTGCATCGCCGTTCGGAGCACCCACGAGTGCGTCGGCGGCGCCGCCGGTGTACACCGTGGTGAGTCCTGACTTCTGCACGGTGGCCGAGAAGACGCCCTTCGGATCGGTGGCGAGATTGGCCGGCGCGCTGTGTGTGAGCAGGTATTTCGTGACGAACTTGAGCGCTGCGGCGCGGTGGTCGCTCAGCCACATGAGCATGCCGTCGTCGTCCACGGCGAACGCCACCAGCGGCGTCGAGGACGGGTGCAGCGAGTTCCATGCCGCGTTGATGCCGTCGATGATCGCGCCGTCGTCGACGCGGCGCAGGCTGCTGAGATCCTCTGGGGACTGCCCGTGCTTCGCCGACAGGATGATCGTCGTGCTGTTGTCGAGTCCGCGCGCGTGGATCTCGGCACGGAGTTTCGCGACCTGCGCGTCGATGAAGTCGAGCGCGTTCGACAGCAGCGGCCCCGGTGTGCCGTCAGAGTTGTAACCGCCGGCGAGGCCGTCGGACACCGGCAACTTCTCCGCTGTCGAGACGGTCTGGAAGTTCATCCCGAAGATGGCGGGTGTGCCGACCTTGGTCGACCCGCTGTGGTCGTAGCCGTCGATCTCGTTGAGCACCGCCGCGACCTTGATGCTGTCGTACTCCTTGGTCAGCGCGTTGTCGGTCGTCCAGTCGTCCCCGGCGTTGTCGGCAACGCTGTTGATCTCCGGCGTGAACAGGTCTTGGACGCCCGTGCCGGACGGGCCGTTGAGGATCTCGTACGCCGGGTGCTTGTCCGACCAGGCCGTTCGCAGACCGGCGCTTCTGGCAACTTCGAACACGGTATTCACTCGGATGTAGTTGTGCGGGTATACCGGCGTGCAAGTGCTGGGGTCGACGGGCAGAGCGGCCGGGTCGAGCAGGCCCTGCGGGGTCGGGGTCATCGTCAGCGCCGCGTGGGTGATCGCGGCTGAATCGGCCAGGGTCTGGCTCAGCGTGTTGGTCGGCAGGTCGGTCAGCGCCGTCGAGGCGATCTGTTGCCCGGCGTCGAGCGTGATCGGATTCTGCGACTTGTCCGCGGCCTCGGTCCACGAGACTTCGGTGCCGCGAGGCGCACTCGTGCAGTTCGACGTTCCGGGCGGCAGCAGTTGATGGTTGTACGTGTCGTCGTAGTAGACGCCGGCAGTTCCGGCGCTGCCACCGGTGAGCTGAGCGATCATTCCGGGGAACGAGTCGGACGGGAACGTCGTCTGCGCGTTGGTGTAGTTCCTGCCCTGCGCGACAAGTGCGGAGAGCGCAGAGTTCGGGTGGTGCGCGATGTAGTACGCCAGGTCGTTCTCGTGCAAGCCGTCAACTGAGATGAGCAGCACGTGCCTGACGTGACCGGTCTTGCTCGATGCCCCGGCACTGCCCGCTCCTGCGGCGGTGATTCCGAGGACGGTGACGCCCGCCGCAGCGGCGATGGCGACAACCCGGTTTCGCATGACTGACCTCCAGCGTCCGATCCACATCGGACATCGAGGTCCTTGCTAGTCGTCAAGGGTGTGGTTCGGGCATCCCATATGGAAACGGCGCGTGAACGCAGTTCGGCTAGGGGCGGTGGGCTCTCAGCAGCGCGTCGATGGCGGGCCGGTCGGCACCGTCGACGGGTCGTAGCACCGCGTGCGCGATGTCGATCGCGAGGCCCGTTCCCTCGAGATCGGCCGCTAAGTCCGCGGCGGTGTAGAGGACGGCTGGCTCCTGCGGGCCGCCCGTGCCGTCGGCGAGGTTCGTCGAGTCGTGCCCGACGACCAGAAGAGTTCCGCCGGGCGCCAGCGCCGCGGCCGCGTTACGCATCACGGTGCGCCGAACCTCGGCGCTCACCTGCAGGTAGCAGATGAGGACTAGGTCGACCGGCTGCGGCGCGCGGTACGCCGTCACGTCGTCGCACACCCAGTCGATGGGGTGCGCGACCTCGGCCGACGACTCGAGCCGCCGTCCCTTGTCGAGGGCGGCCGCAGCGAAGTCGACGGCGATCATGCGCCACCCCCTCGACGCGAGCCACAGCGCGTTGCGGCCCTCACCGCACGCGACATCGACGCCGGTGCCGGGGGAGAGGCCGGCGAGTTGCTGTTCGACCCAGCGGTTGGGCTGGGCACCCCAGACGAGGTCACTCGAGCGGTACCGCTCGTCCCACGCTGCCGCGTCCATGTCAGCGGACTGCGCGTCCGTAGCGGTCGGCGAGCTTGGCCTCGCGCAGCTGCTCCGGGGTGCGCTCACCGGCGGAGGGGGTGGGGGGCGGTTCGGCAGGCGCGGCATCGATGTCGTCAGTGCTGCGTTCGCGGGTCTCGGCGCGAACCATGGCGACAGGTGCGGCCAGGGCGAGCAGCGCGAACAGGTACCACTGGATGATGTAGGCAAGGTGCTGTGGCTCGATTGCCCCGCCGGCGGGGTTCGACAGGTCCGGCTTCGGATTGGGAACGAGCTGCGCGGATCCCGGCTGGCCCGCGACGAGCTCGCCGTAACCGGCGAACACGGGTTCGCCGAGGCGACTCGCCTGCTCACCGGGGTTGATCGACTCGACCTGACCCTGTGTGAGATGCCCGGCCTGGTCGTTCTTGCTCTCGCCCGGGCGGATGGTGGCAGCGACGGTGACCTGCCCCGATGGCGGCCTCGGGGCTGTCGGCACTGTTGGCGATGACGACTCCGCGATGAAGCCGCGCACGACGAGCAGCGTTCCCGAGCCGGTGTGCAGTGGGGTGACGACCAGGAAGCCGATGTCGCTGTCGACCGTGCGATGACGGACGAGGCTCGTGCGATCGGCCTCGTAGGTGCCGGTAGCCGTCACCGGGCGGAACTCGATCGAGCGTCGCGACGGAGTCTTTCCGTGGCCTGCGAGCGGCAAGACCGACGCGACCGGCGCCGTGGCGGCATGGGCGTTGTGCCGCAGGGCCGTGTTCTCGGTCGCCTTGGTGTGCAGGCGGGCGATCTGCCACGAGCCTGCCGCGACGCAAACCGCCGCGACGATCACCATCAGGACCGACAGTGCCGCGTAGCGGGGTTGACGCAAGGCCCTCAGCACCAGAACACGGTACGGCGCGGGGCTGTGTGCGTCGGCCGGTACCCTGATGCGGGCCGACCGGCGGGACACTGCAGGTGCGTTGCAGGGGCGTTGCAGATCCCAGGTCCGGCATGGCCAGGCGGGCGCTTAGCTCAGCGGAAGAGCACTCGGTTTACACCCGAGCGGTCACTGGTTCGATCCCAGTAGCGCCCACAGATCGCCTTATTCAAGCCGCTATCCGGCTCTGGTAGTTAGGCCTCTTCGCGCATCGAAGAGGCCTAACGGTTGTATTCGTAGAGCCCTAGGTGACGGTCACTTGAATGCGCCCTGCTTTGAGGGCTGCGATGACGCCGCCGGCCGCCGAGTTCTTGATCATGGCTTGATAGCCCACAGCTCCCGGCCCGGACATCTCGTCTCGTGCCAACGGCGTCAGGATGATGCCCGGGCTGATGGAGTTGACGCGTGCACCGCGGTCGCCCCAGGTCACTGCGGCTGCTTGGACTCGGAGGTGATTGGCGCGTTTCGACATCGCGTAGGCAGCGCCGGAGTTGTCGACGGCGGTCAACAGCGGCAGGTCAAGCAGGCCTTCTGCTCGACGGGATGCGGGCGGACGGACCGGTGTCCGAGTTGCCCGTCAAAGCTCTGGACATCCAGGCGGCGCAGGACGCGATAGTGCGCACCGAGACGCAACCGGCGCAGACATATGAGGAGGCACCACCATGAAGTTCACTGAAAGTTCAGGACAGTCCGCACGCGGACCAGCCGACTGGTTCACCGGGGCGGTCTTCATCGACGCGATCAGAAACCCCGACGAGCAGTCGGCCATCGGCTGCGCGCACGTTCGCTTCACTCCCGGCGCGCGCACTGTGTGGCACTCGCACCCGAAAGGCCAGACCCTCTATGTGACCGATGGGATCGGCTACGTCGGAACTCGCGGAGGCAAGACCACCAAGATTCGCCCCGGCGACGTCGTGTACATCGAGCCAGGCGAAGACCACTGGCACGGCGCGACAGCCGATCGCTTCATGTCTCACGTCGCCATACAGGAGGCCGACGATCAAGGACAAGTAGTGCGCTGGCTTGAGCCGGTGGACGATGACGAGTACGACAGCGCCAACTAGTCGCCCGTTGCATTGACGGCTGGGTCGTCGCTCATGAGCTTTTGGACGCGCCGGCCGAGACGGTGGTGCCGTCTCAGCTCGTCGGCTCGACAGCGCTTCAGGCGACGACAGCCCACAGGGACAACAAGTGCGCACCGAAGCGCCCCTCAATGTAGAGGCAGGCCGCCGCACCGAAGAGGATGTCGTCGGCAAGCTCGGGCTCGTCGTCGGCGAGGCTGCCACAGAGGTCGTAGGCGGCAAGCTGCTCGTGCAATGCGTCGGCCATGACGTGCACGTCGTAGAACGCGCATGCGATGTCGTCCTCGCCAAGGCGGCGCAACCCTGCGGCGTAACGCCGGCAGGGGAGCGATGACGTCATCTCATACGCTGCGAGGTGTCCGACGATCGCCCCGCGCAGGTCGCGGCGAAGCGCGAACAGCGACATCACGTTGCTGACGGCGAGGGTGATCGGCGCCGCGTCCCCGACGTATGCGCCGTAGGAATCGTCGAGGCCGAGGCTGCGCATCGTCTGCGCGAAAAGCTCGCTGTGCATCTGCGTCACGCTGCCCGCGCCGTACTCATCGGCCTGGATCTCGACGAGCGCCGATTTGGCACGGCCGCGCAGGCGAGGGATGGCCCACGTATGCGGGTCGGCTTCTTTCAGCTGGTACGTCGACCGCTGCTTGATGTAGTCGAGCACCTGATCGCGGGACGCCTCGCGCTGGATGTAACGCGACAGGCTGGGGCCGGTGTCGCTGTCGACCAGCTTGGCCAACGCCTCCGGTACCGGGCGATGAGTGGGCACCTCGACGTCGCGCCTCAGCGCCGACAGCACGTTGGCCTCGAGAGCTCGCCGCAGCGCGATCAGTCGCGGTTCCCACTCCCACGTCGGAGCGACGTCGTCGAAGCCCCGATAGTGCAGCTCGTAGCCGATCCACAGAGCCAGCTGCGTGTCGGCATCGGTCATTGGATCGGCCGGCCTGGGCACGTCGCTCGGCGTCGGTGCAGCCGAAGGATCGTCAGCACGCATCGCCCGGATCAGGGCGGCAGACACCGCGCCGGTGGGATGAGGCAGCAACATCGCGACAAGCTCCGGTGGGTCGACGCGAGCCGGGTTGGCTGCGAGGGACGTTCGTCACCGCTTCTTTACCCGTTTCATGCGGAATGGAACCGCCTCGCGGGGTATATCACCGGCGATGACCACCGAACCCGGCACCCACGCCTACGGCGCCACTGCCCTCGGCGCGCCAGCTCTCGACGCGCCAGCAACGCTCAGCTGCCCATTCGGCCCGCTGCTGATCCGTTACGACGCCCGGGTGCTCCAACCGCGTCCGTGGACGTTGCTGCAGAGCCGCTGGGCTGCCGAGCTCGCGGCCGACGCGCCGGACGGCCCCATCGTCGAACTGTGCGCCGGTGCCGGGCATATCGGGCTGGCCGCAGCTGTGCTCGCCGGGCGCGACCTGGTGCAGGTGGAGCGCGACCCGATCGCGGCGTCCTATGCCCGCATGAACGCCGAGGCGGCGGGATGGGGGGAGAGGGCCGACGTCCGGGCGGCGCCGCTGCACGACGCGCTGCGCCGCGACGAGTCGTTCCCGATGATGATCGCCGATCCGCCGTACCTGCCGACCCGGCAGCTCGTCGACTGGCCGAATGACCCACCGACCGCCATCGACGGCGGCCTTGACGGACTCGGCGTGACGCGCGCCTGCCTCGTCGTGGCCGCCGACCACTTGATCACCGGTGGCCACCTGCTGCTGCAGACGGCAGGTCCGGTTCAGAGCCAGACCGTGGTCGAGCTGGCGCACGGGTTGCCGTTACGTCCGGGCGCCACGCGGGTTTTCGACGACTCACGCGCCGTGTCGCAGTGGATTCGACTCTGACGGACCGGCTAGGTGAGGCGCTCAACCGCCGCAGGTGAGGGCGGCGGCGTCGGCGGCCACTGCGCGTAGATCTCCGGCTCGCGCGGCCACCGCCCGTTGCCGGTCGGCCGACGTTCCGCGAGTGAGCAGGGCCGCGGTCAGGTCACTCACGACGTCGTACTCACCATGCAGGCGCAGGTCATCGCTCAGTTCGGCCAGCATGTCTTCGACCGCGACTCGCGCCTCGACGATGTCGCCGCGCGATTGGCTCCACAGGTCGCCGGTCAGGCCGTAGCGGGCGGCTCGCCACCGCGTCGATGCCAACAGCGCATCGGGGACGTTGGGCGCATCGGTGCCCGAGGCGATGCGCTTGCCGAGTGTGCGCGACAGCGAGCGGACGAGCGCAGCCAGTAGCACCGCGTCGTCGAGATCGGTGCATACGTCCGGCATGCGAAACTCCAGCGTCGGGTAGCGCGACGATGGCCGAAGCTCCCAGAGCAAGGTGTTCGGCTCGTCGATCAGTCCGGTGCGCCGAAGGTCTTCCAGCAGTGCGAGGTACTCGGCACCGTTCGCCATAAGCGGCGGCGGTCCGCCGTGCGGCCACAGTCGGAGCAACGCCATGCGGTAGCTGGCATGCCCGGTGTCGCCACCCTCATGGAACGGGGAACTTCCCGTCATAGCGACGAGTAACGGCAGATACGGACGTGCGTGGTTGGACACCTGCACAGCGGTGTCGAGGTCGGGCATCGAGACGTGCACGTGGCAACCGCACAGGTTGAACTGGCGCACGACCGCACCGAAGCGGTCGACCAGCCGTGCATAGCGCGGATGGCGCATGATGTCGATCTCTTCGAGTCGTGCGAACGGATGCGTGCTCGTCGCCAGGATCGTCGCGCTGTGTTGCTCCGCGCTCGTGCGCGCTGCATGGCGGGCGGCGACCAAGCTGGCCCGCAGCTCGGTCAGGGTGCGGCAGACGTCGGTGACCGCTTCGAGCTGGCTCGTGACCATTTCTGCACGCAGACGTGGATCTTCGCGCCCCGATGCCACCGCTTCGGACAGCAGCGGCCGCGGGGCGAGCGAGAACGTGATCGGGTCGACGAGGTGGTACTCCTCCTCCACCCCGACGGTTGCCCCGATCGACAGGTCCGGTTCAATCGCCACGTCGCTGGGGTGGGCGGTCATCCTCGACCGGCCGCGGGTTACGGGTCCGTCGGCTTGCGAGTCAACTTATGGGTGCCGTCGCAGAACGGCTTGACCCGCGACTTGCCGCAGCGGCACAGTGCCACCGCCTTGCCCACGTGGTCGATCACGTCACCGTCGACACCCTCAAGCGAAAAGTCGCCCCGGATGATCAGAGGACCGTCCGGATACGGCACGACGGTGGCCCGGCGGCCGGTGTTGTCGGTCGCCGTCGTCATGGGCATGCTCGTCCAGGCGAAGTCACCCCACTGATGTACCCGCGCCACTTGCCCGAATCACGACTTCGACGGGCCTCACCTGCCGGTGACGGGACGCGCTCGGATCAGGGTGCGTCGCGATGTTCCACGGCCGCCCCGCTGTCGGACTCGAGGTGTCGGCGACGAGCGCTACTTGGTGAGCATCCGAACCGCCGCCGGGATCCGTGCCGCAGGCAGCTCATGCGTCTGCACAGTCGCAGCCGGGGCACTGGGAGTGCCCGGGCACCACGGGTTGGCCGGGACACCCGCGCACGGATTCGCCATGGTGGTCTGGGAGGCCAACGGCGCCATGACGACGTGCGTGGTGCGGGGGTAGTTGGCGACAACGTTCGGCGGGCAGCTGAAGAAGGCCTGCGTCGCGCACGCCACTTGGGCGAGCAGCACGGTGGTCGACACTGGGTCGGGGTAGCCGAGGGGGTTGCCGCAGCGTGCCTGCAGCGTCTGCAGCAGCAGCGGCCACGTGGTGGCCGCGCCACCGCCAACCTCGGTGTTGCCGCTGAAGCAGTTGCCCGGAGCGCCCGGCTTCTCCAACGGCGGGATGGTCAGGTCGGCGATGTCGCCGTTGGTCACGTTGCCGAAGCCACCGTTGTTGCTGAATGTGTTGTTACTGACCTGGTTGCCCCAGTCGTCGAACAGGCAAGGAACCGGCTGGCCGAGCAGCGTCCCGCCGAGCACTCCGCCGTGGCAGTTGGAGATGTTGTTCGGGTTCGCGCCACCCGTGTCCGGAAAGAGCGTCGTGAGGACAGCCCAGGAACCATTGTTGACGAACCGGTTGTTCACGACAATGTTGTTGCGATCGCCGGCCAGGAGCAGCCCGCCGCCGACCGGACCGATCGCGGCGTCGCCGATCGCGGGGACGTTGGGGTTGTTGTTGTCGTGGACGTAGTTGTTGATGAAGACCCAGCACGAGTGCGTTCCCGTCGGCCCGGTGCCGTTGCCCGGGCAGGCGCCATTTTGCGGTGACGGCGGGTCTGCGCTGTTCTGACTGTTCGACACGAACCCGGTCTTGTTGTTGTCCCATTCGGAATTCTCGATGAGCAGGTGACCGCCGGAATTGGTGCCGGAATAGCCGAGCGCGTTGTACTCCGAGTGCCCACGGTTGATGACGGCGTTGCAATCAGGGCAGGCGCCGATGTAGTAGCCGGAATCGGAGAAGTTGCTCGCGTACGTGTCGGTCATACTGCCTGGCCCGCGCGCGTTGCTGACGAACAGGCCATAGGAGGCAGCGGTGTCGTTGCCGCCGAAGTAGGTCGACGTGGCGGTGAGGTCGCGGCCCTCCCACGAGGACAAGCCGATCGTGCCGCCGTCGTCCCCGCCGTTCCACCAGATCCCGTTTCCCGAGTCGGCACTTCCGCTGAGGAAGTTGCAGACCGTGAGGTTCTCGATGTTCACGCCGTTGACGCGAGTCTCGATGCCGCTGCGGCCCCGGTGGTTGCCCGATGAGTCGAGGGGGCCGAAATCCTGTGCAGAGGGGTCGGACGAGCACGGCGTCGAGCCCGCCTTCGTACCGTCGATGATGACGCCGTTGCGATCCATACCGCGTACGTGGCCGTTCGTTGCGGTGACGAGGACGGCCGCAGGGAACTTGCTGCTGATCTGCGCGGCGGAGTAGTCCATCGCGGGGTGATAGTCACCGGGGCCGATCAACACCCAGCCCCCCTTGTGGAGGGCGGCCATCGCTGCGTCGATGGTCGGCTCGTTTCCCGGTATCCCGTTCCAGGTGCCCACTCGGAGGACTTGCGGCGCGGCTGCTTGCGCGCTTCCCGGCACGCTGAGCAGCGCGGCGACCGTGCAGGCGGCGATGGCGACGACGATGACGCGCAGGCTCGACACGAGCTTCACGAACGGCCTCCTCGAAGGTCAGGATGGGCAGACGCTAGCGCCGAAGATCTACGAGCGCGCGTCGAGAGTTCGCGGCGTTGTGCGCTGCCCGTCCTTTGCTGGCGTTTGCTGGCGTTTGCCGACGTTTCGCAAGTCCACGGTTTCGGTGCATGACCTTGTGACCATTGCAGGGTCGGGCTGTATTCGCACAGTTGTCGCGCCCGTCTGTGGACGGAACTGGGTGGCGGACTAGAGGTTGTGGAAAACCCTGGTTCTGGGCATTCGCGGAACTAGATTCGAATACATGTGCGATGACTTCAACATCGATTGGCAGTCGCTGCCGCATGCGGGCCGGATCGACGCGCTCGTGTCGCTGCAGCGGCGGATAGCGGGTCTGCATGCAGCCCAGCTGCAGTTGCTGGCGCTGTTGGCGAGCGATCCGCCGACGGTGAGTCTGCCTGGACATGACGACAGGTCGTGGGTTGTCGACGACGTCGCGTGCGCATTGCGGATGTCGGCGGGTGTCGCGCGGGCGCGGTTGGCAGAGGCCATCGAGCTGCGCCGGCTGCCCGGCGCGATCGAGTCGCTTGGACACGGTTTGATCAGCCTCGAGCATGCGCGGGTGCTGGCCGAGGCAACCATGCCGTTGCCCGATGAGGCGGCCACGGAGGTTTCGTCGCACGTGCTGACGCGGGCGGCTGATCAGTCCGTGGCAGCCTTCCGGCGATCGGTCAGGCGCAGAGTGCTGGCCGTCGATCCCCGCACAGCGGAGACGCGCCGGTCCGCAAACGTCGCAGAACGGCGCGTCTGCATGCGGCCGGCCGGCGAGGGAGTGGCCGAATTCTGGGCGCTGCTTCCGGTCGACGGTGCCATGGCCCTGCTCTCGGCGGTTGATGCGCTTGCCGACCGGCGGGTAGGCGACGACATCCGTACCGCCGACCAGCGTCGAGCGGACGCTCTGGTGCAGATCGGCCTCGACGCGTTGGCGGGCGACGGCAGTACCGTGCTGCCGAAGCGGCATCGCATGCGTCCCGCTGTCCAGGTAACCGTCGCGCTGTCCACGCTGCTCGGCATCGATGATCAGGCCGCCGAACTCGCCGGCGTGGGGGCGATTCCGGCCGAACTCGCACGCCGACTCGCAGCAGATCCTTCGGGCACATGGCGTCGGCTCGTCACCGACGCGGTCGGGCGGCTCGTGGACTACGGGCGTATGACCTACCGGCCGCCAGTCGCCGTTGCTGATCATGTCATCGCACGCGATCGACGATGCCGCTTCCCGCAGTGCGGCCGTCGTGCAGAACGCGGCGATATCGATCACTCGCGACCGTGGTCTCGCGGCGGCACAACCGATGCGGCGAACCTCTTGTCGCTATGCCGTCGGCACCATCGGCTGAGACACGACACTTCCTGGCGCTACACACGCGACGCCTCAGCCGACGTGGTGGCCTGGAGCAGCCCGAGCGGTCATCTCTACACCGATGCCAACGATCCATATCCGATCGACGGCACGCCGCCGCCTCCGGCCCGCCGAAGGGTGACGAGAGACGACCCGGACCCGCCGCCGTTCTGACGCGTCGGTCAAAGTTTCGGCCTGTCTCCGATCGGGATCCGGCGCTCATTCCGGGTGAAGATCAAGATCTGAGGGCGGCGGTGGTGGCACGGCGGGGGCTCGGACGTGCGATGTCCGGGCCGGTAGCAGCGGCGATGTAGGCCCGGCGCCATTCGGCGGCAAGTGTGGACATCGCCGGATGCCGGAATGGATTGCGTGTGGGCGTTCGCGTTGTCCGCCACACTTCGCCAGCACGCGTCCCCATGCGTGCGGCTGCGGCGATCGCCAACGACGTCACGGAGAGCACCGTAGAACGGCCACGGACTGCACAAGTGGCGACACGCAGTCGAGGCTTGGCCCGGGCAGGCCGTCGTCGGGTTCGGCCGTTCGCACGCTGCCGGGCTCCGGGGCCCGCTCTTGCGGCGGCCCCGGGTTGTCACGTCGGTGAACCGGTGTCCTCGTCCGGATGCGGGTTCGCGTCCTTGGCGCGGCGGCGCTGTTCGTCGGCGCGGGCCTGCAGCCCGGCGAGGAAGTCCTCATCGTCGTCGGGATTGGTGGCGACGCGCTTCGCCCGTGGCGCGGCGGACCGGCCCCCTTGGCGCGGACCTGCGCCGGTACGCGCCTGCAGCGCGCCCTCTCGCCCGTCCCAGGTGTGCCCAGCGACCAGCCAGGCGATCGAGCCGACATCGACGAGAACGATCACGATGAGCAGCCACGCGATCTTGGGCAGGTTGCGCGCACGGTCCTCAGGCGTCGTGATGACGTCGATGATGCAGAAGATCCAGATGCCGACGAAGATCAGGCCGACGAATCCGTCGAACAACACCATCTGCGGGAAGCCTCCTCAGTGCGCGCGTACCACCAGTGTGGCTCACCAGCGGCGCCAGCGCTGCAACGTGCACAAGGTAGGTTCGCCACCGTGGTTCGGCTGGGCGACCTGATCGCCGTTGTGGACGAGTGGTTCGACCCGCGCTGGGCCGAGTCCTGGGACGCCGTCGGCCTGGTATGCGGAGATCCGGAGCAACCAGTCGAGCGCGTGCTGCTGGCTGTCGACGCCGTGCCGGCGACAGCCCGGGAGGCGGTCGACAGCGGCGCCCAGCTGTTGCTGACGCACCATCCGCTACTGCTGACCCCGGTGCACTCGGTCGCCACGACCAGCCCGAAGGGCGATTTGGTGCACGGGATGATCCGCTCCGGGATTGCTCACTTCGTCGCGCACACGAACGCCGATGTCGCCGATCCCGGTGTCTCCGATGCCCTCGCCGCGCGTCTCGGTCTCCAGGACACGTGCCCACTCCTCCCGCAGGACGGCGAAGCCCTCGACAAGCTCGTCGTCTTCGTCCCCGCTGCCTCGGCCGAATCCCTGATCGATGCCCTCGCAGCCGCGGGGGCCGGGGCGATCGGCGACTATGACCGTTGTGCCTGGACGACACAGGGCGTCGGCACCTTCCGGCCCGGATCCCTCGCGAACCCGGCGATCGGACGGCCCGGGGTGATCGAGACCGTCGACGAGACCCGCGTCGAGATGGTGCTTCCGTCACGACGTCGAGCCCCGGTCGTCGCGGCACTGCGTGCGGCACATCCGTACGAGGAGCCGGCGTTCGACCTGCTCGTCCAAGCCCCCGTCCCGTCCACGCGTGGGCCAGGCCGGCTGGGTCGGATGCCCGCACCGATGGCGCTGGGCGAGTTCACGGCGCACGTGGCCAGATCCCTTCCCGCCACCGCCTGGGGAGTGCGAGCCGCGGGCGATCCCAGCGCGCCCGTGCAGACCGTCGCCGTCTGCGGCGGGTCTGGCGGCTCCTATGCAGAACTCGCACGCCAGCTGGGCGCGGATGCGTTCGTGACGTCCGATCTCAAGCACCACACGACGCTCGAGGCGGTGGGCGAGCGTGCCGATATAGGCATGGCATTGGTCGACGCCGCACACTGGGCCACCGAGGCACCCTGGCTCGATGCGGTAGCGGCTCGATTGCGCGAACACTTCGGCACTACGGTGGACGTGCGAGTGTCGCAACGCGTCACCGACCCCTGGACGCTGCACTGCCCCTCGCCGCGCGACCCTTCGACGGGTGGTGCGTCGCCGCACACTCCCTCTCCAGAAACAGAAACGAGCCCGATCCGCACGTGAACGCCGAGAACGCCATCCAGCTACGGCTGCTCGACCTGCAGGCGGCCGACACGGCCCTGGCTCAGCTCGCCCATCGACGAGCGACCCTTCCCGAACTGGCGGCGCTCGCCGAACGCGAGAAGCGGACCGAGTCCCTGCACAACGAGATCGTCGAGGCGCAGACCCGCGCAGAGGACATCGCTGCCGAGCAGCGTCGGCTCGAGAACGACGTCGACGCCGTTCGCGCCCGCGAGGCCCGCGACGAGCAGCGCCTGCAGGCCGGAGGTTTGCCGGCAAAGGAACTCGAGAGTCTGCAGCACGAGTTAACGACCCTGGCGCGCCGCCAAGGCACACTCGAGGACGAGCTGCTCGAGGTCATGGAGCAGCGCGAGGACGCCGACTCTGTGTTGGCCGGAGTCGTCAAGCAGCGCGACGAACTCGATGCCGAGCGCGGCGATCTCACCGCGGCCCGCGACGTCGCCTTCGCGGAGATCGACGCGGCAATCCAGCAGCGCACCGTCGAACGTGCCGCGATCGCCACCGAGATCCCCGCGGATCTGCTGGCTCTGTACGAGCGCGCCCGCGGACACAGCGGCGGAGTCGGCGCGGCGATGTTGCGCCACCGCCGATGCGAGGGGTGCCACATCGAACTCTCGGGCAGTGAGCTCGCATCGGTACGCGCGGCCGCGCCCGACGAGGTGGTGCGCTGCGACAACTGCCGCCGCATCTTGGTCCGCACTGCCGAGTCCGGTCTCTAGCGCATCGGCATGGTGAGTCATGTCATCGTCGAGGCGGACGGCGGTTCCCGCGGCAACCCAGGTCCGGCCGGTTTCGGCGCCGTTGTTCTCGACGCGGCAGGAACCACGGTGCTCGCCGAGCGCAGCGAGTCGATCGGGATCGCGACGAACAATGTCGCCGAGTACGGCGGCCTGATCGCCGGTCTCGGCGCGGCTGCCGAACTCGGAGCCCGGACCGTTCATGTACGCATGGACTCCAAGCTGGTCGTCGAGCAGATGTCCGGCCGTTGGCAAGTGAAGAACGCCGCCCTACGCGATCTCGCCCGCGAGGCTGCCGCTCTGCGGAGCCGCTTCGACGACGTCGCGTTCGAGTGGATCCCGCGAGCCCGCAACGGGCGGGCCGATCGGTTGGCCAACGACGCGATGGATCGCGCCGCAGGGCTGCCGCCGCGGTCACAGCGAGCGTCGCGGGGATCGGCAGCTGCACCGGACCCGGTTCCCGCCTGGGCGCCGCCGACAGCCTCGGCCACCCGCCTCATCCTGGTACGGCACGGCGCGACTGAGCATTCGATCGATCGGCGATTCTCCGGCCGCAACGAGCTGGAACTGACTGCCGACGGTCGCGCGCAGGCCAAGGCGCTCGCCGACCGGGCGCGCACATTCGGCCCGGTCGCCGCCGTCGTGACCTCACCGCTGCTGCGGTGCGTGCAGACCGCCGATGCGATTGCCCCCGTCGTGCGCTGCTCCGTCGTACTCGCAGCCGATTTCGCCGAAGTCGACTTCGGGCAGTGGGAGGGGCTGACTTTCGGCGAGGTCCGCCGACGCGATCCTGAGGCGATGACGGCCTGGCTCGGGTCGGAGGACGTCGCCCCGCCGGGTGGCGAGTCGTTCGCCGAGGTCGCGACCCGCGTCGCCCGGGAACGCGATGACATCGTGGTGGCACATCCGGGGGAGACCGTGGTGGTCGTCACGCACGTCACGCCCATCAAGACGCTGATCCGCCTCGCGCTCGAAGCGCCACCGATCAGCATGTTCCGCATCCATCTCGACACTGCCTCGGTGTCGATCGTCGATTACTTCGCCGACGGCAACTGTTCGGTGCGCCTCGTGAACGACACCAGTCACCTCTCGCGCTAGACGCCGGCGAAGCGCACCGCCCCCCACAGCGGATCCACTCTGCGGGCGTACCGCGCACTCGTCGTCATTCGGCCGGTTCGGCGAGGAGCGCTGCGCCCTCGAACACCCCGAGCGTCTCCTGGTAAAGCTCGAGCCCGAGGCCGTTCGGGTCGCGGAAGTACAGGCTGTCGTCGGCGCCGCGGTCAGGCCCCAGGTAATCGATTCCGGCGTCGTCGAGCTTGCCCTTCGCAGCGGCGAACTGCTCGGCGGACACTGAGATGGCCATGTGCTGCAGCGCACCGATGGTTTCGCGGAACGGTGGGTGATCGTGCCCTGGGAAGTCGAAGAAGCCCAGTAAGTTGCGGTTGCCGATGTCGAAGAAGAAATGGCTCGAACCGGCGTAATCACGATTCTCGACGAGCTCGACGAGCGGGAAACCGAGGAAGTCCTGGTAGAAGCGGATCGTCTCCTCGACGTCCTTACAGATGAATGCGGCGTGGTGGATGCCGCGAGCCGTGCTCGCCGGACGGCCCGCTCGCGCGCCCAGGTACTTCTGGCGCAGCACGTCTCGATGCTCGCGAATCTGCTCGAGCTCTGCTCCGCTCGGTTGGGGCATTTCGGGTACCTCCTCGGCCTGTTCCATCCGAGCCTAGTGATCTGTACCCGCAAGGACGCGGGAACAAGGGCCGCGGTCGCGTAGCATTCCTGCCGCGGCGGACGAGCCGACCGGACGGCCGCGTCGGGGCTTCGTGCCTCGTCGAGGAAAGTCCGGGCTCCACAGGGCAGGGTGGTTGCTAACGGCAACCCGGGGTGACCCGCGGGACAGTGCCACAGAAAACAAACCGCCAGCGCGTGCGCTGGTAAGGGTGAAACGGCGGTGTAAGAGACCACCAGCGTGCCGGGCGACCGGTGCGGCTCGGTAAACCCCACCCGGAGCAAGGTCAAGAACGGTCCCTTCGGAGACGAAGTGACCGCGCAGGTGTTCGAGGGTTGCCCGCCCGAGCCTGCGGGTAGATCGCTGGAACCTGTCGGCAACGGCAGGTCGAGATGGATGGCCGTCACCGATGCCTCGGCATCGGCACAGAACCCGGCTTACAGGTCGACTCGTCCGCCGCCTCGCCACCTCGCCTCATTGGCAGCACTGTGCTTGAGCGCGCGTGCGCGCACATCGATCGACGCATGACTAGGCGCTGCTCGAACATGTCATCGCGTGCACGCGATGACATGGGACAACGAGGGTGCGAGACGCGCAGCGAGACGCGCAGCGAGCCGCAACGAGACGTCACTCGCGTGTGCGACGACATGTCGCGCAACGGTGCAACAACACTGCGTGCGCACCCCGCACGACACGTGGTTCGAGTGTGCAACGGACCCCTCGAAATCATCGCTGCGGATGTCGTGTTGCGGGACGTCGAACGACGAACATGCGACGCAATGACCGAAAAGCGCGCTCGCACGCCGCAGAATCGCAAATTTTTTTTTGACGTGTTCGAACCGTCGTTACGCCACACGCGCGCGTCGTCTCGCACTGAGAATGTGCTTTGCGTACAAGGGTTTTCGTGCTCATTGCACCGTCATGCCCGGCGCGCCTTCGCTGTCGTGCACAACAGCACGCGTATAACGCGAACGGCGTGGCGTGTTGACGGTTGGTGTTGAAACATCGTCCACTTGTTGTCGACGGATGAATCATTCGTTGACAGCCGCCCTAGGAGGCACACGCATGACCGCACCGAGAAGGCCGGCCAAGAAGGCCGCGAAGAAGGCTGCGAAGAAGGCTCCGGCCAAGCGCGCAGCAGCCCGCAAGGCGCCGGCCAAGCGCAGTACGGCCGCGAAGAAGGCTCCCGCTCGCAAGACTGCAGCGAAGAAGACCGCAGCCAAGCGTCCGGCAGCGAAGAAGGCTCCGGCCAAGCGCGCAGCAGCAAAGAAGACCGCTGCGAAGAAGGCCCCGGCCAAGCGCGCGGCAGCGAAGAAGGCCCCGGCCAAGCGCGCCGCGGCGAAGAAGACCGCAGCCAAGCGGACCGCTCGCAAGACGACGGCCCGCAAGACGACTGCGCGCAAGACGACGGCCCGCAAGACTGCTGCGAAGAGGGCTCCGGCCAAGCGCGCAGCAGCCAAGAGGGCTCCGGCCAAGCGTTCCCGCTGAGCCAGCGCTGACCGACGATCGTCGTCGGTAGGTGGCAATGGCCTCACACCGAGTCGCCGGCGCACCTCTCGATTTCGCCGCTCTTCGCGACGAACTTGAGGTGCCCGGCGATTTCGCCGCCCCGGTGCTGGCGGAGGCGCAGGAGCGGGCCGCGAACCCGACGCTGCCCGTGGCGGATGCCACGGATATCCCGTTCGTCACGATTGACCCGGCCGGCAGTCGCGATCTCGACCAGGCCCTGCACATCGAGCGCCGGGGCACCGGATACCGGGTCCACTACGCGATCGCCGACGTCGCTGCTTTCGTCCGGCCCGGCTCACTGCTCGAGGCCGAAGCGCGCCGGCGCGGCGAGACCTTCTACTTCCCGGACACGCGCGTTCCGCTGCATCCGCCCTCCCTGAGTGAGAATGCGGCAAGCCTGCTGCCCGATCAGGTTCGCCCGGCAGTCCTCTGGCAGATCGACCTCGAGGCGTCGGGCATGGTCGCCGGCTTCGACGTTCGGCGGGCGCGCGTGCGCAGTCGTGCTCAGCTCGACTACGTCGGTGTGCAGCAACAGCTCGACTCGGCCGCTGCACCCGATGCCTTCGTGCTCCTTCGCGAGGTGGGCGAGCGGTTGCTCGCTATCGCGCGTGCCAACCACGCGATTGATCTCGACCTCCCCGAACAGGAAGTCATTGCCGACGGTGACGGTGCCTGGACCCTGACCGTGCGACAGCCGTTACCCGTGGAGGCGTTCAACGCACAATTGTCGATCCTCACCGGGCGATGCGCGGCGCAGCTGATGCTTCAACACCGTGTGGGGCTGCTGCGCACGGTGCCCGCGCCGGACACCGGCGCGATCGGAGCGCTCCGCCGCGCCGCGAAGGCGTTGCACATCGACTGGCCGCACGGCGCGGCACCAGGCGACGTCCTGGCCTCGGTCGATCGCGCTGATCCGCACCGCGTCGCGTTCATCGAGCACGCAGCGTCCTTGCTGCGCGGAGCCGGTTACGTCGCGTTCGACGGCTCGCTTCCCGAGCAGACGATGCACGCGGGAATCGGCGCGCCGTACGCCCACGTCACCGCACCGCTGCGGCGACTCGTCGACCGTTACGCCACCGAAGTGAGCCTGTCGCTGCATGCCGGTGTCCCCGTGCCGTCGTGGACGTTGTCGCAGCTACCGCAACTGCCCGGCATCATGCGGCAGGCAGATGCGCTCGCACACGCGGTCGACCGCGCCGTCGTCGACATGACGGAGGCTTGTTTGCTGCAAAACCGCATCGGCGAGACCTTCGCCGCTACCGTCATCGACGCCGATGACCACGCCGCGACGATCATGCTGGACGATCCGGCCGTCCGCGCGCGCTGCTCGGGAGCCGGGCTCGAATCAGGCAGCCGGATCTCGGCGCGGCTCGACACGGCCGACGTCGCTGCGCGACAGGTGCATTTCGTCGCGGCGTAGCCGAGCCTCAGTGGTAGGCCGAGCCTCAGTGGTAGGCCGAGCCTCAGTGGTACTCGTGTTCGGCGGCGGGGTACGAGCCGCCACGCACCTCTTCCGCGAAGCTCGTCGCGGCACTGCGCAGCACACCCGCGACGTCGGCGTATTCCTTGACGAACTTCGCCGGCTTGCCGTCACCGCGCAGACCCGCCATGTCCTGCCACACCAGCACCTGGGCGTCACATGACGGACCGGCACCGATGCCGATCGTCGGAACGTGCAGCGCCCTGGTCACCTCTGCGGCGACGTCGGACGGCACGACTTCGAGAACGACCGCGAAGGCGCCGGCCTGCTGCAGTGCCTTCGCATCCTGGATCAGGCGATGCGCTGCCTCGTCGCCTCGGCCCTGCACTCGGTAGCCGCCGAATGCATTCACCGACTGCGGCGTGAGACCGATGTGCGCCATCACGGGGATTCCGGCCGACACGAGCGTCTCGACCTGGGCCGCGACCCGCACGCCCCCCTCGAGCTTGACGGCCTGAGCCCCGCCGTCCTTCATGAATCTGGCGGCGCTGTCGAGCGCCTGCTGCGGCGATGCCTGGTATGAGCCGAACGGCAGGTCTGCCACGACGAGTGCGCGCTTGGTGCCACGGACCACGCCTCGCACGAGGGGCAGCAGTTCGTCGATGGTCACCGGCACGGTCGTGTCGTAGCCGTAGATCACGTTCGCGGCCGAATCACCGACGAGCAGCACCGGGATGCCTGCGTCGTCGAATACCCGCGCGGTGGAGTAGTCGTAGGCCGTGAGCATCGGCCAGCGTTCGCCGCGGTCCTTCGCCAACTGCAGATCGCGGATGGTGACCCGCCGAGTCTGCGCACCGCCATACAGCGTGGTCTCGGACATCGATTGCCTCACCTTCTCCTCGAGGCCGGCTCGCCGGTCCCCGGGCACGTCTGTGGACCCCACTATGGTGCGCCGAATTCGCCGGAATGTCTCGCTGTGGCGGGGTGACGTCTTCCACATCGCCGGAAGCTAGGGGAGTGGGCGCCAGTGGTTGGTGATCGGGAGCCGTCGATCACGTCCGAAAGCCTTGAAGCTGATCTTCGGCCCGGGCGGGTACTGGCGACGCTTCCATTCGGCATGGTCGACCATCCGGGCGATGCGACTCACGAGTTCACGCTCGTAGCCATCGGCCACGATCGCGTCGACGTCGGCATCGCCGTCGACATAGCGGTCGAGGATCGCGTCCAGTAGCTCGTAGTCGGGCAACGAGTCGCTGTCCAACTGTCCGGGCCGCAGCTCTGCCGACGGCGGCTTGGTGATCGAGTTCGGCGGGATCGGCGGGGTCGTCCCGGCGGCTTCGGCCTCCTTGTTCCGCCATTGTGCAAGCGTCCAGACGAGGGTCTTGGGCACGTCCTTGAGCGGCGCGAACCCGCCGACCGCGTCGCCGTAGATCGTGGAGTAGCCGACGGCGAGTTCGCTCTTGTTCCCCGTGGCGAGCACGAGGTGGCCTTCGGAGTTCGAGAGGGCCATCAGTGTCGTGCCCCGCACCCGAGCCTGGACGTTCTCTTCCGCAACGCCCGTCAGGGCGAGTCCCTCGACGAATGTGTCGACCATCGGTGCGATGGGAACGACCCGATAGGACGCGCCGAGGCGGGCGGCCAGATCTGCCGCATCCGAGCGCGAGTGCTCGGATGAATACTGGCTTGGCAAGGAAACGCCGTACACGTTGGCGCCGCCGATCGCGTCGGCTGCGAGCGCGGCGACGACCGCCGAGTCGATACCTCCTGACAGGCCGAGGACGACGGTGCGGAAGCCGTTCTTCAGGACGTAGTCCCGCAGACCCGTCACGAGTGCGCCCCACACCTCCTGCTCGTCGGACATACGGGCTGCGATGACGGCATTACCGGACGCGACTGCGTGCCCGGTTCTCGGCGTCGGTGTCTCTGACGCGGTCCGGGCCACGGTGAGTTCGGCACCGGCGACGTCGGGGACGTTGTCGTCCGGGTCGGCAAGCGCGAGGTCGACGAGGAAGAGGTCCTCCACGTACTGCGGGGCACGCATGAGGGTGCTTCCGTCGGTCGCGACGACCATCGAATCACCGTCGAACACGAGTTCGTCCTGGCCGCCGACGGTGTTGACGTAGGCGATCGGGGCGCCCGCCTCCGCAGCCCGCCGCTGCAGAAGCGGAAGCCGGACGTCGTCCTTGTTCCGTTCGTACGGTGAGCCGTTGATGTTGACGACGAGACCGACGCCGGCCAGCCCGGCGACGGTGAACGGACCGCCGTCCTGCCAGACGTCCTCGCAGATCGTCAGGGCGATGTCCACGCCGAGATGCCGGACGACGCTGAGATGGTCGCCGGGAGTGAAGTAGCGCCGCTCGTCGAAGACGCCGTAGTTCGGCAGATGGTGCTTGAAATAGCGGGCGACGACGGCGCCGCGATGCAGGAACGCTGCGGCGTTGCGAGCACCGCCTCGGTCGTCGAGGTAACCGACCACGACGGCGACGTCCCCGAGTCCCGCGTCGGCGAGTTCAGCGGCAAGTTCGGTCAGAGCCGTCCGCGATGCTGCCCGGAATGACGCACGCAGCACGAGATCCTCCGGCGGATAGCCGGTGAGCATCATCTCCGGGAACGCGATGAGGTCGGCGCCCGCCTCGAGCGCCTGGCGGGTGCGTGCCACGACGACCGCGCGGTTGGCCCGCAGGTCGCCCACGGTCTGGTTCACCTGAGCGAGGGCGAGGCGCAATCCGGGCACACCGCCAGTCTCGCACCGGCGGGCTACCAGTCAGTAGGCGATGTGACCCCGGTGGCGCCTGCCCGCCGTAGTGGGTGGGGTGAGGCACACTTGGGTACAGATCGGTCGAGTTCCTGAGCAACCTCGACGCGTTCTGAGGTGTCTATGTCTGTAAGAGGTCCGTCAGTAAGAGGTTGGTCTGTAAGAGGTTCGTGATTTGTCGGTGACCCGCGCGCGGGCATCGGCAGGCGACAATTGACATGATCGGTCGGGCCGAAGGCCCGGCCGACCGCACAATCGGGGGATCGAGTGGCTTCGGAGGTTGCAGTGCCGGATCGGCTTGCTGGCGTGCGGGTGCGTCGGCTGTCCCGATCGAGTGCCGTCGCCGGAACCCTCGCCGCCCTCGCAGCCGTGGTGCTCACCGCCGCGGCGTGCACGGGCAGCACCACGAACGGCAATGGTGCCTCGCCCGTCGCGCGGTCGTCCGCGGACTCCCCGACCCCCGACGGCTCGTCCACCGCGACAGCTGCCGCTGACGCGGTCATCACCACGAATCCAGCCGTCACCTCCAACCTCAGCCCGGCGACCCCGATCACGGTCAACATCGCGGCGGGCACCCTCACCTCGGTCACCCTCGTCAATCCGCAGGGCACCGCGGTTCACGGTGCCCTCGGCGCCGGCGCCACGAGCTGGCAGAGCACCGAGGATCTCGGCTACGGCAAGACCTACCGGCTCACCGCCTCGGGTGTCACCACCGCGGGCAAGGGGGTCACGAAGAAGGCCACCTTCACGACGCTCACGCCGAACAACCTCACCATGCCCTACCTGCAGCGCATCGGCGGGTACCCGCTGGAAAACGGGGCCGTCTACGGCGTGGGCATCGTGCCGGTCGTCTCCTTCGACGAGTCGATCACTAACCGTGCGGCCGCGCAGAAGACGCTGTCCGTCACCACCACCCCGCACATCGACGGCGTGTGGAGTTGGATCGACGATCACACCGTCCACTTCCGGCCGCAGGGGTACTGGCCGGCGGGCACCAAGGTCACCGTGACCGCGAAGGTCTACGGCGTACGCGTCGGACCCGGTCTCTACGGCGAGCAGGACAAGTCGGTGTCGTTCACGATCGGCCGCAAGCAGATCACTATCGCTTACGACACGGCACCGAAGTCAGTGAACAAGGTGCGGGTATACAACGCCGCCAATCAGGTGATCCGGACGATGAACACCTCGATGGGTGAACACAGCGGCGAAGAGGTGAATGGCAGCTGGATCAACTTCTACACGCTCAACGGCACGTACACCGTCCTCGCGCATGAGCAGCCGGCCAAGATGTGTTCGGCGAGCTACGGACTGCCGGCCAATGCACCCGGCGGCTACCCGTGCGAAAACATCTACAACGCGACGAAGATCAGCACCGATGGCATCTACCTACACGAATTGCTCACCACGATCTGGGCGCAGGACGGCGGCCAGGATGTCTCGCACGGCTGTCTCAACCTCAACTCTGAGAACTCGCTCTGGTTCTACGACCACTCGATGATCGGCGACCCGGTGATGATCCACGGCGCAAAGGGAGCCCCGAACCTGCAGGTCGGTGAGGGCGGGGACTGGTCGGTGCCATGGGCCACGTGGCTGAAGGGCTCAGCGCTCTGAGAAAGTCCGGCCGAGCGAGCCGTGTGCCCGTGCACCTGCCTCCATTAACCTGCTGGTAACAAGACCAGTACAGGCTGGAGCGTTGTGGACCGCCAACAAGAATTCGTCCTTCGCACCCTCGAGGACCGCCAAATCCGTTTTGTGCGGCTGTGGTTCACCGATGTCCTCGGCACGCTGAAGTCGGTTGCGGTCGCGCCGGCCGAACTCGACGGCGCGTTCGAAGAGGGAATCGGCTTCGACGGCTCGGCCATCGAGGGTTTCGCGCGGGCCAGCGAGAGCGACATGATCGCCCGACCCGACCCGGCGACCTTCCAGGTGCTGCCCGAACCCGACGGCAGACCCGCGGACTCGGCACGCATGTTCTGCGACATTCAGATGCCGGACGGTTCGCCCTCGTGGGCCGATCCGCGGTATGTGCTGCGGCGAACTCTGTCGCGCGCGGCCGAGCGCGGCTTCACGTTCTACACCCACCCCGAGATCGAGTTCTTCCTGCTGAAGGACCGCCCGTCCGACGGCAGCGAGCCGCGGCCGATCGACACCGGCGGCTACTTCGACATGACCAGCCACGACACGGCCCACGATTTCCGGCGCGCCGCGGTGAGTGCGCTCGAGGCCCTCGGCATCTCGGTCGAGTTCAGCCACCACGAGGTCGCTCCAGGTCAGCAGGAGATCGACCTGCGCTACGCCGACGCGCTCACCATGGCCGACAACATCATGACCTTCCGGCATGTCATCAAGGAGGTCGCGATCGCCCACGGATCGCATGCGACCTTCATGCCCAAGCCGTTCCGCCATCAGCCGGGCAGCGGCATGCACACGCACCTGTCGCTCTTCGAGGGTGACCGCAACGCCTTCCACGATCCGTCCGACGAGCTGAACCTCTCCAAGACGGCGCGCGCTTTCATCGCCGGCTTGCTGACGCACGCCCGTGAGATCACCGCAGTGACGAACCAATGGGTGAACTCCTACAAGCGGTTGTTCGGGTACGCGGCGCGCGGGCAGCTGGTCGAGGCACCCACCTTCGTCTGCTGGGGTCACGCCAACCGGTCGGCGCTCGTGCGCGTGCCCATGTACAAGCCGGGCAAGGCGAACTCGACCCGAGTGGAGATGCGCAGCCTCGACTCCGCCTGCAACCCCTACCTTGCCTTCGCCGTACTGCTCGCGGCCGGGATGAAGGGCATCGAAGAGGGCTACGAGCTGCCGCCCGGGGCCGAGGATGACGTCTGGGCTCTCTCCGACACCGAGCGGATGGCGCTCGGCTATGACGAGATGCCGCACAACCTCGCCGATGCCCTTCGGGTCATGGAGAATTCCGAACTCGTCGCCGAGACGCTCGGTGAGCACGTCTTCGACTTCTTCCTGCGTAACAAGCGTGAGGAGTGGGTCGAGTACCGGGCCGAGGTCAGCCCCTTCGAGTTGCGGCGCTATCTTCCGATGCTCTGACCTCGGGCGGTCGCGTCGTTAGGCTTGCGGTATGCCCGAGCGTCCGCTCCTCGTCGTCCAGCCCGCTGACGACGACCCAATCGGTCGGCTCGGCGACTGGCTGATCGAGGCTGGGGTCGACCTCGACGTGCGCAATGCCGAAGTCGGCGACGCGGTCCCGCACGACCTGCGCGCGCACTGCGGCCTGATCGTGCTCGGTGGTGGCGTGGGGGCGGCCGACGACACGGCGGCACCCTGGTTGCCCTCGATCCGTGCCCTGCTGCGACGAGCGGTCGAGCAGGAGATCCCGACCCTGGGCGTCTGCCTCGGCGCGCAGCTGCTGACGCTGGCGTGTGGGGGGCAGGTGGCCCCGAATCCTGACGGTCCCGAATTCGGGGCGCAGTTGGTGGCCAAGCGTTCGTCGGCGGCCGGCGACCCGCTGTTCGGCGCATTGCCGATCACACCCGATGTCATCCAGTGGCACTTCGACGCAGTCACCCGCTTGCCCGCGGGTGCCGTGCTGCTCGCCGGCTCGCCTCTGTGCGACGTGCAGGCGTTTCGTCTGGGCCGGCTCGCCTGGGCGGTCCAGTTCCACATCGAGACCACGCCGGATGTCGTGCGCGCCTGGGCTGCAGCGGACGCCGACGCCCTGGACGGTTACGACGTCGACTCGATGTTGAGACGCGTGGAGCAGGCAGATGCCGACATCGTGGAGGTCTGGCAGCCGTTCGCTGCCGCATTCGCCGACGTGCTGCGCGCGCCCGACTCGGTCACCGCACATCGCGGCCCGGTATTGAGCACCGCCGAACCGATCACCGACCCTGCGGCCATCCGGGCTGCGCTTGCCGCCGAGCTCACCGCGTCACGGGCGCCGCACCTGCTTCCGGCGCCGCGCGTGCGGCGCCGGGATCCGGAGTGAGCCAACCGCCCACAGCGCCGTCGCGGTCCGCTGTGCGGCTGGCCCGCCTGTCCTTCGTCGACGCCGCCGTTGCAGCCGAACTGCTCACCGGCCCGGTGCTGGGGTGGTGGGATACCGAGCGCAACGTGCCGGTCGACGACGCCGCGGCAGCGGTCATCGCCGCGCTGAGTCGCACCGCCGACCCGGACGCCGCGCTGGCGGCTCTGGAGCAGATCATCGCGACCCCGGGCGGGCGGATGCTGCGTACGGCCGTCAGCGAGAGCAGCCTGCTGCGCGGCCGGCTGCTGCCGTTGCTCGGTGTCTCGATCGAACTCGCCGCGCATCTGGCTGAACACCCCGGCGACTGGCAGGTGCTCACGGGCGATCTCGACGTCGCGGGGGCTCGGGCTCGGATCGCCACCGCCGTGGGTGCCGACCCTCGCGACGCGGTGACCGGCACCGCCGGGACACGCGCGCAGGCGAGGGGAGCGCAAGGCGTTGCCGCACTGCGCAGCGCCTATCGGCGTGAGTTGATCGCCGTGGCCGGGCGCGATCTGAGTGGAGAGCTCGACATCGCGGAGGTCACCGCTGCCCTGGCCGACCTGGCCGGCTTCGTCCTGCAGGCGGCACTGGCGGTCGCGGCTGCTGACCTGCCATCCGACGCCTGCGCCACCCGTCTCGCGATCATCGCCATGGGCAAGACGGGCGGCCGCGAGCTGAACTACGTCTCGGACGTGGACGTGATCTTCGTCGGCGAGTCGGCTTCACTCGACACCGCAACGAAGCTGGCAGCGGCGACCATGCGGATCTGTCACCAGGCCGCGTGGGAGGTCGATGCGGGGCTGCGTCCCGAGGGCAAGAACGGCCCGCTCGTGCGAACGCTGGCCAGTCATGAGGCCTACTACCGACGGTGGGCGAGTACCTGGGAGTTCCAGGCGCTGCTGAAGGCCCGGTGGGTTGCGGGTGATCCGGAGTTGGGGCACCGGTACGAGCAGCTCACCGCTCCGCTGGTGTGGACGGCAGCCGAGCGCGCGGACTTCGTCGGCGACGTGCGTGCCATGCGGCGGCGGGTGGTCGAGCACATCCCTGCCGACGTCGCGACGCGCGAGATCAAGCTCGGCCCGGGCGGGCTGCGCGACGTGGAGTTCGCCGTGCAGTTGTTGCAGCTCGTGCACGGCCGCGGCGATGAATCGTTGCGGCAGAGCGCGACGCTGCCGGCGCTGGCCGCCCTGCGTGACGGTGGGTATGTCGGACGTGACGACGCGCTCAGCCTCATCGACGCGTACCGGTTCCTGCGCGAGGCCGAACACCGGCTGCAGCTGCGGCGGTTGCGCAGGACGCACGTCGTACCGTCGGAGCCGTCCGCGCTCGTGTGGCTGGGACGCGCGATGGGATTTCGACCGGACGCGCGGGGTGACTCTCGCGCGGTGTTCGAGGCCGAGTGGGCGCTGCATGCGCGTGAGGTCCGGCGCTTGCACGAGAAGCTGTTCTACCGGCCACTTCTCGAAGCGGTGGCGCGCGTGCCGACCGAAGGCCTGCGGCTGACGCCCGAGCAAGCCCGTCAACGGCTGTCGGCGCTCGGCTTCGCCGATCCGGATGCCGCATTGCGCCATATCGGGTCGCTGACATCCGGTCTGTCGCGACGCGCCACGTTGCAGCGCACCCTGCTGCCCGTCCTGCTGTCGGACTTCGCGGACGCGCCGGATCCCGACCGCGGTCTGCTGGCGTACCGGGCTGTGTCAGACGAGCTCGGCGCGACGCCCTGGTACCTGCGCCTGCTGCGTGATGAAGGCGCCGTGGCCTCTCGGCTGGCCTACCTGCTCGGCACCAGTCGCTACGTCGCGCGGATGCTGGGGCGCGAGCCCGAGGCGCTCCAGCTTCTGGCCGACGACGACGAGCTGGCGCCGCGCGAGCGGATCGACATCGAATCGGAGATGACGGAATCGGCGCAGCGGCAGGGTGATCCGGCCGGCGCCGTGGCTGTCGTGCGCGGGGTGCGCCGCCAGGAGTTGCTGCGCATCGCCTTCGCGGATCTGCTCGGACGGCTCGACGTCGCCGACGTCTGCACGGCGATCAGTGCGACGACTGATGCGACGCTCGAGGCCGCACTCGGTGTTGCTACCCGCTCTATCGCCGACGAGCGTGACCTGCCGGACTTGCCGATCGCCTTCGCGATAGTGGCGATGGGGCGTCTCGGCGGCCTCGAGACGAGCTACGGCTCGGACGCGGACGTCATGTTCGTCTACGAGAAGACACAGCCGTCCACGGCGGATCCGGATGCGGCGTCGATCGCGCACGATGTCGCGGGGCGGTTGCGCGCGCTGCTCGGGTCGCCGTCGTCGAGCGATCCGCCGGTGGGTATCGATGCCGATCTGCGTCCGGAGGGGCGCAACGGGCCCCTCGTGCGTTCACTGGAGTCGTACCGGCAGTACTACGCCCGCTGGTCGGAGCCGTGGGAGGCGCAGGCGCTGCTTCGCGCGCGCTTCGCTGCGGGGGACCAGCACCTGGGGCTGCGCTTCGCAGCGATGATCGACCTGGTGCGCTACCCGGTGGGCGGGCTCAGGCCGGCCGACCTCATCGAAATCCGCCGGATCAAGGCTCGCGTCGACAGCGAACGGTTGCCGCGCGGCGCTGATCCGACGACGCACACCAAGTTGGGGCGAGGCGGCCTCGCCGACGTGGAGTGGACGATTCAGCTCTTGCAGCTCGCGCACGGGCACGCTGTCGCCGAGCTACGCACGACCCGCACGCTGGACGCGCTTCGCGCCGCGGTCGACGCGGAGCTGATCGAGGCGGGCGACGCAGCTGCACTGATCGACGGGTGGCGGATGGCCACCCATGTCCGCAATGCGCTGATGCTGGTGCGTGACAAGGCAGAGGATCAGCTGCCGCACCAGGGGACCCCGCTGGTCGCCGTGGGGCGTGCCATGGGCTACCCGTCGGGATTCGATCCGGGGCAACTCGTCGACGACTACCGCCGAACCGCGCGGCGTGCGCGGCGCGTGGTGGAGAAGATCTTCTACGCACGTTGAGTCGCAGTTCAGCCTGTCTCGTAGGCGGTGAGGGCGCCGAGCGCGAGAGCGGTGAGGCCGATCAGCATCACGGCGCCGACGCGTTCGGACCGCACATGCCCGCGTCCCGAGCGCAGCGCCCACGTCAGCAGCACCACCATCGCGAGCAGCCAGCCCGTCACGCCGACTGCGTCGCCTTGGGTGATGCCATGTCCCGTGCTCAGCTTGATGAGGTTGCGCCCTTCGAGGTGCCCGTTGTTCGACGGCAGCCACAACGCCGCGAAGGCGAGGAGCACCCAGCCCGCGAAGGCCGTCCGGGTGAGCAGGCACCAGCCCGCCGCAGCGACCAGGCAGGTCAGCATGACGACGGAGAACACCATGGGATAGCGGCTCGACGATCAGTTGTGGCGAGCGCCGTGCGAGCCGCTGTGCGGCAGGCTCGGCAGGCTCGGCAGCGGGGGATCGGGCATACCGAAGTCAGGCGCGTCGATGGGGGGGACGAACGCGCCGTGACCGGACAGCAGCCATTGGATGGCGAACCCGGCGAGCAGCACGGCCGCACCGCCGACTGCGTCGATGACGAAGTGATTGGCTGTCCCGACGATCACGGCAAGCGTGAAGAACGGATACAGCAGGCCGAGGTAGCGCACCCATGTGCGCTTGGCGACGACGAAGATCGCTATCCCGCACCACATCGCCCATGCGATGTGCAGGCTGGGCATCGCGGCGTACTGGTTGGAGTGCTCCGCGACCTTCGGGTCGGCCAGCGAACCCCAGGTGTGGAACTTCAGCAGCGTGTCGACGTAGCTGTACTGCGGCAGCAGCCGCGGCGGCGCGAGCGGGTACAGGAAAAAGCCCAGCAGGCCGACGAGGGTTGTCGAGAAGAGAACGGTGCGCGCGCCGCGGTAGATGTGCGGTCGCTTGACGAACAGCCACACCAGGACGCCGATGGTGATCGCGAAGTGCAGGGTGGCGTAGTAGTAGTCCATCACCTGGGCGAGCCACTCGTTGCGCCCGACGAAATGATTGATCGACAGTTCCCAGTTCAGGTGCAGTGTGTCCTGCAGGTGCTGCACGCTGCGCCCGTGCCTCAGCGCGATCGACTCCTGCTCCGGGACGGAATTGCGCCCCAGGGTGTAGAGCCAGTACCCGATACCGATGATCGCGAGTTCCTGCCACCACACCGGACGGCGCCAGCGCAGCAGCCGCTGCGGCAGGCCCCCGTGGAAGCGACGGCCGGCGGCAGGCTGGACTGGCAGCGCGGCACGCTGAACCCCCACCGTCACCATGCGGGACATCCTCCCATTCCCGGACGACACCATAGTGCGTCGCCGCGGTCAGCCCTCAGCGTGTTGTGTCAGCGATCACTGAGCAGCCGGGTGGCCGCGGCCGTCACGCAGGCGCCGGTACAGGTCCGTGCGGCGTCACGGCCGTAGGCCTCCTCGAGCACCACGCCGTCGGCCGGCAGCTCGATGCCCGGTTCGCGAGAGCCCACGATCAGCGCCACCGCAGTGCCCGCGGCGCGGCACATGCCGACGAGCCCGACGTCGGCCTTGCCGAGCCCGCTGGTGGCGTCGAACCGCCCCTCACCGGTGATGACCAGGTCCGCTGCCGCGATGCGACCGGCGAGTCGGAGCTGGTCGGCGACGACCTCGATACCGGGCTGGATTGCGGCACCCAAGGCCGCGAGACCGCCCGCAAGACCGCCCCCGGCACCCGACCCGGGAACGGATGTGACGTCGATGCCGAATTCGGCTCGGTACCGAGCGGCGAGACGCTCCAGGCGCGCCGTCAACTCAGTCACTTGGTGCGGGTCGGCACCCTTCTGCGGCGCGAAGACGGTGGCCGCATCGAGGAAGAGCGTGCTGACATCCGCGGCGACGAGTACGCGGGCGCCCCGCGCGCCGTCGAGGGGTGCGAGTGGGCGCAATTCGTCGACCGCGCCGAGTCCGCCGTCCGTGGAGGCCGAGCCGCCGACCCCGACGAGAATCTCGGTGGCGCCCGCCGCGAGCGCAGCAGCAATGAGCCGGCCCGTCCCACCTGTGTCGGCGCGCATCGGGTCGTTTCGCCCGGCAACCAGGAGGAGTCCCGACGCGACAGCCGTTTCGATGACGGCGCGGCTACCGACCAGCCGCCAGGGAGCCCGGACCGGGTCGCCGAGGGGTCCGCTGACCGTCGTCGTCCGGTTCGCGCCGCCCAGGCAGGCCAGGAACCCCTCGCCGCCGTCGGACACCGGGGCGACATCGCAGCTCCAGCCCGCTGCGCCGGCGGCACGCTCGATTGCTTCGGCCACCTCGGCCGCCGTGGCCGTTCCGCGGAACTTGTCCGGTGCCGCGAGCAGACGACGGCCCTGGGTGGGCGGGTGTCGGGCCACGGAGCGTGACCCTATGCCCGCCCGACCCAGGGCCGGGTTAGGCGTGCGTCAGTACGTGCGTCAGTAGTAGTGCCGGCGACCGCCGACGGCGTGCCCGACACCGCCCGCGATGGCAAGCACGGCACCTACGACCAGGGCGATGATGCCCAGCGTCCACACGATGGCGATGTGTGCGAGGAACCCGATGATGAGCAGTACTACTCCGAGGACGATCACGATGCCTCCTGTGTGAAGAGCGTTAAGCGGTTGTCTTCAGGCATGCCCAAACGTCGCGGCGATCTAACACGCTCGAAGCGAGGGCACCTCCGAGGAGGCCCGGGCACCGTGCGCCGGTAGACCCAACCGTGATCCGCCGGCCGGGGTACAGAGTTTGTGGGCAACCTTCGTTCGAGCGCGCGCAGAGTCGCCGTCAACGCGCTCGTTGTCGCCGCAGTCATGGCGACGGCGTCGGGGTGCGCCAGCTCGGCCCGAGGCACGTCGACGCCCGCGGCGTCCCGATCGGTACCCACTGCCGAACCGACGGGCAGATATCCCGTCTGGTCCGACGGGTGGACCGTCGGGCAGCCGGCAATGGCTGCGCTGTCGATAGGCCCGTTCCATGCGGCGTTGACCTCGAAGGGGGCCTGCGCCTGGCTCGGCGACGGGATGAACCCCGTTCAATGGCCCGCAGGCTGGACGATCGTGTTCGCACCCACACCGCGCCTGCTTGACGATCACGGCACAGTCGTCGCGCGTGAGGGTGAGAGAGTCGGCGTCCAGGGCGGGGGCATCGAGACTACGGCAGCACTCGATGCTGGGCGCTGCGGATCTAGCGGCCATCCCTGGGTGTTCATGGCTGAAGGGTCGGTCGGGGCTTACCCCTCACCGCGCGGCCGGTAGACCCCCTCGGCCGCCGCCGCCGACGCTCCGTCAAAGTCCCGCCTGGTCCCGCGGGGGCCTGGGCAGTGGCGTTTTGGGGGCGTGTGATTTTCGTGAAGTCTTGCTAGGCTTTGAGGCGGCGGGGCCACCGCGGACTGGGATTGATTCCCTCCGCTGAGCATGGATGGCCGAGATGACCCGTCTCCTCCTCAAGCGCCGCCCGTTCCTCGCGCCCCGTCGCGCCGCCTCCGCAGCCCTCGCCTTGGCGTTGCTCTCGGGCCTACTCATCGTGGCTTCGCCCGCGCAGGCAGCCACCTCGCAAGAAACGGCGATCGCGACAGCGGTGTTCAACCAACTCAACGCCGAACGGAAAGCGCATGCCCTGCCGGCGCTGCGCATGAATGTCTACCTCGTCAAGAGCGCCCGCGGCCACAACTTGATGATGGCGAAATACAACACGATGTCTCATCAGCTGCCCGGAGAGCCTGTATTCACCACGCGGATCACGAACGCTGGCTACCAGTGGTGGTATGCGGGCGAAAACATCGCGTGGAACTCCGCCATGACGCAAGCCGGCGCGCTGGCCCTGCAGACGATGATGTACAACGAGGTCGCGCCGAACAACTCGCACCGGCTGAACATCCTCAGCACCCACTACAAGGACGTCGGCGTCGACATTCTTCTCGATGGCGCGCATGGCAAGCTATGGCTCACCGAGGACTTCGGAAGTCCACGGTAGGGCCGAAAGGCTAGCTCGGTTCGTCGGCAGAGGCCTCGACCTGCGGCGTGTCGCCTGGCACGCCCAGGTCTAGGTCAGCCTCGCCCCCTGGCTCGGCCTCATCGCTAGGCGCTTCTATCTCGCCGATCAGGCTCGGGAGGATCTCCAGAGACTGGCTGACGGAATCGTTCGCGGCATTCAGTTGCGCATGGATGCGCCGCGCGGCGTCGTGCAGGCGAGACGCCTCCGTCAAGGAGTCCTTGCGAATCTGGTCGGCTTCCTGGCGCGCCTGCGCAACGACAGCGTCTGCTTCTTCGCGCGCCTCGGAGACCAGTCGCGCCGCCTCCTCGCGCAGGGTGCTGGTCTCATCCTTGACTTGGCGCAGCATGGTGTCCGCCTTTTGCTTGATAGCGAGCGCCTCGTTCTGCACAGTCGCGAGGATCTTCTGGGCTGACTCTTCGGCGGCCCGAAGCACGTTGACGACTCGGCTGCCGATATCGCCGAACTGGTCGGGCAACCCTATCTCGCCGGTCTGATTTTCCGGTTGCGCCGTTGCCGTTGCGACTGCGGTCTTGGCAAGTGCCAGCTGGTGTGAGTCGCGATCGGTCATTGCACCCCCTAGAAGCGTTGGCTGAACACGGACGACGGCGAGACCGAGGGAAGCTCGCCGTCATCCGTGACGCGGGTTAGTGGCTTCGGGGTCGACGCCTTCGCGCCATGATCAGACACGTCATACCCGCGGCGGTCAACGCCCCGCCGAGTAGCGACATCAGCGGATCGTTGCCGGCGCCTGTGTAAGCCAGGCCAGCGGCGGCCGCGCCGCCTGCACCATTGCCGCCGCCTGCCTCCTGACCGCCTGCCCCTTGACCGCCAAGACCGGCGCCGGGCGGACAGTTCACCACAGTGGCCGTGTCAGTAACGGTGACCGTAGTGGTCGGGCCAGGCAATTGGGCACCTGTGACGGTCACCGTAGAGCCCGGACCAACCACCGTCTCCGTCACCGTCGCCGTCGGACATGCTGCAGCATCAGTACAACCCGGGACGGTCTGCGTCACGGTTACCGCCGGCAGCGTGATGACCTGGCCACTGACCGTCACGGTGTTCGTGACGGTGTTCGTCACGTTGTTGGTCACGGTCGTTCCAGGAGCTGTGACGGTGTTCGTCACGGTCGTTCCAGGAGCTGTGACCGTGGTGATCTCAGTCGTCCCGGGTGCCGTGACGGTTGTCGGAGCGGTGATCGTCGTGGTCGCCGACACGGTCAGCGTGACCGTGGGACCGGGAACGCTGACAGTCGTGGTGGGCCCAGGGATCGTCGTGGTGACCGCGGGCTGCGTGACAGTGGCCGTCGTCGTGACCGGAGCAGTCACCGTGACCGTGGTGGTCGGGCCGGTCACCGTGACTGTCGGACCTGGCACGGTCGTCGTCGCCGTAACGGTAGCCGTCGGCGGGATACTGCCTGGCGGACAGTCAGCAGCAGTGGGTGGCGTTTGGCCGGTATCAAACGCCAGCACGTACGACCGACCTTGCGCATCAGCGAAGAATGAGCCGACGACTACGGGGTCTTCCTTAATCGCATTGACGCTGACATCGATAGGATTCTGGCCAGTTTGAAGGCGCTCATCCACGCCTGGTTTGCCGACATATTTGCAGACGTAAACCTTCTTCGGGTCGGCCGCTGGCGCAGCCGCGGCTGCGTTCTGTACGGCGCCGCAACTGGCCGGCTTCAGTGCTGTCGTGGAGAACGGCGCAGTGTATTTGCCGCCTTGCCAGGTGAGCCGGCCCGCGACCGTAACGCTGGCGACCGAGAGCGGTTCGCCAAGTGTCACCGATTGCTGGCCACCACCCGCCGCAAGTACCGCCCCGTCAAGTGCGGTGCCGGTGCCGGAGATCGTCGCGGTGCCGTTACTCGCGCGCGGGCTGTTGGTGACGGTAACCGTGTCGGACCAGCCGCTGCCGCCGCAGTTCGCCGCAGAGGTGGCGGCAAGTTGACTTGCGTTGGACTGGCTTGCGAATGCGAGGCCGAGCGTCATCAGACCGACGATCGTGGTGATGCTGCCGAACCATTGCACCCGGGCACGCGGGAGAACGGCCGGAGCCGACATCCCGAAGTAGGACGGTGGCGGGTCAAACCGCGGCTGCCCATACGGCGGCGGCGGATCAAAGCGCGGACCGCCACTGCGTCCGACCGCCATCGCGTTGCGAGCCGTGCGCCCCTCGTCCCGACGTGAACCGTTCATGACGCCCCCCGGTCGTCGGGAGTCCCGGCCAGAGGCCAGAGATCTCCTTAATTCGAATTGAACCAGCGAGCGCAAGTTGATCAATTCGCACCGAATTCATACCCGTTTAAATGACACATTTCCGTCGAGCGCATTCTGGATTACGAGACAGCTCGAACTATCCCCACGACTTTGGCTCGCGCGCACCTGCGCTGAACGTGCTGCGGAGTTCGAAGATCTTCCAGGAGGAGTACAACGGGCGCGACGTCGTCAAGCTCAGCCCTAAACAGATCTCGCTGCCGATCTGCTCCGCTGTGCTAACCGGGGCTCGATTCGCTTTTCGGCCGCAGGCAGGTGACCGCGCGAGCCGCCACTACTTCCCGCGACCCCCGCCGCTTGACAACAGGCACTACATATCAGCTCAGCAGCCCGAGGCGCTTGAACGGGAGGCGGTGACGGCCCGCCCCAAGATGTCCACTCCAGACACGTCGATCGGAAGATTGGTGCAGGCGGCGGTGATAAACGAGCCGGTGAATGTGCCGTCGCCACCGACCGTGCCTCCA
This sequence comes from Jatrophihabitantaceae bacterium, assembly GCA_035999365.1. Taxonomy (GTDB): domain Bacteria; phylum Actinomycetota; class Actinomycetes; order Mycobacteriales; family Jatrophihabitantaceae; genus DASYGT01. The sequence continues at coordinate 110,057 of DASYGT010000055.1, forward strand.
TAGAGCGGAGCCGGACCGAAGGCGTTCGTTGCCGTCACCGTGCTGCCCGGTTTCAGGCCAGTGCCAGTCACCCGGGCCTCGAAACTCCCGGGCACTCCAGAGATCACCGTAGAAATTGTGAGTTGCCCGCCGTTAACCACTGCGTTGAGCACGTTGGCCTGCGAGGAGATCACGGCCTCGTCGGAGGACAGCCGGCTCTGCAGGGCGCTAATGTCACCGGGCGGCCCGGAAGGGCCGCTCGGACCGGGTGACCCCGGTGATCCCGACGGCCCCGACGGCCCCGTCTGGTCCGGATGGACCAGACGGACCGGGAGCCCCCGGTGGACCGGACTGGCCCGCCTGGTTGAACGAGATCGCGGTGAACCCGCTCGGGCACTGCGCGGCGGATTCGATCAGAAAGAACACCTTCAGCGGCGCGGATCCGGTGGGATAGCACCCGTGGATCGTTCCGTTACCGCTGGGAATACTGGCCGCCGCCAGCGTCCCACCGCCGACCGCCAATGCGACTGCGGCCCCGGCGAGTGTCAACGACGCCTTTCGCGACATACGCGATCTACTCGACATGTTGCCCTCCCACTGGGGTGCACGCCCGCGGCGGGGCGGGCCCAGTCTCACCGCAGCAACACGCGGCGTCAACAAGCAGGCAGCAGCGCCGCTACGGCGTCCGTCCTGGCCAGCAACACCGCGTCAACCAGCCGATCCACATTCGTCATCATCGTCGTACGTCCGGCGACGGGCAGCCGATCGTCACGAACCAGATCGGGCGTCCGGCTACCCCGTGGGCGATCGAGCGTGCCATGCGCGCCGCTCGAGTGCAGGTCGATGGGCTGCCAGAGGGCTTCCGGTTCCATGACCTGCGGCACTGCTTCGCGTCGCTGCTGATCGCTTCTGGGTTCGATGTCAAGGCGGTGCAGGCGAGGACACACGAAAGCCCCGGCGAACCGAACCGGGGCCTGCGTGCGCGTCGTCGATCAGACGTCGTAGTAGAGCTCGAACTCGTGCGGGTGCGGGCGGAGCCGGATCGGGTCGATCTCGTTGGCCCGCTTGTAGTCGATCCAGGCGCCGATGATGTCTTCGGTGAAGACGCCACCCTCCTGCAGGTACTCGTTGTCCCTCTCCAGAGCGTCGAGCACCTCGCCCAGGGAGCCCGGCACCTGGGCGATCGACGCGGCCTCGTCCGGCGGCAATTCGTAGAGATCCTTGTCGACGGGCGCCGGTGGCTCGATCTTGTTCTTGATCCCGTCGACGCCGGCCAGCAGCATCGCCGAGAACGCCAGGTACGGGTTGCACGACGGATCGGGGATGCGGAACTCGATCCGCTTCGCCTTCGGGTTGGTGCCGGTGATCGGCACGCGGATGCATGCGGATCGGTTGCCGGAGCTGTACACGAGGTTCACCGGAGCCTCGAAGCCCGGGACCAGGCGGTGGTAGGAGTTCACCGTCGGGTTCGTGAAGGCGAGCAGTGATGGAGCGTGGTGCAGCAGCCCGCCGATGTAGTAGCGCGCGGTGTCAGACAAGCCTGCATAGCCCAGCTCGTCGTAGAACAGCGGCGAACCGTCCTTCCACAGTGACTGGTGGCAGTGCATGCCCGAACCGTTGTCGCCGAAGAGCGGCTTCGGCATGAACGTCGCCGTCTTGCCGTTGGCCCACGCCACGTTCTTGATGATGTATTTGAACTTCAGGACGTCGTCGGCCGCATGCGTCAACGTGTTGAACTTGTAGTTGATCTCGGCCTGCCCGGCGGTGCCGACCTCGTGGTGTGCGCGTTCCAGCTGCAGCCCAGCCTTGATCAGGGTGCTACTCATCTGATCACGCAGGTCGGCGTAATGGTCAACGGGCGGTACCGGGAAGTAGCCGCCCTTGTAGCGGGTCTTGTAGCCGCGGTTGCCGCCCTCCTCGACGCGGCCGGTGTTCCACGCGCCCTCGATCGAGTCGATGTGGTAGTAGCCCTCGTTCTGGCTGGTCTGGAAGCGCACGTCGTCGAAGACGTAGAACTCGGCCTCGGGGCCGAAGTAGACGGTGTCGGCGATGCCGGTGGACTTCAGGTAAGCCTCGGCCTTGGAGGCGACCTGGCGCGGATCGCGACCGTACGGCTCGCCGGTGCGCGGCTCGACGATCGAGAAGCTGACGTTCAGCGTCTTGGCGACGCGGAATGGGTCGACGAAGGCGGTCGCCGGGTCCGGGATCAGTTTCATGTCGGACTTGTGGATGGCAGCGAATCCACGGATCGAGCTGCCGTCGAACATCACGCCCTCAGTGAAGAAGTCGTCGGGGAGCGTTGCGGCCGGCACGTTGAAGTGCTGCTGCTGCCCCGGCAGATCCGTGAAGCGGACGTCGACGAACTCGACGTTCTCGTCCTTGATGTAACGCAGGACCTCATCCGAGCTGGTGAACATCCATCCTCCGTGAGCAGTTGGTGTTTCGAACCTAGGTTTGCGCAGTTGCCTTCCGGTGTCTCGAATGTTTCGGCAGTGTTTCACGGGCCCTGAGCGGCCCGATTCTCAGGCGTCAGCCTCGCACGACGGCGGTGTCGGTGATGCGGTCGTGCAGCCCCCGCCCGTCCCGGTCCCAGATCACCGCAGGGATCAGAAGCAAGAGGAGCGTCGTACGGGCGATCACCCGCAGCGGACCGATCGCATCGACGCGATCGACTCGGATCAAGCGCAGCCCGAACAGATGCATTCCGATCGTGCGGCTGGCGACGAGCACTCCCACGACGTAGTCGAGGGAGAACGGAATCAGGCTCCACGATCCGGGCAGGCTACCCGCCGCTCCGTGGTGCGGCCGCGCCTGGACGAACAGCCCGGCGATCACGGCTGAGACGACGGCGTCGACGAGGAACGCGCCCAGCCGCTGGCCGGTGGTGGCGAGCGACCGGGGGCCCGTCGGGGGCAACCCCAGACGCTCACCGCGAAAGGCCTGGGGAACAGTCATCGACGACCCGGCGGGCACGTCATGACCTGCGGCGGACGGCGCGCTGCACGTTGCGCATCTTTGCCCCCGGCGGCAGCGGGCCCTGCGGCAGCGGCGTCTTGGCGCCGCCGAGGGCAGCAAGCCTCTTGTCGAGCGCGCCGACCTGCTCCTTGGAGAGGTTGTTCGGCAGCTTGACGAGGTACCGGCTCAGCTTGGCCAGGCGTAGCTCGCCTTCGCCCGTGCCGACGATGACGTCGTAGATGGGGGTATCGCCGGTGATCCGGGCGATCTTCTTCTTCTCCTGCGCGATGAGGCCGCGTACCCGGTGCTGGGCACCCTCGCCGACAAGGACGACACCCGGCCGGCCGACGAGGCGGTGCACCGCATCGAGTTGGGTTGTGCCCGCCACTGCCTGGGTCAGCCTCCAGTCGCCGCGCAACTGCTGGGAGAGCATCCAGCCGGCCGCGCCGGGCTGGCCTTCGGCCTGGGAGAACATCGAGCGCTGCGCCCGCCGGCTGAACACGAGCATCACTGCGATGACGACGCCGAGCACCGCGATGGGTATCGGCAGGTACAGCGACCCCGTGGCGAAGTACGAGAGGACGTACACGATTGCGGCGGCGAGGACGCCGAACAGAACGAGATACGGGACGAATCGCGGGTCGTTCTCGCGAGTCAGGGTGAATGCCTGCCGCAGGTTCCGGAGCGTGTCGCGCCGCGACTGCCGCTTCGCGCCGCGGGCGAGCTTCTTGGCTGCCTTCGTCTCGGCCCGGGATGCCCCGGCAGCCTTGCCCTGCCCCGCTGATTTCGCCATACCGGAAGAATAGATGCCGCCCGCACGGGCCGGCCGCGGCGGAGTCAGACGCGCGCGGCGACCGCCTGCTGGTACAGACGACCGGCCCGGTACGACGATCGCACCAGCGGTCCGCTCATGACCCCCGCGAAGCCGATCGACTCGGCCTCTGCCTGCAGTTCGACGAACTCCTCGGGCTTCACCCACCGCTCCACGGGGTGATGCTTGGGCGACGGCCGCAGGTACTGGGTGATCGTCACGAGCTCGCAGCCGGCACCGTGCAGATCCTGCAGGGCCGCGCTGACCTCGGCGCGCTCCTCGCCCATGCCGAGGATCAGGTTCGATTTGGTCACCAGACCATCAGCTCGCGCGGCACGGATCACGTCGAGCGAGCGGTCGTAGCGGAAGCCCGGTCGGATGCGCTTGAAGATCCTGGGCACCGTCTCGACGTTGTGCGCGAAGACCTCTGGCCGGCTGGCGAACACCTCGGCGAGCAGTTCCGGTACGGCGTTGAAGTCGGGGGCGAGCAGCTCCACCCCGGTGTCGGGATTGACGGCGTGAATCCGGCGCACCGTCTCGGCGTAGAGCCACGCACCGCCGTCGTCGAGGTCGTCACGCGCGACACCGGTGATCGTGGCGTAGCGAAGCCCCATCGCTTGGACGCTCTGCGCCACCCGGCGCGGCTCGTCACGGTCCAGCGGATCCGGACGGCCCGTGTCGATCTGGCAGAAGTCGCAACGCCGCGTGCACTGATCGCCGCCGATGAGGAAAGTGGCCTCGCGGTCTTCCCAGCACTCGTAGATGTTGGGGCATCCCGCCTCCTGACAGACGGTGTGCAGACCCTCGCGCTTCACCAGCGCTTGCAGTTCGGTGTACTCCGGCCCCATGCGAGCGCGCGTCTTGATCCATGCGGGCTTGCGCTCGATCGGCGTCGCCGCGTTGCGCGCCTCGATGCGCAGCAGCCGGCGCCCCTCGGGCGGCTCAGGAAATGCGGCGCTCACCGCACGAGCCTACGCCGTACCGATCACGGCACGGGCGAGGAGGAAACACGTCGCAAGCACGATCGCTCCACCGACGGTCCACGCGACCAGGCGGCGGCGGCCACTGTCGTGGGTGGCGACCGTGACCGCCGTGACCGTCGCGATGACCCCGACGATCAGCGTCGCGCTGACGGCGGTACCCGCAGGCCGGCACGCCAGACCGTGAGCAGACGGGTTGCAGCTGTAGCGTGCCGCCGCCGCAAGGATCGCGAAGAAACCGGCGGTGAGGCCGCCGAGCCAGATGAAGGTCAGCGCGCTGGCGCGAGCCGCCCGCCATCGGCTGCTCGGCACCCGGATGTGACGTGCCACGGTTCAGACTTCGGCGAGATTGGCCGACCGCAGGCCGTCGAGCCGAGCTTCGACGACCGGCAGTACCTCGTCGACCGTGACGTCGCGGTTGAGTTCGCGTGACAGCGACGTGATTCCCGCGTCGCTGATGCCGCACGCCACGATGCGCTCGTACCAGCTCAGGTCGCAATCGCAGTTCAGCGCGAAACCGTGCAACGTGACGCCCTGCGCGACGCGAATGCCGATTGCGGCGAGCTTGCGTTCGGGCATCGAGTCGCGCGCGGGAAGCCACACCCCGCTGCGGCCGGCGACGCGCGTCGCGGCGTCGAGCCCGAGGTCATGACAGACCGCGATCAGGACGCCTTCGACGCGTCGGACATAGGCGACGACGTCGATCGGATCGGCCAGGCGCAGGATCGGATAACCCACCAGCTGTCCCGGTCCGTGCCAAGTGATCTTGCCGCCCCGATCGACCTCGATGACCGGTGTGCCGTCGGTGGGACGCTCCCATGTCTCGGTGCGGTGGCCAGCGGTGTAGACGGGGGGATGTTCGAGCAGCAACACCGTGTCGGGTTCGGCCCCGGACGCCACGAGTGCATGCAGATCGCGTTGCCGCTGCCATGCTTGCTCGTACGGCACGGAGCCCGCGCGCACCGCTCGCAGTTCGCCCACCCGCACAGATTACGCGGACCTCACGTGTTGCCCGTGTTGTGGACGATCGTCTGCGCCGAGAACGCCCCTCGCCTAGGCTTTGCGGTCATGAGTCGCGCGGCGTTCACGGTGCCTGGGTACCTCGTCGACGCGCCGCTCGGATCGGGATCCTCCAGCGCGGTGTGGCTCGGGCGCGTGGCGTCGAGCCACGATCCGGTAGCGCTCAAGCGAATCGCCTTGCGTGACTCGGCGCAGGCCGGCGCGGCGCGGTCCGAAGCCGCACTGCTCGCCGCGCTCGATCACCCGAACCTGATTCGGCTGCACGAGATCATCATCGATGGGGCGCAGGCCGTCCTCGTCCTCGATCTCGCCTCTGGTGGCTCGCTTGCTGACCTGATCGAGGCGCGCGGATCGCTCGCGCCAGGTGAGGTCGTCGCCGCGCTCGCGCCGATCGCATCAGTACTCGCCTACCTCCACGAAGCCGGTGTTGTGCACGGCGACGTCACCCCGTCGAACATTCTGTTCACCGACGACGGGCAGCCGATGCTCGCCGATCTCGGCGTGGCTCGTCTCGCCGGTGACGAATCGACAGTGCGCAGCACGCCGGCCTACATGGATCCCGGTGTTGCCGCGGGATTCATGCCTGCACCGCAGAGCGATGTCTTCATGCTCGGGGGTGTCGCGCTGCACGCATTGACGGGCCGCGCATTGTGGCCGGGCGCCACAGCCGAGGACGCGCTGTTCGCAGCCCTCGCCGCCAACCTGTCAGATCTCGACGAGCGGCTCGACGCCGCTCATGTGCCGGGCGAGATGCGTGCGGTCCTGCGGCGTGCGCTCGCGATCGAGCCAGCGCGCCGCGGAACCGCGGCCGAACTTGCCCTCGACCTGCGTTTCTCGACGCAGCCCGTCGCCGTCGAACTGCAGGCCGGTCGTGAGCGCGCTGTGCCGCTCCCGCGTGATGTCGTGCCGATCGCCACCCCGCCCGTCAGGCGGCTCCACGACACCGATGAGTTCGAGCCGGTCCCGCCGCCCGCGTTCGCATCGCTCACCCACGACGCGTCGCTCACCGACGACGCGGGTTCCACCGACGAGACGGGTTCCACCGACGAGACGGGTTCCACCGACGACACAGGTTCCACCGACGTCGCCTACTCCGGCGGCAACCCTGCCCAGACGCACATCGCGGCGCCTCGGCCCAGGCCACGTCGCACACATCGATACCGGCGCTCGCGGTGGCGGCAGGCATGGGTGCGCTGGGCCGTCGCTGCGGGCTGCGTTGTGGCCCTGACCGGCGGCGCTGTCGCGTGGGGACTAGCCGGTGATACGAAGCGAACCCGGGCGGAGTCTCCGGTGACGTCCACGCCTGCCGTGTCGGCCTCCAGCACACCGAGCGGAGCCGTCGGTGGCGCGGTCGAGACGTTGGCGGTGCCGGGCAACACTGCGGCGGGGCCGGGTGTGAGCGTCGACAGTGGCGTGACGTCGGCCACGGCAAAACCGCTGACTCCGGCGGACGTGCAAACGGTTCTCGTCCAGCTCGATGCGCTGCGCGAACGCGCCTTCGCCCGGCGCGCTCCGCTGCTGCTCACCGGCGTCTACACGCCCGGCCCGTTGCTCGACGAGGACACCGCGTCACTGGAACGCATCGTCCCTTCGGGCTGCGGACTCGAAGGCGTCCGCACCACGTACAGCAATGTCGTTATTCATGCCCAGGACGCGACGTCGATCAGCATCGATGTGCGCGCGACGCTGGCTCAGTCGGTGCTGTTCTGCAATGGGACAGCCAAGGCCAAGGCGGCGGGCTCAGGCCCGTCCACACTGCACATGACGTTGTCGCGATCCGGGTCGACGTTCTTGATCAGTGCCGTCACGCCCTGACCTCGAAGGTGGGCGCTGTCGGCTCAGTTCTCGACTGCCCAGGCCAGCGCGGAACCCAGCTGTGGATGCTGGTGCACGAATCCCGACTCGGTCAGCGTGACCGGCAGTGCGCGCTGGCCACCGAGGGCGTCCTGTGCCAACTCGCCAAGAGCCATCTTGATCGCGAAGCCCGGAACAGGCACGACGGCCGGCCGGTGCAGCAAGTGCGCGAGCGCCGCGACGAATTCCTGGTTGCGGGCAGGGTTCGGTCCGGTCAGGTTCACCGGACCGTGCACGTCGTGGCCGAGCAGGTATTCGATGGCACCGATCTCGTCGGCGAGTGTGATCCACGGAAGGAACTGCTGCCCGCTGCCGAGTCGTCCGGCCACGCCGAGGCGCACGATCGGCGCGAGACGTTTGAGCAGACCGCCCTTACGTGTGAGCACTATGCCGGTGCGTAGGTTCACCACGCGCGCACCGGCCTCGGCAGCGGGCGCACAGGCGTTCTCCCACTCCTCGCAGAGTTCGGCGAGGAAGCCGGTGCCGTGCGGTGCACTCTCGTCGATCTCGGCATCCCCGGTGTCGCCGTAGTACCCGACTGCGGACGCCGCGAGGAACACGCCCTGATATCCAGCGTTGGCCATGGTGCGCGCGATCGTGCCGACCGTGTCCAGCCTGCTGGCACGCAACGTGCGCTTGTACCCCTCCGTCCAGCGCCGATCGGCAACGCCCGCGCCGGACAGGCAGACGATCGCGTCCGCGTGCTCAACCGTCTCCTCCGAGAGCGTGCCGTCCTGCGGTGCCCACTGCTTCTCGTCGACGGACGACGGCGCACGGCGGACGAGAACCGTGACGTCATGGCCGGCGTTGGTCAGCGAATGACGTAATGCGCTGCCGATCAACCCCGAGGCCCCCGCCAGCACGATGCGCACGTTGTCAGCTCAACCCGAGTGCACGTTCGAAGGCGCCAGCCTCGAGTCGCTGCTTCATCGTGGTGAGGAAGCGCGCGGCGTCGGCGCCGTCGACGATGCGATGGTCGTAGGACAAAGCGAGATAGACCATCGAGCGGACTGCGATGGTCTCACCGAGCTCGACGTCCGCGACGACGACCGCTCGGCGAACCACGGCACCCGTGCCGAGGATGGCGACCTGGGGTTGGTTGATGATCGGAGTGTCGAACAGCGCCCCGCGGCTGCCCGTGTTCGTGATCGTGAACGTGCCGCCCCCGAGCTCGTCCGGACTCACCTTGTTGGCGCGTGTGCGCTCGGCGAGGTCGGAGATCTTGCGGGCGATTCCGGCCAGATTGAGGTCACCGGCGTTGTGGATCACCGGGACCGCCAGGCCGCGGTCGGTGTCGACGGCGATGCCCAGATGCTCGGCATCGTGATAGGTGACGGTTTTCGCCTGAACGTCGATCGAGGAGTTCACGACGGGATGTGCCTTGAGGGCCTCGATCGCGGCGACGGCGAAGAAGGGCAGGAAGGTGAGCTTGACGCCCTCTCGCTGCTCGAATCCGGCCTTGGCGTGCTGGCGCAGGCGCGCGATCTTGGTGACGTCCACCTCGACCACGGTGGTGAGCTGGGCCGCAACCTGCAGGGATTCGACCATGCGCGCCGCGATCACCTGGCGCATGCGCGACATCGGTTCGACCCGACCGCGCTGAGGCGCGGCCGCCGGTGCCGCGGCCGGTGCGGATGGTGCGGCCTGCGCCGGCGGTGCGGATGGCTCGGCAGCCACCGGGGCACTGGCGGCCTGACTCGGCGCCGACGGCAGCTGACTTGCCGCGGAGAGCACGTCGGATTTGCGGATCCGGCCGCCGACACCGGTGCCGTGCACGCTCGAGAGGTCGACGCCGTGCTCGCTGGCCAGCTTCCGCACGAGAGGTGTCACGTACGCACCGGCGACCTCGTCCTCGTCGGCAGCCGCGTCGCCCGACCGGGCCGGCGTGGTTCGCGCGGCAGCGACGTTGTCCGAGGCGGCAGGAGCGGCATGCGCCGGTGCTGAGTCGGCTGCCGGCGCCTGGGTGGGCTGCGGCTCGGCTTGCGGCGGCGGTGCCGACGGTGGCACGGCGTCGGTCGGTGGGGCCGCGTCGGTGGGTGGGGGCGCCTGCTCGGCGGGAGCCTCTGGTGACGCTGCCACCGCCTCCGCGGGTGCGGCCGAGTCAGCTGCGGATCCGTCGGCGTCGCCGATCACCGCAAGTTCGGCCCCGACGTCGACGGTCTCGTCCTCCGCGACCTTGATCGACAGGAGCGTTCCTGACGCAGGCGACGGCACCTCGGTGTCGACCTTGTCGGTGGAGACCTCCAGCAACGGCTCGTCGGCGTCGACGTGATCGCCCTCTTGCTTGAGCCATCGCGTCACGGTGCCTTCGGTGACGCTCTCGCCGAGGCGGGGCATGGTCACGGAGACTGGCATGGGCAAGGGCTCCTTCGCGCTGGTCAGCGGCTTGGTCGGGTCTTGTCAGTCGTGCACGTGCAGCGGCTTGCCGGCGAGGGCCAGGTGTGCCTCGCCGATCGCCTCGGACTGCGTCGGGTGCGGGTGGATCAGCTGGGCGACCTCGCCCGGCAGGGCCTCCCAGTTGTAGATCAGCTGCGCTTCGGCGATCAGCTCACCCACGCGGTCGCCGACGATGTGAATGCCGAGGACGGGACCGTCGACCTCGGCGACGAGCTTCACCGCCCCCTTGGTGTTGAGGATCGCGCTGCGGCCGTTGCCGGAGAGGTCGTACGTGAGTGTCTTGATCTTGTCAGCACCGTAACGCTCGGCGGCCTGCGGCTCGGTCAGCCCCACCGAAGCGACCTCGGGAGACGAGTAGGTGATGCGCGGGACGCCTGCGTAGTCGATCGGCGCCACGGGCAGCCCGGCGATGTGCTCGGCCACGAGGATTCCCTCGGCGAATCCGACATGGGCCAGTTGCAAGGTCGGGATCACGTCGCCGACTGCGTAGACGCCGTCGACGCTGGTGCGGCAGTACTCGTCGACGACCACGAAGCCGCGGTCCATCGCGATGCCGTTCTCCTCGTATCCGAGCCCGTCCGATGTCGGGCCGCGCCCTACCGCAACCAGCAGCAGCTCCGCCTCGAGGCTCTCGCCGCCTTCGAGGTACACCCGGACGCCGGAGTCGGTGTGCTCGACGCGTTCGAAGCGGGCGCCGAGCTTGTACTCGATCCCGCGACGTCGGAAGGCCCGTTCGAGCAGTTTGGAGTTCGACTCGTCCTCGAGCGGAACGAGATGGGGCAGTGCCTCGACGATCGTCACGGTGGAGCCGAACGACTTCCAGGCGCTGGCGAATTCGACGCCGATGACACCACCGCCGAGGACGATCGCCGATGCCGGGACGTGGTCGAGCTGCAGGGCGTGCTCGCTGGCGATCACGCGCTGACCGTCGAGGTCGAGGCCCGGCAGCGTGCGGGAGTACGAGCCGGTCGCGAGCACGACGTTGGTGCCGGTGTAGGTGTCCCCGTTGACGGCGACTGTCTTGGCGCCGACCAGCCGACCGTCGCCCTCCACGATCTGGATGTTGCGGCTCTTGATCAGGCCGACCAGACCCTTGTGGTTCTTGCTGATGACGCCGTCCTTGTACTTGTGGACGCCGGCCATGTCGATGCCTTCGAAGCTCGCGTTGACGCCGAACTGGGCGCTCTCACGAGCAGCGTCGGCGATCTCGCCCGCATGCAGCAGCGCCTTCGTCGGGATGCAGCCGCGGTGCAGGCAGGTGCCGCCGACCTTGTCCCGTTCGATGAGGACGACGGTCTTGCCCAGCTCGGCGGCCCGTAGCGCCGTGGCGTAGCCGCCGCTGCCACCTCCGAGGATGACCAGATCAGCCTGGTTGTCAGCCATGCGAACCCCACTTCGCCTCGGTCGCGGCCCTCGTCGGGGTGGGTAGCGTACGTCCGGTTGCCACTGCTGCTCCTGCTGCGTCGAAGGAATGCCGGGCTCCATCTTGGCACCACCTGGTCGGGGTGTGGGGTGCGGGACATTCACGCCGGGCGGCGCCGGCACAGGAATGCACAGACAGCGGTGCGATCATGGTTCGGCGGCTCGCGTCCAAGGTCGCCCGGACGAGGGGAAGCGCGCTGGTGGGGCTGATGCCGCGACGCCGCAGGAACAAGCCGGGCACGTTGCGTACCGCAGATTCGGCCGATCTCGCCCACCTCACCGAATTCGTGAGGATGCAGCCGGGCGTCGAGGCATACATCGAACCGCGCACCGCGGTCACGGACACCACGGTGGTCCTCGTCGCCGCCACCGGCGAGTGGACCCGGCGGCGAGTCCCCGGCCCGGACGCAGCGCAGGCGTTCGCGCGCAAGCATGCAATTCCGCTGTACGACGTCGCCGTCGTGGGGTATCCGAAACGGATGAGGGAGTGGACCGCCCAGCGCAAAGAGTCCGCGCGGACGCACCAGCAGGATCCGGACACGCCCACTCGGCCGTGAGGGGCGACGCGAACTGGCGAGCTCAGCCTCGTTCCGCCACAAGATCGTGCAGACAGGCCATGATCGTGCGGACGCCGGCACCTGTCCCGCCCTGCGGCGTGTAGTCCCGCGCACCGCCTGCGTTCCATGCCGGGCCGGCGATGTCGAGGTGCACCCACGGCATCGCGTCGGGCATGAACTCAGCCAGGAACTGCCCGCCGACGAGCATCGCGCCCCAGCGGTCCGGCGGCACGTTCACCAGATCGGCGACCGGTGAGTCCAGACCGGCGCGCAGATCCTCGGTGAGGGGCATCGCCCAGACCGACTCGCCGGCGGCGTTGCCGCAACGTGCGACGCGATCGCGCCAATCGGGCTCACCCATCGCGCCGATGATGCGTGGCCCGAGCGCGATCAGCTGGGCGCCGGTCAGGGTCGACACTTCGATCAGGTGGTCCGGCTCGTCCTCCACCGCCCGCGAGATGGCGTCGGCGAGGACGAGCCGGCCTTCGGCGTCGGTGTCGGCTATCTCGACGCTGCGGCCTCCGCGCAGCGTCACGATGTCCGACGGGCGATACGCGGAGCCGGAGGGCATGTTCTCGGCCATGGGCACGGTGGCGGTGACGGCAATCGGCAACCGAAGCGCGGCGGCTGCCACGGTGCTCGCGAGCACGGCCGCTGCGCCGGCCATGTCGGACTTCATCCAGGTGAGGTGTGCGGTCTTGAGGTTCAGTCCGCCGGAGTCGAAGGTGATGCCCTTGCCTACCAGGGCGACGTGACCCACGGCGCGACGCGGACGGTAGCTCAGCCGCACGAGCCGGGGCGGGCGAGCCGATCCGGCGCCGACCGCGACGATCCCTCCATAGCGTCCGCGGGCGAGTGCCCGGGCATCGAGTACCTCGATGTCGAGGGCCTCGGCGGCGGCAAGTTCTACCGCCCGAGCCGCGAATGTCTCTGGATAGAGGTCGTTCGGTGGCGTGTTGACCAGGTCGCGGGCCTGCTGCACGGCCACGGCGACGGTACGAGCGGTGCGCATCGCACTGCGGTTCTCGGCCGTTGCCGCTGCGCCGACCGTCACCCGGCGCACGATCTGCTTGCCGGGCGCAGACTTGTACACGGTGTAGCGGTATCCGCCGAGGAGCGCGCCCTCCACAATCGCGCCGATTGGGGCGTCGACGGCGATGTGCACGCGTGGATGGGCAGCGGCTCGCAGGGCCGCGCCGACCGCCCGCCGCACCGCCTCGCCTGTCTGGTCACTGCCGATTCCCGTAGCGATCACCAGCCCGAACGGGGCCAGCCCCAACGTGGGGATCTTGACGACCTGTCCGGGACGGCCGGTTGCGCCCGCGGCCTTCAGCGCGACGGTCAACCGGTTGCCCATCGCTGCGTCGACGGCCTTCGCGCCACGCGCCAGGCGCGGGCCCGTCGCGCTGGGGACGACACCGACGACCACGGCGTCGGCCTTGTCGAACACGGTGGGGTCGGCCGCGGGGTCGACGATGGTCACCGATGGCACGGGGGGCATGTCCGCGATGCTATGTGTCGCGCGGCCGGGTCACCATGAGACGTCGGTACGGTATCGGCCATGGCAGCCCTGCGGCGCTCGCCGCTGTTCGAACGGCATCGTGATCTCGGTGCGAAGCTCGCCGACTTCGGTGGCTGGGAGATGCCGATCGATTACGCAGCGAGCGGCGGCGGCGTGGTTACCGAGCACACCGCGGTGCGCGAGGCCGTGGGCGTGTTCGACGTCTCGCATCTGGGCAAGGCGAGCGTGGTCGGCCCCGGTGCGCGCGCGTTCGTCAACGACTGCCTCACGAACGACCTGGGGCGTATCGGTGCGGGGCAGGCGCAGTACACCCTGTGCTGCGCCGAATCCGGCGGCGTGGTCGACGACCTGATCGCGTATCTCGTCGACGACGACACCGTGTTCCTGGTGCCCAACGCGGCGAATACCGGCGAGGTGGTCAGCCGGCTTGCCGCGGCCGCGCCGGCAGGCGTCGATGTGACGGACCAGCACGAGCAATTCGGGGTGCTGGCCGTCCAGGGGCCGCTCTCCGGCCGGGTGCTGGAACGGGTCGGGCTCCCAGCGGACCTGCCGTACATGGCCTACGTCGACGCCAGTTTCGAGGGGCGCCCGACCCGCGTCTGCCGGACCGGCTACACGGGTGAGCACGGCTACGAGATCATCCCCGCTTGGACGGACACGCCTGCGGTGTGGGACGCCCTCGTCGCCGCCGCGGGGGAGTCAGGCGGGCGCCCGGCGGGTCTGGGTGCGCGCGACACGCTCCGGACCGAGATGGGCTACCCGCTGCACGGCCAGGACCTCTCGCTCGACATCACGCCCGTACAAGCGCGCTCGGGCTGGGCGGTGGGCTGGACGAAGGCGGCCTTCTGGGGGCGTGCCGCCCTGACGGCCGAACGCGAGGCCGGCCCGCGCCGTCTGCTGTGGGGCATCGAGGTGCTCGACCGCGGCATTCCCCGTGCGCACATGCAGGTGCTTGACGCCGCGGGGTCGCGGATCGGAGAGATGACGAGCGGGACGTTCTCACCCACGCGCAAGGTCGGAATCGGTCTGGCGCTGATCGACTCGGCGTCCGGTGCGGGCGAGGGCGACGAGGTGGGGATCGACGTGCGCGGCCGGATCATCGCGGCACGAATCGTGAAGCCGCCCTTCGTGCCGTCGCACGTCCGCTGACCTATCCGGGCTTTCGCGGCGGGTGTTCGGAAGGTGGCGATTCCGCGTCAGGCAGAGCCGCCGGATCGCCCGCGAATGTCGGCGAGCGCAGCGCGTGCACCGTCGAGTTGAGAAAGGCGATGAGCGGCACGGCGACGAGGGCGCCGGGAATGCCGGCGATGAGCGTGCCCGTCACCACGGACAGCGCAATCGCCAACGGGTGGACGTCCACGCTGCGGCTCATGATCACCGGTTGCAGCAGGTGTGCCTCGAGCTGGACCAACACGATGATCGACACCGCGACGACGATCCCCGCGGTGACACCGTGTTCCAGCAGTGCGATCGCGACACAGAGAGCACCGGTGATCGTGAGGCCGACGAGCGGGATGAACGAACCGAGGAATATCAGCACGCCGAGTGCGGCGGCGAGCGGCACCTGCAGGACGAACAGCAAGATCATGATCGTGATTCCGTGGAAGAGCGCGATCAGCAACTGCCCGCGCATGTAGCCGCCGAATGAGCCCCAACCGACCCGGCCGGCGGCGTTGAGGCGCGGTTGAGCGCGCGTGGGGAACAGCCGCAGCACCCACGCCCACACCTCGTCGCCGTCGCGGAGCAGGAAGAACGTCGTGAGCAGGATGAGCAGGATCGCGCCGAACACCTCCGCCGCGGTACGCACCGTCGCAATGGCGCCGCTGAGGATCTGCCCCTGATGGTTCTTGACCGTGTTCGTGATGTTCGTCGTGATCTTGTCGATGTCCGAGGACTTCAGATGCAGCGGCCCGGTGCGCAGCCAGTTGCGGGTCTTGTCCACGAACGACGTGATCTGGTCACCGAGCTGGCTGGAGTGCGTCCCGATCTGCCAGGCCACGAACCACCCGATGCCGACGAGCGCGGCGACGCCGACGAGCAACGCGAGCGCCGCCGGTAGCGAGCGTGGGCCCGGCAGTACGCGGCGCAGGAAGGTCTCGACAGGATGCAGGACTGCGGTCAGAAAGAGGGCGAGAACGATCGAGAGCGCCACCAATTCGACGCGGCCGAGGATGCGGACGAAGACATAGATGCCCAGCCCGATCACGAGTAGCCGCCACGTCCACGCGGCGGCGACCCGCACTTGCCAGGTGACGGCCTCGACGGCGTCGTGTCGCGTATCGGACAGCACTGGCGTCGTCGGCTTCGGAGGGATCTCGCTGTCGTCCACGCGGCTCCTGTCCTGAGTGTGCAGTGATGAACGACGATATCGGCCGTGCGGGGCGCGCGCGGCAGCTCAGGTAGGCCGGCCGCCGTGCGCGTGGACGGCGGCGCGCAAGACCATCAGGGCGAGCGCCCCGGCCGTGCCGTCCTCGGTGTCGATGCCGAGATCGAGAATCGGCCGCCGTCCGAGTTTCGCGGTCGCGATGTCGAACGCCGGATGCTGGACGCGGTCGGCAATCTGCCACCACAACGCCGTCCGCGGCTGGGCCGCATGCGCCAGAAGGGCGGCGGCGACGGCACCTGCCCCGTCAAGCAGCATCGGAGTACGGCGGGCTGCAGCATGCGCGATCGCGGCGGCGGCGGTGGCCAACTGCGGTGCGCCGATGGCCTCGACGAGGGCATCGGGATCCTCCCGCAGTGCGAAGGCGGTGCGGCGTCCGTCGCGGACCGCGACGGCCTGAGCCATCCACTCCTGCGGGTTGAGCGCCGTTCCGCGTGGCAGCACCTTCACCGGCTCGGTGTTCGTCAGCACGCAGATCACGATCAGCGCAGCGACATCGACGTCCGGCACGGCGATCACGAGCAGGTCGGTACCGCCGTCGACTTCCCGATCGAGGAGACGCATTCCCGCGGTGAGGCCGTCCGCACCGTCGCCACGCGGGACGACGCTCAGGCCGGCGAGCGCTGCGACGTCTGCCGGCGTGGCGAGGTGGTCACCCAGGACGGCCAGTCGGGCCCGGTTGAAGTCTGTGGCTGGGGCGCCGCGCACCCCGGCGATCCACTCGCGCAGCTCGACGAGCCGGCCGCCGGGTGTCCGCCCGGGGACATCGCTATGAGGTGCGGCCGCTGCCAGAGCGGGCGGCGCCACGTCGGCCCCGAGCCCGAGCAGCGTCACCGGCGGCGACTCACCGGCTGCCTGCGCCTCTGACTCAGTACCCATGCCGGTCAGTATGCCGAGGGCACCGCCAGCCGGTCGCTAGGGTCGGTCGGGACCTTCGGCGCGAGAGGACTGCGATGACCTGGACGTGGCGGTTGGAATCGGCGGACGGGACGGCGGTCACGTCGCCGCCCGCGCCATCGCATCCGAACCAGTCCGACGCGGAGAGCTGGCTGGGCGAGAACTGGCGTGCGCTCGCCGAGGCCGGCGTTGCCCGCGCGACGCTGCTCGACGGCAGCCGCGAGGTGTACGGCCCGATGTCCCTGGCCGAGGAGTAGCCGCAGGCAGTCGCTAGATCTCGTCGCCGAGCGCCACTTGCGGGGCGGGCAACCGCCAGCGCCGCGGCAGGTAGGCGCGACTGCCTGCATAGAAGCCGATCGACATCGCACTGCCGTCGGCCTTGCCGAATCGCTCCATGGCGATCCTGCGGATGCGTCGTCCGGTGATGTTCCACTCGACGACCAGAGCGATGAGCACGAACAGCACGAGGAACTGCACGTACGGGATCAGGTAGCTGACGATCATGATCGGGAAGAGCAGCAGCAGGTAGTTGCTCGCCATGCGGTGCGAGTCGACGTAGTCACGCGCGAACTTGCGCGTCGCACCCTGGTCGCGGCGGGGCAGGACGGACGGGTCACCGGCACGCAGCGCCGCACGCCGTTCGACGGCCGTCATGCTGGCCGCGGGCTTGCTGCTGCGCGTGGACCTCGCGGCGCGCACGGCCTTGGCCTGCTGCTTCTGGCGCGCATAGGCCTCTTTGCGGGTCTTTGGTGCAACCACCGGACCTCGGGGCGCCGCCGAGTCGCGCCGCTTGGGTGTCGGGCGGCCCTTCGTTGCGGCGTCGTTCGCGGAGTCGCCGGGAATTTCGGCGACGACATCTACGGCCGGCTCGGCGCGTCTGGGCGACAGCTTCACGCCGCCCAGGGTATGCGGTCTCGGCGTGCCGGGCGGCACAGGCCGGCATATGCCGGCCTGTGCACTACGGAAGGGCGAGCATCCGGTCCAGGGCGAGCCGGGCGTTTGCCGCGACAGCGGCGTCGACGGCGATCCGGTTGAGGACCTCGCCGCGGGCCAGCGCCTCAAGGGAGCGGACGAGGTGCGGCAGGTCGATGCGGTTCATCGTCGAGCAGTAGCAGACGGTCCTTTCGAGGAATGTGATCCGCTTGTCCGGATGGGCCTCGGCCAGACGGCGCACCAGGTTCAGCTCGGTGCCGATGGCCCATGACGAGCCCTCCGGTGCCGCCTCGACGGTGCGGATGATGAATTCCGTCGAGCCCACCAGATCGGCGGCGAGCACGACCTCGTGCCGGCACTCGGGATGCACGAGCACCTGCACCCCCGGCACCCGGGCGCGCACCTCGGCGACGTTGTCGGCGGTGAACCGCCCGTGTACCGAGCAGTGCCCGCGCCAGAGGATCACGCGGGCGTTGCGCAGTCGCTGCTCTGTCAGCCCGCCGCCGGGTTTGTGCGGATCGAACACGACGCAGTCTTCGAGATCGAGCCCGAGTTGCAGCACGGCGGTGTTGCGACCGAGATGCTGATCGGGCAGGAACAGCACCTTTCCGTCAGCGGGTCGCTGTTCGAACGCCCAGCGCAGGGCCCGCTCGGCATTGGACGAGGTGCACACAGTGCCGCCGTGCTCGCCGGTGAAGCCTTTGATGGCCGCCGACGAGTTCATGTAGGTCACCGGGACGGTGCGGTCGGCGACGCCGGCGTCGGCGAGGACGTCCCAGGCCTCGAGGACCTGCTGGTAGCCGGCCATGTCCGCCATCGAGCAACCGGCGGCGAGGTCCGGGAGGATGACCTGCTGGCTCGGCCCGGTGAGGATGTCGGCGGATTCAGCCATGAAGTGCACGCCGCAGAAGACGATGTAGTCCGCCGCGGGGCGAGCGGCGGCCTCGCGCGCGAGCGTGAAGGAGTCGCCCGTCACATCGGCGAATTGGATGACTTCGTCACGCTGGTAGTGGTGGCCGAGTACGAAGACGCGTTCGCCCAGCTGGGCCTTGGCGGCGGCCGCTCGCTCGACGAGCAGCGGGTCCGAGGCCGGTGGCAGGTCCCCGGGGCAGTCGACGCCACGCTCGGATGCGGGGTCGCTGCCGTGGCCCAGCAGGAGCAGGGCCAGGGGGGTCGAGACCGGTTCGGTGAAGCTCACGAGTCGAGCGTAATCGCGGTCCGAAGATCCCCGGCGGGCTACCATGGGAATAGCTGCACGGGCGCTGCCCGTTGGCCTGTACGAAGCACAGCTGCCGTCCTTCCGACGTGCGCGACCCTGAGGAGCCACATGACCGCCGCCGACACCACGTCGATCGAGCTCACGAGTGCCCCCGCCGACGCACCCCCCGCGTCGCTCGCACTGACCGAGACGGCGGCACTGAAGGTCCGCGCGCTGCTCGACCAGGAGGGACGCGACGACCTGCGTCTGCGCGTGGCCGTCCAGCCAGGTGGGTGCTCGGGTCTGCAGTACCAGCTCTTCTTCGACGAGCGCACCCTCGACGGCGACCACGAGCTCGACATCAGCGGGGTCCCCGTGGTCGTCGACCGGATGAGCGCGCCGTACCTCGGCGGCGCGACGATCGATTTCACCGACACGATCGAGCAGCAGGGGTTCACGATCGACAACCCCAATGCATCCGGTGGATGCGCCTGCGGCAACTCCTTCTGCGGCTGAGCCGATCTGATCGAATTCGCGTTTCGGCGCGCTGGCGAAACACGCGTTGGGTAGCCTCCGCGCCATGGCTGTTCTCGTTGCAGGGTCGATCGCTACCGATCACCTGATGCACTTCCCGGGTAAGTTCTCCGAGCAGCTGCTCGCCGAACACCTGCACAAAGTGTCGCTGTCGTTCCTGGTCGACGACCTGGTCGTCCGGCGCGGTGGCGTGGCGGCGAACATCGCCTTCGGCATGGGACAGCTCGGCGGTGAGGCGGTGCTCATGGGCGCGGTCGGTGCCGACTTCGACGAGTACCGCGCCTGGCTGCAACGCAACGGCGTCAACTGTGACTACGTCCATGTGTCGCCGATCCACCACACGGCGCGCTTCGTCTGCACGACCGACGAGGAGATGTGCCAGATCGCGTCGTTCTACGCGGGAGCGATGAGCGAGGCGCGCAACATCGAGTTGGAGCCGGCCTGGCGTGCCACCGGCGCCGACCTCGTCGTCATCAGCGCCGACGACCCCGCCGCCATGGTGCGGCACAGCGTCGAGTGTCGTGACCGAGGATTCCGCTTCGCCGCCGATCCGTCCCAGCAGATCGCTCGGATGACCGGTGAGGAACTCGTCGAACTGATCGACGGCGCCGAACTGCTCTTCACGAACGACTACGAGAAGAGCCTGCTCGAATCGAAGACCGGCCTGTCCGAGTCGGCGGTGATGGACCGAATCGAGGTGCGGGTCACGACCCTCGGCTCGTCCGGCGTCGAGATCCTCGGACGCGACGTGGAGCGGGTGCACGTTCCCGTCGCGAAGGAGTACGCCAAGGTCGATCCGACGGGTGTGGGGGACGGATTCCGTGCGGGATTCCTCTCGGCCCGCGAGTGGGGCTTGTCGTGGCAGCGCGCGGCGGAGGTCGGCAGCCTGCTTGCGACGCTCGTCCTGGAAACGGTTGGCACGCAGGAGTACGAGGTCAAGAAACCGAACTTCGCCGAGCGCCTCGCCGAGTCCTATGGCGACGAGTGCGCGGCAGATGTGCTGCCGTTCCTCGGCTAACCGATCGGGTCTCCGGAGGCTGCGCCGATGTGTTACAACCGGACCGGGTAGACCGGTTCGGGGATCTGCGGGTGGATCCGGTCTTCGATGAAGATGCCGTGCCAGGTCAGGAAGACCAGCAGCGTCCAGATCTTGCGCGAGTAGTCGTGCGGGCCGGCGCGGTGGGCGTCGAGCAGCGCCAGTGCGGCCTGGAGGTCGAAGAGCGCATCGGCCTGAGACTCGGTGATGATTGAGCGCGCCCAGTCGTACATCTCATCCTTGAGCCAGTGCCTGATCGGGACGGGGAATCCGAGTTTCGGTCGGTTGAGCACGTGCGCAGGCACGATCTGCTCCAGCGCACGGCGCAGCGCGTACTTGGTCGTGTCGCGGGTGATCTTGAGGTTCGTCGGCACGGATGAGCCCACCGCGAAGACTTCGGTGTCGAGGAACGGCACGCGCAGTTCGAGTGAGTTGGCCATCGTCATCTTGTCGGCCTTGACGAGGATGTCGCCACGCAGCCAGGTGAACAGGTCGACGTACTGCATCCGCGTCGAACCGTCCAGATGGGTGGTCGACGCGTAGAGCGCGCGAGTGACGTCCATGTACGAGACGGCCGGGTCGAATCCCTTGTACAACCCCTGCATCTCGTCTGGGCGGAAGATGCGGGCGTTGCCGTAGTAGCGCTCCTCGATACCGATCGATCCGCGGCGCAGCAGATCCTTGCCGCGGGTTCCTTCCGGAATCCTCGTCGAGAGCGTGCCGAGACCGCGCCGCAGGCCGCCCGGCAACCGGTCGAACGCGCGAAGGGAGATCGGCTCGCGGTAGATCGTGTACCCGCCGAAGAGTTCATCGGCCCCCTCGCCGGACAGCACGACCTTGACGTGCTTGCGGGCCTCGCGGGCGATGAAGTACAGCGGCACGAGCGCCGGGTCGGCGACCGGGTCGTCGAGATACCAGACGATGAGCGGCAGCGCCTGCATCATCTCGTCGGGGGAGACCACCTTCGTGATGTGCTCGACGCCGATCGCAGCGGCCGACTCGGCCGCGACATCGATCTCGCTGTAACCAGGTCGCTCGAAGCCGGTGGTGAAGGTGAGCAGCTTCGGGTTGTGGCGTTTCGCCAACGCTGCGACCGCCGTGGAGTCGATTCCGCCGGACAGGAACGAACCGACGGTGACGTCGGCGCGCATGTGCTTCTCGACGGAATCCTCCAGTGCCTCTGCGATCTCGCGGAAGAGCTTGTCTTCGTCACTCACCGGCTTGATCGCGAAGTCCGGATGGAAATAGCGTCGCGGACGAACTGGCTCGCCCGGCTTCGCGACGAAGTACATACCCGATTCGATGCGGCCGATTGCGCGATGCATCGACGCCGGTTCGGGGACGTACTGCAAGGTGAGGTAGTGCTGGAGCGCGGTCGTGTCGACATCGGAGCGGGCGTCGGGGCTGGCGACGTCGAGCAGTGACTTCTTCTCGCTCGCGAAGAACACGCCGCGATCGTCGGCGTAGGTGTAGAGCGGTTTGATACCGAACCAGTCCCGCGCGCCGAACAGCACTCGTTCGTGGCTGTCCCAGATCAGGAACGCGAACATGCCACGCAGCTCTCGCACGAACTTCTCGCCGAGATAGTGGTATCCGGCGACGATCGCCTCGCCGTCGCCGTCGGTCTCGAACTGTGCGCCGAACTCACGTGCCAGGCGTTCGCGCAGTTCGAGGTAGTTGTAGATCTCGCCGTTGAAGATCAGGTGATACCTGCCACCCAGCCACGGCAACGGTTGGTGGGAGTGGTCGATGTCGATGATCGACAGGCGGCGGAAGCCGATCACCACGTCGTCGTCGGTCCAGACGCCGCCCTCGTCAGGTCCGCGATGCCGCATGTCCGCGAGCGAGCCCTCGACAGCGGCGGCGACCGACGCCGCGTCGCCGTCGGCTGAGAGGAATCCGATCAGACCGCACACGTCTCCAGTATCCCGGTCTGTCAGCTCAGTCTGCGCACGGTGTACGCGGACGTGCCGTCGGGCGCAGCCGATTCCGCGACGAATTCGTGCCCGCGCATCCGGCACCAGGCGGCGATGTCGGGGCGGGCCGCCGGATCGTCGGCCTCGACGGTGATCGTGCTTCCGATGGGCACGTCGCCGATCGCCCGGGCCAGATCGAGGATGGGCAGGGGGCAGCGACGTCCCCTGCAGTCGATGATGAGCGAGCTCACAGCCCGGCCGCACCGAGTTCGGCGCGCACATCGGCAACGACACCGGGCAGCACGGCGAGGAACTCGTCGACCTCGGCGTCGGCCGTCTCGGCATGCAATGACACCCGGATATTGCCGGAGGTGAGGGCGCCCATGGCGACGAGGACGTGAGACGGCTGCAGTGCGGAGGAGGTGCAGGAAGACCCGGACGACACTGCGAAACCGCGCCGGTCGAGGCCGGCCAGCAACGCCTCCCCGTCGGCGTAGAGGCAGGAGAAGGTGACGATGTGCGGCAGCCGATCGACCGGGTCGCCGAGCACCTCGACGTCCGGGACCGTTGCGACGACGGCGGCGCGAATGCGGTCGATCATCGCGCGGTGCTGCTGTGCACGCGCGCTGCGCTCGGCCTCGACGGCGCGCAGCGTGGCGGCAGCGGCGACGATCGCGGGCAGGTTGGGCAGGCCCGGCACGCGGCCGGCTTCGCGCTCGTCGGAAGGAAACGGTGACTGCCAGCGGCGGCCGGTGCGCACGGCCAGGATGCCGAGTGTGGGCGCACCCCACATCCGCGCGTCGGCAGCAAGAACGTCCCAGGCTGGGGGAGGCGCGATGTGACCGATCACCTGCGATGCGTCGACGACCAGCGTGCGGGTGCCAAGTCGTTCAGCTACGGCGGTGACGGGCTGGGTGGTGCCGACCTCATGGTTCGCGGCCTGCAGCGCCGCGACGCCGAACCCGGTCCGGCACGCGGCGGCTACGAAGGCCTCGGTATCCACGCGACCGAGGTGATCGACGTCGACCGAGGTGGCCGTGCCACCCGCCGCAACGTGGCGTGCGACCGCGGCGAGCACTGCGGAATGCTCGACCGCGCTGTGGACGACGCCACGGTCAGCGCCCGGCCGCCCTGCGATCGCACCCAGCACGGCGGCATGCAACGCCTGCGCGCCGTTGGCACAGAAGCTCACCTCGTCGGCGCGCGCGCCGATGGCATCGGCCGTCGCCTCGCGCGCGGCGTCGAGCAGCAGGCGGGCACGGCGGCCGGCGCCATAGAGGCGA